>JAGVCA010000021.1 GCA_020059485.1 Anaerolineales bacterium
GCGTGGTCTTGCCGTGGTCGATGTGTCCCATCGTGCCCACGTTCAGATGTGGTTTGCTTCGATCGAATACTTGCTTTGCCATTGCCTCATACTCCTTATAAATGCTCTGCTGTTTCTATTATTTATTATTACCGTTTTGCCATTTCTTTTTCAGAAACACGGGCGTAATGATCAAATTCCATCGTAAAAACGCCGCGTCCCTGGGTGGCTGAGCGCAGCTCGGTCGCATAACCGAACATCTCTGCCAGCGGGACCATCGCCCGGACTGCCTGGGCATTCCCGGGGCGCATTTCCATGCCCTGGATCTCGCCGCGCCGGCTGTTGAGCTGGCCGACGACCTCGCCGAGGTATTCCTCGGGCATGACAACCTCAACCTTCATGACCGGTTCGATCAAAGTGGAAGCGCCTTTTTGCAAGCCTTCCTTGAAGGCAAAGGTGCCGGCCATTTTGAAGGCCATTTCGCTGGAGTCGACCTCGTGGAACGAGCCGTCCAGCAGGGTAACGTGAATATCCACAACCGGATAACCGGAAATAACACCGCCTTCGGCAGCTTCGAGAACGCCCTTCCCCACAGCCGGGATGTATTCCCGGGGGATCGAGCCGCCGGTGATGCGGTCTTCAAAGATCACGCCACTGCCGGGTTCGCCTGGTTCAAGGCTGATGACGACATGGCCATACTGGCCGCGGCCACCGGTCTGCTTGACATAGCGGTAATTGACCTGTTCCACCGGGCGGGTAATAGTCTCCCGGTAAGCAACGCGCGGCCGGCCGACATTGGCCTGCACCTTGAACTCGCGCAGCATGCGGTCGACCAGGATCTCAAGGTGAAGCTCACCCATACCTGCGATCACGGTCTGGCCAGTTTCGGAATCGGTGCGGACCTGGAAGGTCGGGTCTTCTTCAGCCAGGCGGCGGAGGGCTTCCGCCATTTTGTCCTGGTCGGCAGCGGTCTTGGGCTCGATAGCGATCGAGATGACCGGGTCCGGGAAGGAGATCGATTCGAGGATGATCTGCTGGCCTTCGTTGCACAGGGTGTCGCCGGTGAAAGTTTCCTTCAAACCGAGGACTGCGCCAATATCGCCAGCCTTGATCTCATCGACCTCTTCGCGGCGGTCGGCGTACATACGGATCAGGCGGCCAATGCGCTCGCGCTTCTTCTTGGAGGAGTTCAGTACGGCGGAGTTGGAGCTGATCACACCGGAATATACCCGGAAATAAGCCAGGCGGCCGACATAGGGATCGGTGACGATCTTGAACACCAGTGCGCTCATCGGTTCTTCCGGATCGGGGTGGCGTTCAATGATCTCCTCGGTCTTGGGATGGATACCCTTGACTGCAGGAATATCCAGCGGGGAAGGCAGGAATTCTACAACCGCATCAATGACCGGCTGGACGCCTTTGTTCTTGAGCGAGGAACCACAGTAGACTGCAGTGGCGGTATTTTCAAGGATCCCTTTGCGCAAGGCGGTTTTAAGCTCATCGATGCTGATCTCCTGACCTTCAAGGTATTTAAGGGTCAGATCATCATCTAGTTCGGCGATGGATTCCACCATGGCCTCACGGGCGATCTTGGCGGCGGAAAGCATGTCGGTCGGGATCTCGGTTTGTTCAGGCTCAGCGCCAAGACTGTCCTTCCACTGCTGCGCTTTCATCTCGAATAGGTCGACCACGCCGCTGAATTCCGACTCTGAGCCGATCGGGAGCTGAACCGGGATCGGGTTGGCCCCCAAGCGGTCGCGGATCGACTGGATCGAACGATCATAGGAAGCGCCGACACGGTCCATCTTATTAATGAAGCAAATGCGGGGGACCAGGTAACGGTCTGCCTGGCGCCAAACTGTCTCACTCTGCGGCTCGACACCCTGAACAGCATCAAAGACCACGATACCGCCATCCAGCACCCGGAGGGAGCGCTGCACTTCGGCCGTGAAATCGATATGGCCGGGGGTGTCGATGATGTTAATGCGATGATCCTTCCATTCGGCGGTGACGGCGGCAGACACGATCGTAATTCCGCGCTCGCGCTCCTGCTCCATCCAGTCGGTGACAGTGGTGCCGTCATCAACCGAGCCGATGCGGTGGGTCTTGCCAGTGTAGAACAGGATCCGTTCGGTGGTTGTGGTCTTACCAGCGTCAATATGGGCAATAATGCCGATATTGCGTGTCCTTTTGAGAGAAAATTCGTTTACTGCAGCCATTTTGGTAAGACCATTCACCTATAAAATGAGTAAGGGTAGGGATTAGACCCGGTAATGGGAGAAGGCGCGATTGGCCTCTGCCATTTTGTGGGCTTCTTCCTTGCGGCGGACGGCAGCGCCCTGTCCGTTGGCGGCTTCCATCAGTTCGGCAGCCAGTTTTTCGGAGAAGGATTTGCCGCCGCGATTGCGGGTGGCCATCAGCAGCCAGCGGACCGCCAGAGCGAACTGCCGGTGTGGGTCGACTTCCATCGGTACCTGGTAGGTCGCGCCGCCAACACGGCGGGGACGGACCTCCATGATCGGGGAGACTTCCTTCATGGCGGCCTTAAAGACCTCAAGCCCGGGTTTTCCGGTACGTTCCTGGATCAGGTCGAAGGCACCGTAGACCACGCTGGTGGCGGTCGATTTCTTGCCATCCTTCATCACACGGTTGATGAAGGACTGAACCTGCCGGTCGTTGAAACGCGGATCGGGTTCAGCTACTCTCTTTGAGGGTTTATCTCTGCGCGACATACTTCACACTCTCTTTGCTACTTGGGGCGCTTGGCACCGTATTTGGAACGGCCCTGCTTGCGGTTGTTGACACCAGTGCTGTCCAGCGTACCGCGCACGATGTGATAACGCACACCGGGCAGGTCCTTGACACGGCCGCCTCGCACGAGCACCACGCTGTGCTCCTGGAGGGTGTGACCTTCGCCAGGGATGTAGGCGGTAACTTCCAGCCCGTTGGACAACCGGACACGGGCGATCTTGCGGAGCGCTGAGTTCGGTTTCTTGGGGGTCATGGTGCGGACCACGGTACAGACGCCGCGTTTCTGCGGCGCGCCCTTGGGCTGCTGGATGCGACGCTGCTTGTATGTATTAAAGACATACTGAAGCGCCGGGGCTTTGCTCTTCTTCCGTTTGCTTGTGCGGCCCTTGCGGACCAACTGATTAATTGTTGGCACGTTCGCCTCCGATAAATACTTCGACTGACAATTGTCTGGCTGTGCTGGCGTTTTTCCAAAAACCAAGGCCATCTTATCGTGCATGATGGCCTCGATCCGATCTGCTTTGAAAAATATACAGGGCGATTGCCCATGGTAGGTACTTAAAGCACAGCCACGAATGAGGATTTTAGCATTTTACAGGCAAAGCGTCAAGGATTTTGCCAGAAGTCGGAAGGGGTTTCATCGGCTTGGAAAGCGTTTGCTCAGTCCTGGTTTTTATAGATCGTATAAATCGGGATCCCGCCGACATCCAATACGGCCAATTTGGTGTAACCCTGGAGGGATTGCCGGACTTGATAGTGGTGATAGCGGACGATGGCGTACTCATTGGTGGAAAAATTCAGTTCCGAACCTGCGCGGTAAATTTCGAGGGGGAATTCCTCCTCAAAATAACGGTTGGCAAAATCCCGGTCGCGCCAGATCATCACCGAACTGCCCTCCGGAATGGTCTCTTCGACCAGATCATCCAACACTGCCCAGCCGACATCCCAGTAGTCGGTCTCGTAAGACTGAACCGCACTCTCAAAGCCGCCAACGAACTGGTTGAAAAAACTGTACTGCAGCGGATGCAGATCAACGATCCCCACCGGACCCGGGACAATCATGAGGAGCGCGAACAGCACGGCGACAGACCGGTGACGGATGCGCTCCAAGATTTCTTCGAAAGCCACGCCGGCATATATGAACAAGGGCGGCGTGATGAACAAAAACTGGCGAAAGTTATTGTACATCGTTGGCCGGGCTGCGATCACATACAGAACTGGCAGCAGCAGCCAGGCCAGCATGAGAGCGAAGCGCGGTGCGTCCGGTCGGCGGCGAGAAAGGAACACCACGGTCAAGACGATCCCCCCAATTGCCAATAAGACCAGCGGCACGGTGAATTGGATCCTCAGTAATTTCGGGAGGTAGTACCAGGGCAGTTGGTTCTCCGGGTAGCGGAGTCCATCGAATAGGATCTGACCCACCCAGACATGATCTGCCCAGAAGGTGAATGATTTGATCAGACCACCGATGCCATAAGCCCACAGAAAAGGCCAGGTAAGATAACTGAAAATTGCCGCAAGCAAGGTATAACCAAGCAGCGGTCGGATAGCCTGGCGGCCAAAGCGGAACAAGGCATACAAGCCGACTATGCCGCCGGCGGCCAGGGCGATCGTGCGGGTCGAGATGGCGATCCCCCAGACCAACCCAGCCAGGAGCATGGGAAGGACGCTAATGGTCTGCGGGCCGGCCTTCCGGTGATGGCGCAGGGCTAAAACGACGACCAGGACACTGCCCGCAATGGCAGCCCACTTGTAAAACTGCAGCATACGGAGATGGGCGGCAACCAGATAATCTTCCAGCAGCCCGGATTGGGTCAGACGGGCAAACAGGGTGCCGAGAATTCCCTGACCCTGAGCTTGATAGCCCGCGGTGATTGCGTCCTGGACCAGCCGGATGACCAACGGGGAGGACCATAACAGGACTGCCAAACCGCCGAGCAGCGGCAGCCAGCCGCGCGGGGAACCACCGGGCCGGGATTCCGGGGCGTGCTCGGTCCAATGGTCGACCATCCGAAAACCGGTGACCACCGCCAGCATGAAGACGGCCAGTAACGGTGTATCTTTGGGGTTGATGAACGCATGCCCCACCAGTAACGGCTGGGTACCGAAGAACAGCGCAACGAACAGGCTGGCCCAATCGGACACAAACTGGCGGCTGAGCAGATAGATCCCGACCACCGCAGCCAGGAATGAGAGAAAATAGATGTAATGGGCGACCACGAAAGTTTGGTGGTCCATATTTGGGAACAAGGTGGTCTCTGCGATCCGGGCGAGGATGGTGACGGCGGTGCCGTAATACTTTTCATTCTCGTCGGTATCATTAAATGCGACCAGGGGTGCTTCTGTAAGCTGGTTGGTATAGATTTTCAGGCTGAGGGATGAACGCCTGAACTCGGCTCCTTCATCAATGCTGACCCCAAAATCGGGTACGAAAATAATGCCCAGCAGCAGGCTGACGGTGATGAACGCGATCAGGATGAGGTGAGGATAGGAGAGTTCGTTGACCAATTTTCTCATGCTAATTTCTATGCGGAATTATACCACGGCCGACCGCGATCCCCGCCTGGTCATCGATGTGCTAGTTGACTTCTTGTAGGAGTATCAGGGAGTTAAGGTTATTCCGTCCAGGTTCCAAAAACGGATGTTGTCGATCTGGCCGTCGAATTTTCCAAGATTTACTGTTGATCCGATTGAGATGCTGATGTGCTGATCGAAGAACTCAAGGCGTTCCGCAACACCAGTGATCGCCCCATCTAGAAAGGCAACAAATCGGCCGTCATAAAAGATCACCAGCAGGGTGTGCGGGGCGAAGATATCTACCGCTGGCATAGGTTCTGCAGTTAAATCTTCGATCCCATTCTGATCCCACTTATACAGCCCACAGCCGTACATGGTCTGATTCCAAAAATCACAATAAGGTGCATACCCCTCCTGTTGATCGGAGGCATCCCAATAGGTTTGGATGGCGGTTGTCAATCCAGATGCCGTTCCGGTGCCAAACGGAAAGGTTGGATCGGTAAAGTGAAAATCATATTGGAGGGCAAAAGCGCGGCCGGTCAGCTGGGGGAAATCGAGAATGAAATTTCCTGAATCCACGCCTTCTACCGCATGCAGGTCGAGGACGCCATCGGCCACAGTTTGCGAAAGCGGGACCACTTTGTTCTCATTGTACCTGATCTGCATCTGGTCCCAATAGGGCTGGTAATCCTGGAAATCCTCCTGGAAGGTGGGGGCAGTGGTAGCCAGGTATTCAAGGACCGGATCCTCGGTCTGGCGATAAAGCGTCCAGGCCTCGAGAGCGCCTCCGTCCAGGTTCCAGAACTGTAGATTGTCGATCACAGCTTCGAATTCAACTTCTTCATCGTTATTGCTGAAGCTGATCGTGAGCTGCTGTTCGTTCTGCTCCAGGTTGTCCACAAAGCCCATAAAATAGCCGTCCAGGAAGATGGCCAGTTTCCCCTGTGCGGAGATGAGGAGCAGGGTGACAGGCTGATCGATGCCGGGCAGAAATGGGCGGTTAAAGTTGAGGACCTCTTCATACCGGTCAGCGTCATCGGTGTGGTTCAGTCCGCACCAGGTCTCCGGGCGATCCAGGTAGAGATCACAATACACATAGTAATGCAGTTTGTTCTCTATTGGACCCCAGGATGCAGTAACCGCAGCGGACAGGAGTGCGCTATCCCCTGGTTCTTTGAAATAGAAATCATACTTCAAGGCATAATCCTGGGCACTGAGGTCAGGAAAATTGAGGACAAAGGCACCGCCTTCGAGATCTTCGGCCGAAGCCAGATGAACTTCTCCGTCACGGACAAGGACAGTCAAGTCAACCGGCTTGGTGGCGTTGAAATCAATATTCATCACATCCCAGTAGGGTTGGTAAGCCTCAAAATCGTCCTGGAAAGTGGGAGGCGCCAGGGCCAGGTAATCCCGGATGGGGGTATAGAAGGCTTTCGGATCGAGCGCTCCGACCCAGCGTGGAAGTTCATTTTCGGAGAGGTCCCAAACCTGGATGTTATCGAAGGCGGCATCGATCGGCTGGGTGGAGGATACGAAAATGTCGAGCGTTCCTTCCGTGATCTCGCGATCCGTGGCGGAGGTCAGTTTCTCCCCATCCAGCCAGATGGTAATCTGATCCCCCCAATCGAGGAGCTGGATAAGGTGCGTGCCAGCCTCAAGCCCGCCAGAGAGATTACCCTGGGTGAGGAGGGTTGAGCCTGTAGAACTGGTGTCGATGCGCAGTTCCCAATGGCCGTTCTGCCGGAGTTCAAGGACGTACCATTGCTGGGACATTCTCCGAAAGGTAACCTCGAGGGATTCAGTGGCTCCGCTGCCTGGCTGGAATTGAATATATTCGAATTGGAGGAGGTAATCCGAGAATGACCCGGCGTTATAAGTGTACCCGGTTCGTTCTGCCGGCGTATCCTGGATACGCAGCACGCCATCCTGAACCAGGTCACCGATGGTCTGATCGGAAAAGACAACCTGATCCCAGGAAGCCAGGGAGACAGAGAAATCTTCCAGAAAGTCCGGGGTGCGCTGCGATTGGGACTGGACCCAGGTGAATAGACCTTCTCCAGCCTGGATTTCGTCAATTTGGTTGGCGGCGGAATCGCTGGTTTGCAGGAGGCCGCCATTTTGACTTACCCCGGCGGAGAGGCTCTCAATAATGGAAGGACCAAAGACCACGCCGGCCACGACCAGCAGCACGACTGCCAGCCCGGCACCCCAGGCCCAGACCGGCACTCTTTGCAAGAGAGAGCCTTGCTCGGCGGCTTTCTGCCGGCGCGAGGCGGGTTGAGCCTGCTGGCGGATTGGCTTCGGTTTCACCGCCCGGACTTTTTCAGGCGGCGGCAGTGCATCAGCCGGTGCAGGCTCAGGTTCGATCGTCCGGCCCTGTTTGCGGGCTTCGACCTGCATATGCAGCTCCATTAAATTATCCTGCAGGCGTTCGAGCTGGTCCCGCAATGCGCCGACATCGGCATGCAGCTGCTTGCCGGGGTCTTTAAGGTATTCGGCGATCTGGTCGGAGAGACGCTGGGCATCGCGCTCGAGCTGGGTGCGCTTGCGCATCTCCTGAATGAGCGAGGCTTCGATCCCGGAGAGGCGGGAGGTGATCTCGCCAGCTGTACTCTGGAATTTGGTCAGGGCGGAGACATTCGCATCCCGGCGTTCGGCCTGTTCCGAAAAGATCTGCTCCAGGCCGCGGATCAGTTTCTCGACATCGGGGTAAAAGTCGTTGCCGCGCCGGATCTGGGTGGCGTTGAGCATCGGCAGGTCCTGCAGACTTTTAGGCAGACCTTTGGCGGGCAGGGCTTGCACGCTGCCGATGTAGATCGG
This sequence comes from Anaerolineales bacterium, assembly GCA_020059485.1. GTDB lineage: Bacteria > Chloroflexota > Anaerolineae > Anaerolineales > UBA11579 > UBA11579. Next base: position 8,068 of record JAGVCA010000021.1, read on the forward strand.
GATCAGTTTGATGCCCTGCTTGAGGGCAGCCTCGATCTCGAGACGGACAAAGTCGTTGGGATTGTGCAGGCGGGGTTCGCCTTTGTCGTCGACGGCATTCAGCCAGTGATCGCCGATGACCGCCAGGACGATGTCGCTGGTGGCGATCTGCTGGTCGATGTAGTCGCGGAAATTGACGCCGAGCGGAATGGCGTCGATATCCATAAATACACTGCCGGGGCCAAAGTGCACCACCAGCTTCTCATAGATATGGTCGGTGGCATACTGGCTGTCCGCCCGGCGGTAGGAGATGAAGATGCGTCCGGTCATAAAGTCACTCGTGCCTGTTTGATTATACGGGATTTATCCCGGATAATTCCTCTGAAACCATCACAGCTGCGAAAAAACGATGTAAACAGTGGAAAATAAATCCATCAGGGTATGATTTCCACATTGTCAAGGTTCCAAAATTTGACATTGTCAAAATATGCTTCAGACCTATCCAAATTTCCTGAGATCCAGAACTGGTTACGCCGCACCTCGGTAGGGAATCCATCTGATGCAAAGACCAGTTCATCATTCACAAAAACCACGCAGGTATCATCCACCAACAGCAGGCGGATGTGGCGGGATGAAGTCGCAGACCAAGCCTGATAGCTTCCTCCAACCAACCGTTCTGAATCATTTTCAATTTTGAATAATTTCCAAGTATTATTCCTGAAAATCACAAACCGGTAACCGCGATCGTCATACGAAGGTCCCCGGAATTCAAAACCGATCTCATCGACCGGATTTAATGGAAAAGCCGCATCAAATTCGACCAGGAAGTCTTGAGCATAGAATATTCCCGAGTTGGGGAATGTTTCTCCGGGGCGAGTCATGTCCGGCCAATCTGCTGCAACATTCGGTTCCGATGGTGTTAATTCATCTTCCATGACGAGGACGCCAGAATCCATGTGCATCTCGGGATACGAGCGCTCGCTTGTTATCCCCCACCTGGAATTCACAACTGAAAAATCGTCCTGAAATGTGACCGGGACTGTGGTCTGAATTTCTGAGATCAGATCTTGATAGTGGACTGTCTGTTCATCCACCGGAGTGGCTGAGGGAATCAGGGTATTGGTGGCGGTAGGTGGAGGCGTTTCGGTGAGAGCCGCTGTCTGGGTGGATGGGGCAGGTTGGGTGTTGGTGGGTTCAATCGCCTGAGTAGCCGTCTTTTCTGCCTGGCTGAGCGGTAACCCACCGCCCAACACACGGGGCAGCCCAAAGACCAGCGCGACCAGGATGATCGCGCCCCCGCCCCAGACCCAGACAGGTACCTTGTGGGGTGCGGTTGTTTTCTTTTCCTCCCGGGGTGGTGCAGGAGAAGGTTGAACTTCAGCCGGCCGGATTGCCGCTTGCTGGCGGTGCTCTTCTTCAGCGGCTTTTATCAATTTGCGCTCATCCACCTGGGCGGTGAAATCAGTCCAATTCGATCTCAACTGCTCGTATTCGCCCTGATACAGGCCAATATCGGCATGCAGCAGTTCCTCGGGCGACGCCAGCACGCGCTGGAGGGAGCGCATGGTGACCGTCCCGCTGCGTTTGATGGCTGCCTGGGTGCGGCGTTCACTGATCGTCAGCCCGGAGAGCCGTTCGAGTTCCTCCAGCAGTTCGGTGGTCAAACTGCAGATGGCGGACAGGCGGGACTGGTTCTCCGCCCGCCGGGCAGCCTCGTGTGACTGGCGCTCCTGCTCGGCTTTACTGGCAGCGGCCTGTTCGGCTGCCCGCTGCTCCTGGGTCCGGCGCTCCGTTTCAGCTGCCTGCTGGGCAGCAGTCTGGACCTGGCTGCGGCGGCGCTCCTCGACGTTGACCTGCAGTTCGAAAACCTCGTCTTCCAGTCGATCTGCCTGCGCTTCAAGCGGCGCGGTGTCCAGCCGCAGATGGCGGGCGGGTTCAGCCAGCAGGGCGCTGACCTGCTCGGCCAGCATTTCGGTCTGTTCCAGCAGGTCTTTCCGCTGGCGCAGTTCACGCACTGGCAGATCGTTCAGGGCTCCAAGTTGGGCAGACACTGCCTCGACCGCAACGCCAATCGCTTCCAGGGCAACTTTGTGCTGCTGGCGCACAGATGCCTGCTCGGCGCGGATGTGCTCTAGGCCACGGATCAATTTCTCGACATCCGGTACGAAGTCGGTGCTGCGCCGGATGCGGATAGCGTTGAGCATCGAGAGTTCTTTCAGACTATCGGGTAACTGGCCAGCGGGCAAGGCTTCGACCCCGCCGATGAACAGCGGGATCAGTTTGATGTCCTGTTTGAGGGCGGCTTCGACCTCCAGGCGGACGAAATCGTTGGGGTTGTGCAGGCGGAGGCTGCCTTCCAGATCGGTGGCGTTTAGCCAGTGATCGCCGATGACTGCCAGGACGATATCGCTGGTGCTGACTTGCTGGTCAATGTAATCGCGGAAGTTGACGCCGAGGGGAATGGCGTCGATATCCATGAAGACGGTGCCAACACCGAATTGCCGTACCAGCAAGTCGTAGATCTGGTCGGTGGCATACTGGCTGTCCGCCCGGCGGTAGGAGATGAAGATCCGTCCGGTCATGGTGCGTCCATCACACAGCGGAAGCCAAACGCAATAAAGGTGGTGCCATCTGACGAGCCAAAACGAAAGGAGACCTGGGCGCCAGATTTCTGCAAGTTGCCCCCACGGATGACCCTCTGGTTACCTTCGCAATTATCTGGCGATTCCCGGTTATCATTAGCCGTATAGGGAAATTCGAGATAACAACTATTTACCCACTCGCCAACACTTCCAGCCATATCGTAGAGGCCATAACCGTTGGGTAAATACTGCCCCACCTGGGGTAGAACGTAATCTCCATAAAACTGAGCCGATGTGAAAAAAGCCCCGTTTGGTATGTTTTTCATGTCGATTGGTACTTCATCGCCCCATGGATATAATTTTCCCTCAAGACCACCTCGAGCCGCCTTCTCCCATTCGGCTTCAGTTGGCAGCCTGCCACCAGCCCATTCGCAATACGCCCGGGCATCATTCCAACTCAAAAATGAAACCGGATGATTTTTCTTTTCTTCCGCTACTTTCCATTCTCCTCCGACCTGCCGAATTGGCGGATTCCCTTCTACATTATCTAAATCTAAATTAAAAATTTCAGGATCATTTCCAGCCTGTAAGAAAGAAACGAACATCGCGTTCGTCACCTCTGTGCGGTACATCCAGAAAGAATCGGTGTAAACTGTGTGGACCGGGGAGGCGTTCATGGTGGGGTCATCACTGCCCATCTGGAACTCGCCGGCCGGGATGTAGGCCATCGAAGCGCCGTCAACCGGGTTGATCTTCGTATCGATGGGAGCGGCGGTGGGGGCTGGGGTAGGAGTTACATAGGTCTCGGGAGTGGAAGTCAACACCGGGGTCTCGGTTGGCATCATGGATTTAGTGGGGGAAACCGTGATCGTAGGCGTGGCAGTTTCTTCTGCCCGGCTGAGCGCTAACCCACCGCCTAATAATCGGGAGAGACCAAAGACCAGCGCGATCAGGACGATCGCGCCCCCACCCCAGGCCCACACCGGGACAGACTGGAGGGTTCTCCCGGCCGCCGGTGAGGGCTTTGGTCTACCATCGTCCTTCGGGACCACCGGTTCCGGAGATTCCGCCTTTTCCCGTTGCCGAACAATCCGTTCTGCCGCGGCTTGTTCCCTGGCGATACGGTCGGTTTCGGCTTTTTCCTCTGCTGCCGATTGGGCAGCAGCCTTCTTAAGGCGGCGCTGTTCTTCCGCGGCGGCAGCTGCAGCCCGGCGTTCCTCAATATCGGCGGTGAGATCAATGTACTCTTTATGCAGGCTGTCCAGCCGGTCCTGAAACAGCCTGACATCGGCATGCAGCAATTCTTCCGTCGACGCCAGCACCCGCTGGAGCGAGCGCAGGGCGATTTCGCCGCTGCGTTTGATAGACGCCTGTGCCCGGCGTTCTTTGGCATTCAGGTCAGAGACTTTCCCAACCTCGTCGAGGATCTCGGTGATCATCCCGCTGACGGAAAGCAGGCGGGCCTGATTGGCAGCGCGCTGGGCGGCGAGGCGGGTTTCCTCAGCCTGCTGGCCGGCGGTCTGGGCGGCGGTTATTTCCGCTCGCTGCGCTTCATCCTGGCGGCGCTGATCGGCTTTCAGCCGGAGGGTGAACAGGTCATCCTCAAGTTGATCCAGCCGCCTTTTGATGTCCATCAGATCCACCCGCAGGCAGCGGGCCGGTTCCGCCAACAAGACAGAGACCTGCACCACCAGGTCCTCAGCGGTATCCTGCAGTGCTTTGCGCTGGCGCCGCTCTTCAATCGAAAGGTCCTTCAAGGAGGTTAAATTTTCTGTGAATACCGGGAGGGCAGCAGCAACGACCTCCAGCGCCGCCCGGTTTTTGGCCCGGGTGGCTTCCTGCTCTGCCCGGATATTGTCCAGGCCGCGGATCAACTTCTCGACATCCGGGACGAAGTCGGTGCTGCGCCGGATGCGGATGGCGTTGAGCATGGAAAGTTCCTGGAGACTGTCAGGGAGCTGGCCGGCGGGCAGGGCTTCCACCCCGCCGATGTAGAGCGGGATCAATTTGATACCCTGCTTGAGGGCGGCTTCGATCTCGAGGCGGACAAAGTCGTTGGGGTCGTGCAGGCGGACCTGGCCATCCGGGGCAGTCACCGTCAGCCAGATATCACCAATGACCGCCAGGACAATATCGCTGGTGCTGACCTGTTGATCGATGTAATCGCGAAAGTTGACGCCGAGGGGAATGGCATCAATGTCCATGAAGACTGTTCCCACGCCAAAATGCCGCACCAACAAGTCATAGATCTGATCGGTGGCATATTGACTGTCTACCCTGCGGTAGGAGATGAAGATCCGTCCGGTCATGGACTCCCTTGTGCCAGTTTTATTATACAGGATTTCACAAGCACGGCCAAATCCAACTGGGGTTGTGGCGGATTCCTAACGTAATTAAAAAGGGGATCAGACTAGCCTGCGACTGAATTTTTGGGCTCGATTTGGAATCCGGCCATCGCCAAAATGCACGGCAGCTGACGGATAAACCGCTTGTTCTTTTCCACTTCTGTTACGGGCAGTTGGTCCCATTGAACGAGATTTGGATTGGTCTTGCGATCCCTTGATCGGGTGGGGGCATGCTGCCAGCCGGCCGCCTGCATTTCCTGGGACCACAATTCATGTTCCATGCAGGCCATGATCCCAACCTCGTCCTTTTCTGGTGTTTCTTCGAAGGTCAGGTCTGCCGCTTTCCAATTACTGAGCGGGGCAATGCGGTAGCCGTTCCGCTCCAGGATCAGGCTGATGCGGTCGGCCTGTTTGCGGTTCCACTCGCGCGTTTCCTCGGGCAGCTGTTCCCATTCCTTGCCAGGTTGATCCTGGACACTCTGAAGATAGGAAGCATGCAAAGCGCGGGCGATGATCTCATGCGTACCAAGCAGCACCAATTCAGGCGTGCAGGTCAGATCCAGAAACGGGAAGGCATGCAGGCTACGGTAGTTATTCATCAGGTGCTCCTCCGGCTGGACCAGAGAGGCCAGTCCGGCGTCTTCCACCATCCTGACGACCACCGGGATTCCCGCATCCCTGACCTTGTTGTACAGCACCAGGCCGCTATGCAGCACGAGCGGATCATCGTCCATGCAAACATAGATGGCGCTGACTTTGAGGGAACTATCGGGATTCGTGAGGAAGTCGGCCTGGAAAAAATCTGAGGAATTTACGTTGAGATCATACGGCTCAAAATCACAGATCTCCCCAAGGTGCTGGTAGCGGAGCATGAGCGACCGGACCTTATCCTGCGCCGCCAGGTCGATGATCGAGATTTGCAGTTTTTGTCCTGCCAGGCCATGCTGCTGCCATTTCAGAGCAGCCTGGACGATCAACGCCTCACCTAACTTCCCCAGGCCAATGATCAGCAGATGGTGGCGGCTGGTCCCATTTGTCCCCTGCTGCAGACCGGGCGAATGCCTTTGCAATAAAAGCCGTGCGCCATGATCGTATATATTGAAGAGCTGCAGCCGGAAGTTCGAGGCGGGATCGACATACAGTTCCTTATCCCGCAGCAGGTTCCACAAGCGCGGGTCCACGATGTGGATGATGCAAGTGAGCACTCCCCTTTCACGCCGGCTGGATACCTGTTGCGCGGTGACTGCAATTTCGGCATTGATCCCATCCGATCCTGTGACGGCGATCAGATATCTGGCCCGGTTCAGGCGCACCCTTCGTAGTAGTTCGGGATCGGTCGCATCGCCGGTCAGCACGAGGATCCCGGCGCGGCGGACCGAGCCGATCCAGGTATTGCTTTCCATTCCTTCGATGACCACAACTTTCTGGCCTTGAGCGGCAAACTGGTTGGCCAGCCGGATGCCTTTGCGCCCCAGACCGCAAATGATAATGTGGTCTCGATAATAGTTCAGCCCGATCAGCCTGACCTGCTGAGAGAAGACGGACGCGAGTGCAAAGACAGCCGTGTATGCAGTCAGAAAGGGGACCAGGAAGCGGGCAAGCTCAAGCTCGATCGGGACCGGGGGATCTACCGCACCGGTGTTCATGGAAAGCAAGGCCAGCGTCAGGTACAGGTTGTCCAGGAAGGCGCGATCCTGACCGGCAGCCAGGCCGTGTTTGGTGAATCCGATGAACCCCAGAACCAGAGAACCCAAACCTGCCAGCAAAATGATCGGCAACTGGTAGTCGGACCACCAGCCCAGGAGTGCTTTCTTGATCTTACCCGGAAATCTTTTCATCATCACCTTCCCTAGAACCGGAACCTGGAAATCGTTCATAGATGATTTCAAATCGAGGATCATTGCCTGGTGCCTGGTCGATCTTGATCCAGGCGACCGGTTTACCGATCAATCGAGCCTGCGCAACGATCTGCCCGGTGCCACCGGTTCCGCGGGCCGGCAGACCATCCCAGATCGTAATCAGGACACCGCAATGGTCCAGCACATACAAACCGGCTGAAAGATAACCGGCATCCCGCGATGGCAGCGGGAGGAGTTCGATCACCTGATCTGCGCGAGCAAGGAACTGCGCAAATTCCTGCCGGGAAGACTCAGCCTTAAAATCTCTGGCATACTCCATTACCGTCATCGGCAGCGGGACGATCAGGCGGGCGGAAAGCAATTCAAACGCCCGGGCGACGATCTGGCGGTCGGCACCTTCGGCGAGTGAAGACAGGATGGAATAGGACTGTGAAGGAAAGGAACGCTCGATCTCGACCAGGGTTTGGTCGATGGCACGGACGAGACCTTCGCTGTCGTCTGGGAGGTTTCGATGGCCGCTGACTCCAATGGTAGTCCTCATATCCGCTTCCCTGAAAATGCTATCGCTGATGTGGATATTTTGAAATCGATAAGATCGGGCTTTCGCCAAAATGAAATTGGTAATGGTTGCCTGGAATAAACCATTGGGGCAGGGTACTGCATGGTGACCGCATCATGACCCAATGGGTAGGCCGACACTTTTATTATATAACAATCATCGGCAGATCCCAAAAAAAGACAGCGGCGGGAAAGTCCCGCCGCTGTGAGTGTCAACCATTTTTCTATGTGTGGTTTATCCCCGGCCGAGGCCGAGCAGGCCAGTCTCCAGCCGCGGCACGCGGCTACGGTCTTCGTCCTTGCCGAACTTGATGATCCCGTCATCGGTGACCGCTTCGACCGACAGGCCGAGGCTTTGCAGTTCCTTGACCAGAACCTTGAAGGAGGCCGGGATGCCCGGTTCCTCGATCGGTTCGCCTTTGACGATCGCTTCGTAGGTCTTGACGCGCCCGACGACATCGTCGGACTTGACGGTCAGCATTTCCTGCAGGGTGTAGGCAGCGCCGTACGCTTCCAGCGCCCAGACCTCCATCTCACCAAAACGCTGTCCGCCGAACTGGGCTTTACCGCCCAGCGGCTGCTGGGTGACAAGGCTGTACGGGCCGGTCGAACGGGCATGGACCTTGTCCTCCACCAGGTGGTGGAGCTTGAGCATGGTCATCACGCCGATGGTCACCGGGTTGTCGTAAGCTCTGCCGGTCTTGCCATCGCGGAGGGTCTGCTTGCCGAAGATCGGCAGCGGCAGCCCGGTCTCAAAGGATTTGCCATAAGTGAAATCGTACAGCTCACGGCCCTCGAGACCCTCAAAATCGATCTCGTTGTCTTCCAGGTAAACCTTCAGGCAAGTTTCGATAGCGCGTTCGCCCTGGGGAGCACGGTTGTCGACCGAGACTGCAAACTCTTCATAATCCAGAATTTCTTCCGGCTTGAAGCCGCGATCGCGCAGCCATTCCTTCAGGACGGAGTGGCGGGCGTAGTTGCGGTCGGAGACCATGCGGTACACATCGTAACCGCGTTCACCGAGCCAGGCTTCCAGATACAGGGAGCGGACCTCATCATCATCCTGGAACATCTCAGGATCGTATTCCGGATCAGATTCGATCAACCATTCCCAGGCGGACCGGGTGGTCTGCTTCCAGGATTGGTCGATCAGCCAGGCGCGGGCCAGTTCGGCTTCGATCTCGCGCTCGTTGGCGCCATCGAAGACCGGGACAACTGCCCGGAAGCCGAGGCTGCGGGCTGCCCAGCCGAGGTGGACTTCAAGCACCTGGCCGATGTTCATACGGCTGGAAACACCCAGCGGGTTGAGGATGATATCCACCGGGGTGCCGTCCTCAAGGAAGGGCATATCCTCCACCGGGACGACCTGGGAGACCACGCCTTTGTTGCCGTGGCGTCCGGCCATCTTGTCACCGGTGGTGATCTTGCGGCGCTGGGCGACAGATACACGTACCATGGTCTCGACGCCGGCAGAGAGTTCGATATCATCATCCCGGGAGAAGACCTGAACATCAACGACCTTGCCGCGCTCGCCGTGAGGCATGCGCAGGGAGGTATCCTTGACATCGCGGGACTTCTCACCGAAGATAGCTCGCAGCAGGCGCTCTTCGGGGGTCAGTTCCTTCTCGCCTTTGGGCGTGATCTTGCCGACCAGGATATCCGAAGGACCGACCTCGGCGCCGATCCGGATGATACCGTGTTCGTCGAGGTCTTTGATCGCTTCCTCGCCGACATTGGGAATGTCGCGGGTGATCTCTTCCGGGCCGAGTTTGGTATCGCGGGCTTCGACCTCGTACTTCTCAATATGAACGGAAGTGAAGCGGTCGTCCTGAACCAGGCGCTCAGAGATCAGAATGGCATCCTCGAAGTTACCGCCTTCCCAGGAGACAAAGGCGATCACGGCGTTCTGACCGAGCGCCAGGTTGCCACCCTGGGTGGAGGAGGAATCGGCGATGACATCACCTTTCCGGACGCGCTGGCCTTTGACCACAGCCGGGCGCTGGTCGATGCAGGTGTTCTGGTTGGAGCGCTGGTATTTGCGCAGGTAGTAGGTGTGTTCCTTTTTGTCGTCGGTCTCGAGCACGGTGATGGTCTTGCCGGTAACCGAGGTCACTTCGCCGTCGGCGCGGGCCAGGACGACCTGGCCGGAATCCTGGGCGGCAAACGATTCCATCCCGGTGGAGACCAGCGGGACCTCCGGGCGGACGAGCGGAACGGCCTGGGACATCATGTTGGATCCCATCAAGGCGCGGTTGGCATCGTCATGCTCGAGGAAGGGGATCAGTGCAGCGCTAATGCCGACCAATTGGTGCGGGGCGACATCGACAAAGTCGATCTCGGTCGGGTCGGAGAACTGGAAGTTGGATTTATGCCGGCTGGACATGCGCGGCCGGATAAATTCTGCGTGCTCATTGATCGGGCTGCTGGCCTGGACGATGAAGTAATCATCCTCAAAGTTGGCGGATAGGTACTTCATCTCTTCCGAAACGAACGGGACTACCAGCACTTCGCTGAGATCGAGTTTGGCAATCGCTTTGGCCAGATCGGCATCTACACGTTGGCCTTCCTTGGCGACGACCTTCTCGGTCTTGGGATCAACCACGTCTTCGCGCAGCTGCCGGCCGACCAGACGTTTGTCCTTGGGTGTCAGCGATTTGATCACCTCGCGGTAGGGCGTCTCGATAAAACCATATTCGTTGACGCGGGCAAAAGAGGCCAGACGGCCGATCAAACCAATGTTCGGACCTTCCGGGGTTTCGATCGGGCAAATGCGGCCGTAGTGCGAGTGGTGGACGTCGCGGACATCGAAGCCGGCGCGCTCGCGGCGCAGACCGCCAGGACCAAGCGCAGAAACGGTCCGTTTGTGCTTCAGCTCGGAGAGCGGATTGGTCTGTTCCATAAATTGCGAGAGCTGGCTGGAGCCGAAGAACTCGCGCAATGCGGCCACCACCGGACGGATATTGACCAGCGTGATCGGCGATAGCTGTTCTGGTCGCGGATCGACATACGTTCCTTGATGACGCGCTCCATCCGGCGCAGGCCGATGCGGAGCTTGTTCTGGATCAGCTCGCCGACGGTCTTGATACGGCGGTTGCCGAGGTGGTCGATATCATCCGGGAAGATGACCTCGTTGTTGATCAGGATCATCCGGCGGATGAGTTGGATAAAGTCGTGTTTCGTAATGGTACGGTGTTTGAGATCGACCACATTGTCCAGGCCGAGGCGCTGATTGAGCTTGTAACGGCCGACCTTCTCGAGATCGTAGTGGCGCTGATCAAACAGCTGGGTCTCGAGGAATTCACGGGCGTTTTCCAGGGTGGCGGGGTCGCCGGGGCGCATACGCTTGAAGAACTCGATCAACGCCTGTTCGGCGACACTGAACTTGCCGTCCACTTCCCAATCCGGCTCCTGCCGGATGGTGGCGGCAATGTACATGCGCTCGGGGTTGTTGTCGATATCCTCAAACAGGGAGATCATTTCCTCATCGGTGCCCTCTTTGATCGGCGAGTCTTTGAGACCGTCATCGATCACGGCCAGGGCACGCAGGAAGATGGTCACCGGGATGGTGCGTTTGCGGTTGAACTTGAGGGTCAGGTAATCAGCTTTGCGGGTCTCAAACTCCATCCAGGCACCGCGGTCCGGGATCAGTTTGGCAGTGGCCTGGACGCGTCCGGTAGAGCGGTCGCGCGGGTCTTCAAAGTAAGCGCCCGGAGAGCGGATCAACTGAGAGACGACGACACGTTCGGTGCCGTTAATAATGAAGGTACCCTTCGGGGTCATCTCGGGGAAATCGCCAAGGAAGATCTCCTGGCGGATCGGTTCTGCGATCTCCGGGCCGGCCAGCAGCACGGAAAGGTACATCGGGCTGGCGTAGGTCAGGTCGCGTTCAATGCATTCCTCAATGGAGTACTTGGGTTTATCGAACCAGTAGGTCAGGTTCCACTGCTCGGCTTCCGGACCATAGCTGGGGAAGTAGAGCCGCATCCCGCCATTATAGGACTCGATCGGGGAGACCTCATGAAAGAGATCTAGCAAACCGGAGGCTTTCAGGCGTTCAAAGGATTCAAGCTGGACCTCGATCAGGTTGGGGAGCGGAAGTTGCACATTGATCCGAGAGTATGATTTGACCGGCAGCATATCCATCATGTAATAATCTCCTGGGGATCCTGGTTAAAAATGGACGTCAATCGCAAAGTTTTTTATACCACCTGGGCATGTGGTTGGCGCGTTAAATGCATAAAAGGCCAAATAGCCAAGTTTGCATTATAGCAGAACCGGGATCAAAAAGCAAGGCCTGTTTCGATCAAATCCGAATGATTTTCTCCCCACTCCTGTCAGCCTATGCCATTATTGTAATACAAATTTGATATTCTCGAAAGGCTGTGTCACCAGGCCCTCCGGATGCCATTCTACCGGCTGCTCATCGATACGGACCGCGGCATGCTGATTGCCGTGGAGAACGACGCGCACCTGTTCGGGCAGCGGGTAATTCCCTTCAGCGCGCCACTGCAGCATCAACCGATTGCCGCGGCAGTGCTGGGTGAATACAGACTGGCGATTGGGTCCATATCCATCGCCGGCATCCAGATAGAGATGCGAGCGGAACTCACCTGCGTGATCGCCAGGATAGACATGCAGGCCAAGCAGGCCATCCTCGTCGAGCGGCAGCACACTGCCCGCCCGGATGAAGAACGGGATGCGCTCGAAAGGTGCTTCGATCTCGATCTCCTCTCCGCCAGGATAATAGCGGTCATCCCAAAAGTGCGTCCAGCTGCCCTCGGGGAGCAGCACCCGGCGGGAAGTGGCACCCTGTTCAACCACCGGGGCGATCAAAAGGTCTGAACCGAGTAGATAGGCGTCGTCCAGAACCCAAAAGCGTTGATCCTGCGGATAATGCCAGGCCAGCGGACGGGCCAGCGGCGCGCCGGTTTGCGATGCCTCCCAGGCAAGGGTGTAGAGGTAGGGCATCAGGCGGCGGCGAAGGTGAAGCATCTGACGGATGATATCGGTAGCCTGTTCACCGTACTGCCACGGCTCGCTGCGTTCGGAGCCGACGGCCGCGTGGTTGCGGAAGAATGGCATCAGAGCGGCCAGCTGGAACCAGCGGACGTACAGCTCGGGATCCGGGTTGCCGGAAAAACCGCCAATATCCGGCCCGGAATAAGGAATCCCGGATAGACCCAGGCCGATCACGGTACCGATGGTCATGTGCAGCGCGTCCCAGGTGGACTCGGTATCGCCAGTCCACTTCCAGGCATAGCGCTGGACGCCGGCCCAACCGGAGCGGGTCAACAGCCAGGGCCGTTTGTCCGGTTGCTGGCTGCGGAGGGCATTGTAGGCCGCCATGTTCATGTGCAATCCGTAGAGGTTGTGGGCCTCCTGGTGAATACCGCCTCGGCCTTCCAGGCTGTGCTGGGAGATCACCGGCATGGTGCGCTCACCCCAGGCGGTGAAGGCAGCCGGTTCGTTCATATCGTGCCAAAAGCCGGCGATCCCATCCTGCAGGAACGGCCGGTAATACTCACCCCACCAGCGGCGGGTCTCGGGGTTGGAGAAATCAGGGAAGTGCACCCACCCCGGCCAGACCAGCGAGCGGACCGGTTTGCCATTGGGCAGGGTGCAGAAATGTCCGCCGTCCAGCCCGGCGGTGTAGACACCGTAATCCGGGTCGATCTTGACGCCGGGGTCGAGGATCACCACAGAGCGGATATCCTCCCTGGCCAGGTCACCTACGAGCCGATCGAAATCCGGGAAACGCTCCGGGTCAACGGTGAAGACCCGGTAACCATCCATATAATCGATATCGAAATGAAAAGCATCCAGGGGGAGCTGCCGCTGGCGGAAACCGGCGACCACCGCCCGGACCTCCTCGGCGGTGCGGTAACCCCACTTGCATTGGTGGAAGCCGAGCGACCAGCGAGGCGGCAGCGGGGAGCGGCCGGTCAGGCGGGAGTACTCCTCCAGCGCTTTGGGGAGCGGTGCGGCGGTTAGGTACAGGCGCAGCGCGCCGCCCTTGAAGTTAAAGATGGCCTGGTGATTAAACTCGGCAGAGGCATCGAACGGATTCTCGTAAAAGGCGAGATAGCCGCCGGCAGATTGCTGGCAGTAGAACACCGGGATATTGACATACAGCGGATCATCGCCAGGTCCGTAACTGCCGTTGGGATCGGTGTTCCACAGACGATACTTACCGGGACGCAGGTCCAACCGGGTGCGCTCGCCAAGGCCATAAATGGCGGCATCCGGATCGAGGCTGGCCTGGTGCTGCCAGGCTGGTGCGGTGAAGACCGGCGGCTCGTCCTGGCGGATCAGCCGGCCTTCGGACCGGTAGCTGACCCGGCCATCCGGGTGGACGATCACCTGCAAGCCACCGGTTGAAAGCATCCAACCATCCGGAACCTCTTTCAGGTTCACCAGCAGGGCGATGGTCTCCTCGCCGGTGACGGCGTAGAAAGGGGCCGCCTTGCCGGGCGTCCAGGTAAGGCGGGCTGTGTGCGGTGAGAGCAGGGCGACTTCCAGCTTGATTCCTTGCTGGAAAGTAAAATAAGCCCCCGTGTGAAAGGGCTTGACTTCGAGGAGGGATAGGGGAGAGACTGGGACGACGGGCTGGGGAGATTGGCGGGTGTGGCGCTTTTCGATCCGGTCGCGGTAGAGGGAGTAAGCCATGGTCCGCAGCGTGGAGGGCAATCCAATGAAACGAACGGCGAGGTAAAATTGCTTGATCGGGTTCATATGGATATTATACGCAAGAAGAGGCCCGGCTGGTATAATCCCGGCCTGCTGGATGCCGTGGCCTTAGAACGTATGACACTATTACCAAACAGATTGCCACGTTCAGCAGTACATTCCGGTGCACGGCTTCACTCGCAATGACAGGCAGCCAATCAGATCATCCAGCATACCAGAACAGGATTCCCGGTTGTAGCCACCCGGGGTACCAAAACTACGGCGGTGTCAGACCCCGCCTGATCAAAACTGGAGTCTTATAAATGGAAAACAATCAAGAACACGGGGGAACAGGAAATTTGGTCCCGGCCACGGCAGTGATCGTCGTGGCAGCTTATATCGCGGCACAAATGATCTCGGATATCGCCAGCCTGAAGATCGGCGTGGTGGCCGGCCTGGCCGTGGATATGGGCACTTTCATCTACCCGATCACCTTCACCCTGCGCGATCTGGTGCACAAGACCCTCGGCAAACGCAATACGCGCGTGCTGATCGTGACGGCCGCGGTGGTCAACCTGCTGATGTCAGCGTACCTGCGCTGGACGGTGAGTGTGCCTGGCGACCCGCAGTGGGGGCTCACTGATGCCTATGCGCAGATTCTTGGGCCGGTGTGGCGGATAGTGCTGGCCTCGATCGCAGCCGAACTGGTGGCCGAACTGCTGGATACCGAGGTGTATCACTGGTTCGTGACCCGCATCACCACAAAGCACCAGTGGGCGCGGGTATTGGTCTCGAACAGCGTGAGCGTACCGGTGGATAACCTGATCTTTGCGGTCGGGGCTTTCGGCTACACCCTCCCCTGGGGTGTGGTGTGGCAGATCTTCCTGGTCAATCTGCTGGTGAAGTATGCGGTGACGGTGGCGAGTTTACCGTTGATCTATTTGGTGCCGGGGAGAAAGAGTTTACCAGGCACCGAGTAAACAGGCACCGGGGCAACGAGGTTGCATATCAAAAGACTAATCCCCCATCAAACAATTCTTGCTGATGGGGGATTGTTTTCAAGTACTACTTTGTTTCCTGATTTCCTAGTTGCCCAAGTGACTCGTTGACCAAGTCTCCAGCCTACTCCTCAAACCTGATCACATCCCCGGCCTGATCCGTGCGGGCGATGTAGGTCTGACCCTCGGCGAAGAGTTCGACCCGCCAACCAGGGACGATGGCCATGGTGCACATCTCACCTTCTTCAGGCAAGCCAAGGCAGCCATCAGGCCATTCGGTTTCTTCCCAACTGATGATCTCAACCTGGGAGACCGGCAGGTCGAGCCGCCGGGCCAGGGCATCCTGGGCCTTAGCGGCCACATCCGGGGGCAGTTCTTCCGGTGCGCCGGGGACCAGAGGTTCCATCCCCTCAAAGCGGACAGTCTGTCCGAGCTCATCGGTGCGGGCGATGTAGGTCTTGCCGTTGGCGGTCAGTTCGACCCGCCAACCCGGTGTGATCACCGCCAGGCACGATTCGGCCGGTCCACCCAGACCAAGGCACGAATCGCTCCACTCGGCCTGTTCAAAAGTGCCGATCCCGATCTCCTCGACCGGGATGACCAGTTCGATCGCCAGGGCGGTGCGGGCTTCAAGGACCGCCTCAGGGGGCAGGTCGCCGGCCTCAGGGTTGGGCAAAGGCTCTTCTGCGGCAGGGCCGCAGGCCGCCAGCGCCGGGATCAGAAACAGGGTTAGCAATACAAATGGTAATTTAACTTTCATGGTCTTTCTCCTTCTACATTGGTTTTCGGTTTCAGTTGCTGAAATCTCCCCAGGCCTAAAGGCAGGGGGTTCCTGAGTTCACAACGCCGTTTCCGGGTCGGTGACTTGCCCGGGTCTTAACACTGCTCCCATCAGGTTTTCGGGGCGACCCA
>JAGVCA010000014.1 GCA_020059485.1 Anaerolineales bacterium
AAACGGAGTAGTGGGCGAGTGGCAAGCCCCGTGGTCGTGCCGCTGCGATGCAGCTGGCATAAGGTCTACGAACCTGGATGCCCCTAGCTTCAGCTGGGGAAGGATGTCACTGCGGCGGTAAAAGGCTTTTTTCATCGCGTTCCTCCTCATCGGGATTCTAGCGGAGAAACTGTTGTTCTGCGAGCGGAATGGGTAGAAGGTTACTGTTGGTTGAGGGGAGTCAGATGAAGATTTCCGATCAGGAGATTATACTCCTGCCGCAGCCAGCGCGTCTGGCAGAAGTTCATCGACCTGCTGAGGGGATTCGAGCATAAGCACCTGGGCATCTGGCCAGCGCCCCAGAGCGGTTTCGATCAACCCTGGACGAACCACAACCACTGCCGTCTGGTAGCGGCCACTGTCCACTGCTTGCAGGCCCGTCAGCCAGCCCATCTGGCGCTCAAACTCCAGCGGACCGAGTTCATCCACCACCAGCATCTGGCAGGGGACGGCCGCAACCAGGATCCGGCTGCCTGTGGCCATGATCTGCTCATCAAAGGCCCAGCGGATGGTTGTGATAGTGGTCTGATTCTCCTCTCTGCGCCGACTGGCGAGCGGAAAACGCTCTCCGGTGGCGAGGTTCACCATCTCGATCCCGGTCTTCTCCCCTTCGACCACCACCGCCGGCGAAAGCACGCCCTTGACCTCGAGGCCGGATCGGACCGCCTTATCCACCAGACGGCGGACCAAGGTGGTCTTGCCGCTGCCCGGTACCCCGCTGATCAGGAGGCGGCGGCTGTCCCCGGTCACCCTTGCCGCCGGCGGTAGACGATCGTCTGGCCGTTCATCTGCTTGACCTCGATCCGGGTTTGGTAAATGGCCGACAAGTTCTCTCTGGTCAGGATGTGCGCTGTCGGGCCGAAGGAGTGGATCCGCCCGGTTTCCATCAGGATGACTTGGTCGGCGGTCATGGCCGCGATGTTCGGGTCGTGGGTGGTAAACAGCACAGTCTTGCCCCGGCGGGCGAGACTGGTCATGATATTGATGATGGTGTTCTGGTTGCTCAGGTCGAGGTGGGAGGTCGGTTCGTCCAACAGATAGATATCGGGGTCCTGGGCCAGCGCCCGGGCGGCCAGGACGATCTGCTGTTCGCCGCCGCTCAGGTCGGGGACCAGGCGGTGTTTGAGCGTGCTGGCACCGACCATCTCCAGGGCTTGCTCGGCGATGGCAACATCCTCTGTGGAGGGCAGCGCCAGCGGTGCCAGATATGGTGCCCGACCGAGCAGCACGTAATCCAGCACGGAAAAGTGCAGGGCAGTGGCCTCTTTCTGGGGAACAAGTCCGATCAACTTCCCCCGATCACCGCGGGGATAGTCTTTCAGCGGCCGGCCGTGCAGCAGGATCTGACCGGTCAGCGGGTGCAGGTAGCCAAGCAGCAAGTGCAGCAGGGTGGTCTTCCCGGCCCCATTCGGTCCGAGGATGGCGGTCACCTGCCCGGCGGGGATCTCCAGAGAAATTCGGTCGAGGGTGTCTGCGCCGGTTTTCAGATAGCGAAAACGGAGCTCTTTGAAGGCCAGCGCGGCAGGCGAAGGAGTGGTCATTGCGCCGCCTTTCGGGTCATCAGGTACAGGAACAGCAGCGCCCCGAGCAGCGAGGTGATGATCCCGAGGGGAATCTCACCGGCGATGGCGGACCGGGCAAAAGTGTCGCACCATACGGTGAAGATACCGCCGGTTAGCATGGCACCGGGCAGGGAGTGCTGGCCGCTGGCGCCGAAGGTGCGGCGGGCGATGTGCGGGATGATCAATCCGACCCAGCCGACGATCCCGCTGATCGCAGTGATCGCGGCAGTGGCGGCCACTACAGCTACCAGCAGCAGCGCCCGTTCCCGGTTGACTGCCACCCCCAGCGAGAAAGCGGTTTCGTCTTCCAGCGAGAGCAGGTTGACCCGCCAGCGCATCAGGTACGCGATCAGCAAGCCGGGCAGGACCAGCGGCAGCACGTACAGCAGGTCCCGCCAGGTAACCGACCACAACCCGCCCAGCAGCCAGTATGTGATCTCAGGGAGTTCGGTCAGGGGATCGGCCAGATACTTCAGGATGCCTACCCCGGCGGAGAACATGGCCGATACGGCGATCCCGGCCAGTACCAGCCGTAGCACCCAGCCGCCAAACCTGATCCGGCGTGAAAGGAAATACGACAGCGTCAGCCCGGCCAGCCCAAAAAAGGTAGCGGTGATCTCGATCACGAAGATCGAGCGGGAAAGGAACAGGATGCTGAGGGCTGCGCCAAAGGCGGCTCCCTGTGAGACGCCCAGGAAACCCGGTTCCACCAGGGGGTTGCGGAAGATCATCTGGAGGACTGCCCCGCAAGCGGAGAGGACCGCGCCCAGCAGCAATGCGGTCAGCAGACGCGGGACGCGCAGATTGAAGACCAAACGCTGAGCGAGCGAATCCTCTGCCAGTTGGGAGGGCGGCAGCCAGTAAGGGGCTGGGTAGCGCCCGATGAAGAGCGCCAGCAGCAGTGTCAGCAGGACCCCGGCGCCCAGGATGAGCAGCCACCGTTTGGTCTTCGGATCTGTCAATGGATCTTACCGGCCGCGCTTAGGGCAGGTCGTCTGCCAGCAGGGGCAGGACATCGGTCTCGATGTCGGCCGGGCTCATGCCGTACATTTCGGCATAGAAACTATTGACCTCGGCGAGGATGTCGATCTCGGCAGTCAGTTCAGGTTGGACCATGGTGGCCAGCCACTGCAGCCCGAGGATCCAGCGGGTATCCGGCTGGTCCCAGCTGTAGAAATCCACCGGGAAACCGTAGAACTGCTCGTTCTGAACGGCAGCCAGTTCCTGCCAGAGCGGGTCGGCCATCAGCCCGGCGATCACCTCGTTGGCAGACCCGTCGTACTCGATCAGGTAGATCTGGTCCGGGTTCCAGGCCGCGATCTGGTCCAGGGAGACGATCGTCCACCCGCCGGCCTCGCCGGCGCCTTTCCAGACCGGGGTGCCGCCGGCCATCTCAACCATCATGGTTTGCAGCCACTCATCCGGCGGGATCTCGAAGGCGATCTCATCCCCGGCGTTGTACTGCAGCAGCAACACGCTGGGCTTGTCTTCATCCGTCAAGCCGGTTGTCATGGCAGCCACGGCCGCCACGCGCTGCTGATAGAAAGCGATAATCTCCTCGGCGCGCTCCGGGTTGCCAAAGACCTGCCCCAGGGTCATGATGTCCTGGTAGAAGGCTTCCGGGGTTTCCAGATCCATATACACGACCGGGATGCCGATAGCTTCCAGCGGTGCCCCCAGCTGTTCGGCCATGAAAGATTTCAGGATCACCAGGTCAGGGTTGAGCGGGGCGATCTGTTCTGGCCCGGCGTTCGCCTCGAACATAGTTTTGTCATCCAGGGTCGGGTCGATCACTGGCAGGAAGGTGTACACCGACTGGCGCCGGTTCTCGATTCCGGCGATCCGGGAGGCGGCCTCCGGGAACAGGTACATGGCATCCTGGACCATGAAGGTCGCCCGGCCGGCAATCACGATCTTCTCTGGCAGTCGTTCCAGAGTGACCGTGTGCCCGGTGATGTCGGTGATGGTGATTGGGCCTGCTTCCGCTGGCTCTTCCATCTCTTCTTCGACGGTTGCTTGGTTGGCTTGGTTGGTATCAACGCCATTGTCGGACGGGTTTTCTGCCGGATCCGACACCGAATTGTTTTCCGGCGTGCCGCTGCAGGCGCTAACAAGCAACAGTAATAGTAGCGCTACGAGCGCGAAGGGCCTGATTTTCATGTGTTTCTCCTTGGATCTGATTGTGATAGTGGATTGTCGTTCCCGGATTGAGCCGCGGCAGACAGTGCAGCGATCGACGCCCGGCAGTCATCCAGCCAGGCAAGCATGGCTTCGATCTGCCCGATGCGGAACAGCACAGTTTGCCGGAAGATCAAGTCCGGGGAAGTTTCCAGCCTGGCGTGCTGGCGCGCCAACCATTGGCGGCATTCAAGGCGTTGGGCTTCTACCAGGTTCAGGGCAGTCTGCCTGCCGGACTGGAGGGCGAAGTGCAGTCGGGCGGGGAACATCAGGCGCATACTGCGGCCGTTGCGCACCGGCTGCCGGATCCAGACCAGAAAGTCCTGCCGCCCGGCTTCGGTGAGCTGGTAGACCTTGCGGCTGGGTGCGTGCCTGGATTCCACCTGAGTGGCGGTAATCAGGCCGGATTTCTCCAGCCGGTCGAGCAGGGCATAGATCCGGCCCGGTTTGACCGTCCAGACTGCCGAGAGGCCCGGCGAATTCTGGATGCGCTTGTGCAGGTCATAGCCATGGCCGGGCTGCTGGGAGAGCAGGCCGAGCAGGAAATATTCATGTTTCAGGCGGGCGCGCTGGCGTTCGGTCATCTATTTAATCCTTGACTATTCCGTCCTTGAATAGGTCAGGATTTTACCACCGAATGATCAAAAAGGCGAGGAGAGTCTTCAGCCGAACGCTTCTGAGGGGTGATCGAGACTGGCCTGGAGATGTTCGAAAAACCGGCCGATGTGCAGACCATCCACCAGGGCATGGTGGACCTGGACATTCAGCGGCATTTTCTGGCTGCTGCCCTCCGTAAAGATCTTTCCCCAGGCCATGCGTGGGACGGAGTCGGCCGGAGAGAGGTGCATGGCATGGACCATGCTGGTAAAGCTGACCCAGGGCAGCGAGGTCATGAAAAGGAGCGCATCCCGCCAATCGCCGTCATCCAGAGTGGGGTTGGCTTTGGCCTCGGCGATCCGTTCTGCGGCTTGCGCGGCGAATTTGGTCAGGTCCGGATCGTAGGGCACGGCGCAAAAGGTGAAGGTATCGTTTTCGGTCAGGATGGTCATGGAAGGGTGAACAACCTGATATTCGACCACATCTTCGCCCTGGATGCGCAGCCGGAACTCCGGGATGGCGTTGGCCGTCCGGGCGAGGGCGTACATGGTGCCGATGGTGAGGGAGATTCCGTGTTCCTTCAGCCAGCCTTTGAACAAGGTGACCTCGACATTGGCGGTCAGGTTGAAATGAGGGAACGCCATGGCGCGAAACACTTTGAAGTGCTCATGGCGCGGCCAGGTTTCAAGATCAAGCTTGCTGTTGGCAGTATTCATCAGAGAATCTTTCCCGGGAGTTGGTATCAGACCTGTTGAGAGATCGAAAAACGTCTGTCCAGTCCGATCAACAGGCTGGCCAGCAGCATAAACAGGATCAGCAGCATCAGGGTCTGTACTGCCACCTGACCGATCCCCAGTGCGGCCACATCGAAGAAGGGATAGAGGAAATTCCCGGTCAAGGTGCCGTTAAGCATGGCGAATATGAAGTAGGCCAGCGGGTAGGTCAACCAGTGAAGCACGAAACGCCATTGGCTGCGGCCATGAGGGCCGAACAGCAGCCAGTCCAGCACAAAGGCCAGTGGGACGAGATAGTGCGTGATGATCGAGCGCACCCACGCCCACCCCTGCGGGTCCCAGGTATTGGCGAGCAGTACGGCGTAGGCAATAAAAGTGATCGAGATATAGACGGTCAGCGCGCCCCGGATCACCGGCCGGGCAGCCCACTCCTTGATCATGCTGCTGCCCGGAAGGACCGCGACCGTCCACCACACCGCGACCAGCAGGTTGGTCTGGATGGTGAAGTAACTCAGGAAGCTGACCAGCCCGGCGGCGAACGTGCCGCCGCCTGCGCGCACCAAAACCATCTGATTGAAGTAACCGGTCAGGGCAAACCAGGCCAGCAAGGCAAACACTGCCCGGTAGATCAGGGAAACGCGCGGGTCAGTCCTCATGGCTGCTTCCCAATCCTTGCGCAAACAGGCTTTCGGCCAGGGCGGTGATCTCTTCCCGCTGGTGCAGTTTGTCTAGCCAGCCAGATGGGATACCATCCAATCCGTAGCACGCGCCGGCCAGCTGCCCGACGACCGCGCCGGTGGTATCGGTATCATCCCCCAGGTTGACGGCGGCCAGGACAGCCTCTTTGAAGGACGCGGTGCGGTCAAAGACCCACAGGGCCGCCTCCAGGCTTTGGATGACATACCCGCTGCCTCGGATCTGATCGAGGGTCTTATGTCGGTAGTCTCCTTGCGCCAGGGCTGCCACGGCCGGAGAGAGTGCGTCCAGCGGGTATTCGATCCCGGCCTGCAGGATCTCTTCTTTCGTTGCCCCCGCCAGCGCTCTTGCGATCATCAAGCCGAACAGCTTGCAAGCGTCTACGGCTTCGGCGGCAGCGTGGGTGGTGCGGGAACTATCGGCGCTGGTGTGCACCACCGCTGGCAGGTCTGGCGCGAAGAACATTGGCACCGGGGCCAAGCGCATGATCGATCCGTTGCCGGCGCTATACGGGTCGGTCGAGCCGGCGAAGGGGGCTCCCTCGGCCATAAAGCGCTCCAGGGCATTGCGGGTTGTGGTGCCGATGTCGAAGCATCGGCCGGTGCTGCTCCGATAACCATCCTGATACCAGCGGACATAATGCTCGATCTGGTCCTGGGGGGAAAAGCCGCCGCAGGCCAGCAGGCTGTCCGCCAGGCACAGGGCCATCGAGGTGTCGTCGGTCCATTGTCCGGCGCGCAATCCGAAAGGCCCACCGCCTGTCATGTCGGTCACTGGTGGGAAGGTGCCGCGCGGTTTGAACTCGACTGTGGTGCCGACGGCATCGCCGCAGGCCAGCCCGAGCAGGCAGCCAAGGTAACGGTTACGGGTTGCAGTCTGTGTCATGACGGCAATTATAGCGGCATTTGTCAATAGGCTGGACAAAACCAAACCGGTTCAAATTGGTTAACAGAGGTGAAGGATTTTACTGGTCGAATTTATTACCTAAGGAGAGAAAATGTTGACGTTTGATCTGAATTGGCTGGCGGTTTTGGTGGCGATCGTGGCAAACATGATCGTTGGGGCGCTGTGGTACGGCCCGCTGTTCGGCAAGCAATGGATGAAGGAAGAGGGCCTGACGATGGGAGACATCGAGGGCGGCAATATGGCTGGGCCGTATGGCGTGGCGGTGCTGAACTCGTTCCTGATGGCTTTTATACTGGCGAATGTGATGCCTGGACCGGGCTCACCGGCCTGATGAGCGGGGCGCTGCTCGGACTGTTCATGTGGCTTGGTTTCTGCGGCTTCGCCTTCGCTGCCAACCACGCCTTCCTTGGGCACCGGATGCCGCGCTGGTTCTACAATTCCGGGCCTTACCTGTTGGGCTTGATCGTCCAGGGGATGATCCTGGATGCTTGGCAGTAGGCCAGCCGGGTTCAAAAAAAAAGACCTCGCCAAGTGCGGCGGGGTCTGTGGCTTTGAAAGCGGTCTGGTCAGGCGGTTTGGAAACCGGCACTGGCCAGGGTGCGGTTGTCCTTAGTGACCAGGTAGCATTCCACGCCGGGCAGGGACTCGACCAGCGCCAGCCCGGACTCAGCACCAAGCACCATGACGGCGGTGGCCAGGGCATCGCTGCGGGCAGCCTGCCTGCTGACGATGGTGGCGGAGGCCAGTTCAGCCGGCGAGTGACCGGTGCGCGGATCGATGATGTGGTGGTTGACCAGGTCGGGGGTGAAGTAGTTGAGATAATCGCCCGAGGTGGCGGCGGACTGGTTGCTGACGTTGAAGCTGGCCAAGATGCTGCCTGACTGGCGCGGGGCCTGAACGCCGACCTTCCAGGGTGTCTGTTCTGCTTTGGTGCCGGAGGCCATCAGGTCGCCGCCAGCCTCAACGAACACGTTCGGGTAGCCCAGGCGGACCAGTTCGGCCGTGCCAGCATCGACGATATAGCCTTTGGCGATCCCGTCCAGGGTGACGGCCATGTCGGGCAGTGCGAAGGCGGCCAGGCTGCGGCTGACCTGCAGTTGGCTATGACCGACCAGGCTGAGGGCTTGCCGGATGGCGACGTCGGCGGGCAGGCCGGGCTGAGCGCCTTGATACAGGTCGAGCAGCGGTTTGATCGTCACGTCGAAAGCGCCGCCGGTCTGTGCGTTGATAGCCAGTGATTGCTCGAGGACCTCGACCAGTTCGGCGGGCGGATTTTCCAGCCTGCCGGTGCGGTTGAGGATCGAGAGCGGGCTGGCCGGGTCGCGGTAGTTGAAGATGGAGATCTGGCGCTCGAGTTCGGCGAAGGTGGCGGCCATGGCGGCCTCACCGGCGGTCTGGCTCTCGGCCACGACTGCCAGGTTGATGATCGTGCCCATCAGCAGACGGGTTTCGCGCACAGTCACGGCCTGGTCGTCGAGCAGGTCAGCGAGCAGTTTGCCGCCGACCAGCAAGCCGCCGGCAACAGCGGTGATCTTGATGAAGTCGCGTCTTGAAAGTTTCTTTTCCATGTTTGTGCTCCCGGTGTCAGGCATCATTAATCGGTGGCAGGGTGGGGGTTGGGTTCGGCAAGGTTGGGATAGATTCTAACCCATCTGCGGGGATTGGTGCGGTTGCAGTTGGCTCAATCTGGAGAATGCCTTCCGCTGCCAGGTTTTGCCCAATATGGGTGGCGATCAGCACCGTGCTGATCAGGGCAAAGATCAGGATGATATACGGAAGCAGGTTCGTTATGCGTTGGTTTTTGTTTTCGGCCATAGTCCTAGGATCCATTTTCGGGTCATGCGGATGAATTCTTCCACCGGGTGCAGTGGGCAAAGATATGTGCACCATGGTCGGCGGATAAAGAGTGACGTGATCAGGACAATCCCCAGCAATGCGAACTGTACCCCGGAACCGAGCAGTTCAAACAAGGTCCCAAAGATCTCGAAACTGGCGATGCCCGGGTTGCGGAACAGCAGTGCCAACAGGATGGCAGCCCAGGCCAGGCCGCGTTGCAGCCATTTGAGAAAATCACGGTATCGTCCCGGTGAGCGCACTTTTGCACCGCCGAAAGCGCCCATACATTCCTGTGCCGCACCAAACGGGCAGAACCATTCACAGTATGGATTTTTGTTGTCCACCGAAAAGACGAAGATGATCCCGCCGATCAGCAGGTAGTAGTATAGGTTGGTCTGCCACTGCGGCCAGAAGCCCAGCAGCAGTTTATTGATGTAGGTGATCGTCAGCGGGCTATTGTAGAGGAAGCCCAGGACAAGTAGGCCGGTGAGCATCGAGCCCCAGCGGATCAGTTTTTTATATTTGAAATTTGGCCGTTTGCCGATGTAGCCAACCGCAAAGAGCGCCACCAGGACGATTTCGGGCACGCCGATCACGATGCGAGGCTTGGGCTGCGGGTCCACGGGAAGACCGGCAAAAATAGCCACACTGCGGCTGGCATCGAGTGTAGCCTCAGCCATGGCCCTGGTGGTATAGGTCGCTCCGGTGATGCCATCCAGGTCAGTGCCGAGTTCGAAAGGATCGTTATAATCCTTGCCGAGCAACTTGGCCAAATAGTCCTTATCCAGCACCCGTTCCATCCAGGATGGCGTTTCCTTATGCACTGCCACAGCAGAGCCGAGGATTTGTCCTTCGGGTGAGACGGCTATGGCCATGGTCAATGGGCCGCCATATCCGTTGGCTTCGCCGAGGGCGACATATCCGAGCAATATCTCTTCGGTACTGTCGGCCCAGGCGCGGTACAACTCGCTGTTGATCTCGTCGAAATGGTCTGCGGCGGGCATTGCCTGGCGGATGGCGGGCATCAGGTCTGCTTTGACACTGGTCGCGCCGATGATCCAGGCCGCCACCAGGCTCAAAATAGCCATAGCCCCTAGGATGCCTTCTACCCGCTGCCGGCTTTGGGCCTTTGAGCGTGATTTAATGTTCTCGGCCATGATCTGTGTTCACTCCTGATCGTTTGGCAGTTGAGATCTGATCTCGTTGATCAGAGCCCGGGCTTTTTCAGCGTCATCAAGCAGGTCGGCTGCCAGAAAGACTTCCCGAGCCTGGATGGCTGCCTGCAACGCGGCTTCAATGTTTCCCAGGTCGGTGTGCGCCATGGCAAGCATGGAGAGCTGCTGACCCTCCAGTTCTGGCAAACTGCGTTCCTGTGCCAGTGAGACGGCCTCCTGGTGATGGCGGATCGCTTCATCCAGTTTGCTGGTCTCAGCCAGCACCAATCCGATCCGGCCGACTAGATAGGCTTCATTCTTCAGTTGCTGCAGCCTGGCGGCCAGCTTACGGGCCTGGCGGTAGATATCCAGGGCCGGTGAATACTGTTCGGAAAGGGTGAAGGACTCTCCCAGCCCGATCAAAAGTTCGAGCTGTTTGGATTTGTCTTTAATCGTGGCCGCAATCTCAAGGGCATCCTTGGTGGTCTGGCGGGCATTTTCAAGGTCCCCGAGACGGTACAGGGCGATGATCAACCGTTCGAAAAAGAAGATGCGGGTTTCCTTATCCCGATTGGCCGACAACTTGATCGCCTGTTTGGCATATTCGACCACCTGTTCGTGGTTGCCGACACCATCATGAGATTTGCACAGATAGCGCAGCGCCTGGACCTCGGCGTCCTGGTTGCCAGTTGCGGCGACATATTTCAGCACAGTTTCAAACTCAGTAATCGCCTGGGCGTGTTTTCCCTGAAAGGAAAGCATCGTTCCAATATTCCCGGAATAGCCCACGGCAGACTGCTCATCACCCAGTTCTTCGGCTACACTGCGGGCTTGATAGAAGTCGCGCAATGCGTTATCGGTGGAGGCAATTGACATCCCCAGGTTGCCCAGCGCACCAAATAACCTCATCTGGCGGGGTTTGTCTTTCAGGTCTCTGGCGATCTCCAATGCTTGCTGGAGTTTTTCGTTTGCTTTGATCGGGTCTGCCGAGTCCAGCTGGATCTGGCCCTGGCTGGCGAGGGCGTCGCTCATCAGGCCCAGGTTACCGGTCTGTTCGCCGATCTGATAGAGGCGTTCGGCGCCGCGATAGGCATCCGCCAGGTGGCCGATCAATTGCTGGGCGTAGGTTTTGATCTTGAGGTACTCGGTCTCAAGTGACAGATCATTGAGCATGGAGATGATCTCATCCCCTTGCTCAAACTCGTGCCGCGCCCGCGGCAGGTTGCGGTCCATGAAGTAGGCGGAACCAAGCGCGGCATGGGCCAGACAGATCAGGCGCTGGTCGCCGCTGGCCTGGGCTGCCTCTAATTCTGTTTTGCTCTTTTCGATCTGGATGTTAATGGCGTTGTCTGCCATAGCGATACCTTTCTGGTGCAGGTTGATCCGGGTTCACTCTATTATAAGATGAGGGGATGAGTTCAAGGCCTATCATTACCTGTACCATTACCAATAAAAATTGGAGGTGGAAGGGAGCTCGCTCCCTTCCACCTGTATAACTTGTCATTCGTGTTCGGTCAAACGTCCTCGTTTAGGCGTCTTTTGGCTTGGCAGCCAACAAACGCCACAGGCCAACGCCCAGGATGATAGAGACCACCAGCCCGAAGAGGAAGAACTTGAGTCCTGCACTGGCTTCATTCTCGCCAGCCAGGGTTCCCCAGGCATAGAAACTGAGCATCAGGATCCAGTACCACAGGGCGGCCAGTAGGCTTTTCCACCAGTTGAGGGTCCAACCGCGGTCTTCGGCAAAGGCTTTGAAGGCGAAACTGACCACGACAAAGATCAGCCCCATCAAAAACCAGAAGATATTTCCGTCCCAA
Source organism: Anaerolineales bacterium (assembly GCA_020059485.1). Classification (GTDB taxonomy): domain Bacteria; phylum Chloroflexota; class Anaerolineae; order Anaerolineales; family UBA11579; genus UBA11579. The sequence continues at coordinate 11,520 of JAGVCA010000014.1, forward strand.
AACATGTCACTTACTCCTTAATTCTCATGCGGGCTGACGATATCGATATCCAGATAGCGCTCAGCATGCAGGAAGGTCGGTTCCGTACGGAATCCGGCAAAATGACCGCCGAGGTCCGGCCGATGGTATTCCACGGCATCCGGATAATCGAAGAAGTTCTTCTGCATCCACAGCAGGCCGGAAGCGAACACGCCAGTCGGGTCGCGTGGATCGGCAAATTTGGCGATGTCGTGCACCCAGTTGTCCTTGCGGCTGTAGGGGCAGACTGCCACGCACAGGCGGCAACCCATCGGGCCCATTGATTCGCGCCAGAAGTTGTAGCAGGCACCGTTGTTGATGTACCAGTGCTCCCAACCGCGCAGCACTGAACCAGTGCCCCATTCCTGTTCGGCCGGGCTATCTGCAAATGAGATCGCGCCGGACGGGCACTGCTCTGCACAGATCTTGCATTTGTTGCAGAATTCCTCGACGCCGAACTTGATCGGTTTGTCGATCTCGAGTTCCAAATTGGTGATGACGACGGCGGTGCGCAGGTTGCTGCCGGTCTCGGGGGCAATCATGTAACCGGCGCGGCAGACTTCGCCTAAACCGGCTTCGATGCTGAACGGCGGGACGATCAGGTCGTAGTTGGTCATTGGGGAGGAGGCACGGGCGGCATAACCGAGGGTTTTGATCGCGCCTTCCAGACGAACAGCGGCGGTGGACACACGGTCGTAGGCCTCGTAGGAAGTGGAGGTCTGCGGGCTGCCCAGGACGGTATCCCATTCCATCGGGACACCGATCACAACGGCATACTTCCAGTGTTCGGGCAGATTGGAGTGGTCATACTCCGGCGGGCAACCGCGCCAGCTGTCGGCATAGAAGAAGTCCTCATAGGCCCGGGTGATGCCTACCAGGGTCGCACCGAAGCGATGGGCGATCTCTTTGACAAACTCTGATGCCAGCGCGGCACTCTTGAATGGGACTGCCGGCGGGATCGGGTTGCCCCGGATGGTGAAGTCAGATTCTTCCGGCGGTGCCTGCTGTCCGGGGAGGTTGGCTCCGTGATACTGAAAGCCATAGGAGTAGGCGTTTGCCAGAGTGTAGTACGGGCCGTAAATTGCGGCGTCTTTCTGGTTATTGGGGATCGTCTCGGTAAAGGTCTTGTAGTCCCATTCGAGGCGTTCCGGGTATTCTGAATAGAATGCGGTCAGCGGTGGCGGGAAATCGAGGTCCTCGACCGGGTCGCCAAGCTTCCAACCTGGGTTGGCTTCCAGGGCACCCTGGAAGGTAGCCACACGACCGAAGACGTAGTCGGTCAGGTGGGATGGGCGGCGGACTTCGCCGACCGGGGTGTGGGCGCGGCCTTCATTTCAAAGGGCTTGCGGTTGAAAGACTGGGTGCCGGGGTTGAAGGATTCCCACCCGGTGTAAGTCTCTGAGCTGCTACCGGCAGCAACGCCGCCGCGGATCAGGCTGCCAGCCTGAATAGCAGCACCCGCCAACCCGGCGATTTTGAGAAAATCGCGCCGAGACATTGGGGCTTTTTGTGTTTCACTCATGATAGTTCTCCTTAATGTACGTCATCTTTCCTCTTGAGGATTTGGTCATGCAAATTGCCAAACTATTCTTCCAGTTACGACCTCCTTGTTTGGCTCAGCGTTAAAAACAAAATGCTGGAACTTGATCCAGCACGTCAGCTTGTTGCGAACTGTCCGGCTAAACATATGGAGTTCCTGGCTTGACCGGAAACGAGAGCGTTTCTGGTCCTACAGTTGCGCTACAGCGCCGGAATTCCCGCGATTCGATCCGTGGGTCACCGGACTTCCTCATTTGTACTTGTGCCCCGCTTCACAATATGCTATGATGTTTTCGCAGATGTGAGAGTTTTGACATCTGTAATAGTATTAAAATTCACAAAACAGGTGTTGTCAACACACAGTTCGCCTATTTTTGTGAAAAGGTTTACAAAGGAGAAAAAATGTCCGAGCCGTATACCACTCTCAACCGCCAGGCGCAGCGCTCCATTCTGGCTTTCCAGGATGCGCTGTTGGAGTTGGTTGCAACCCAGCCCTACCACAAGATCACGGTCACCGATCTTGCTGATCGCTCCGGATTGACCCGCTCCACGTTCTATGCCCACTTTGAGACTAAAGATGACCTGCTCGACAGCATTATAGCCGGTGTGCTGGACGAGTTCTTTGGATCAGTTGATGATATCTTTGGTCTGCAAACTGATTCTGGAAAGATCCTGGAGAGCAACAAAAAATTCTTCCGGTTGTGGAGGAAGAATCAACATCTATTCCCGCTGCTGGATTCGCTGGATTTTGGCTGCCTGATGGTCAAACGGCTGCGCGAATATTGGCAAAAATTATACGATCTGAATGTTAAGCAGGCGCTCCCCCCGATTGAAGGAAACTATTCCGCCTATACCCTCAATTTTTTGGCCTATGCATTCACCGGGTTTTTAAAAGAATGGATACACCAGGGCATGCAGCCCTCTGCTGATCTGATGGGGGAGATGTTGTATCACTTCACCGGGTATGAGGCTATGTACACTGCCCGGGATCGTTTCCGGCATCGCTTTGGGATGCCAGAAGGTAAATCAGGCTAACCTGCTTCCGCTTTCCCCAGCGAGAGCCACAGCATCACTAGCGCCAGGGGGACCAGCACATAATTGCCGACAGCGCCCGGTGCCGTGCCGGTGACCTCGAGCGGCTTAAACACACCCAGGCTCAGCCGGAGGCCGTATTCCAGGGCGGTCAGCAGGTACATTAGCGGGATCAGCCCGGGATAGCGCCTCAGCACGACCACATTCACCAATCCGAGCAGTAATTGCGAGATGCCCCATAATGCGAACAGGGTCACCACCGCGGCTGCGCCAGGGGCGGTGTAGCTATCCAGCGGAATGGTTGCGATGCTTTGGGCGCCGCCATCCGGGGCCAGGATGTGCACCAGGCTGCGGGCGATGGTCACGACCGTCAATGCCAGCAGCGCCCAGCGGGCCAGCGGGTGACCGGTATAGCGGCCGGGGTCAGTGGGGAACAGGCGGTTCATCCTGGTCTCAGGTCCCATAGCAATGCTCCTTCACCGCTCGGCGGACAGGAAAAACACTTCCACCATCGGACTGCCGGCCACCAACTCCTCCAGCGAAAAGCCCTGCTGGCGGTACCAGCGCGTCTGTGGGTCGCTCATGATCGCCCAGCGGTCGGCCGGATCGGTGATGATCACTGCCCGGGCGGGCAGCTCGGCCCGGATCGACTCCTTCAGGCAGAACAGAAACTCCGGGTTGGCCCGCAGATTGGCAAGCCAATCGCGGCGGGCGCGCGGTCCCTGGTCGCCGCCGGCGCTGGGCGTCCCGCAGATGATGATCCGTCCGTCAATGTTCCAGAACCAGATCTCGGTGCGGCGCGGTTGGCCGGTGCGGGCGCCGATGGTGACGATGTCGATCGTCAGGTCGGTTTCCAGTGCCAGGCGGACCGCTTCATTTTGGGGTAAATGTTGGGTGCTCGGTGACATAGCGAGATTATATCGAAAATTGCCGTGTTTACCGTCGTGCGCGGGTTGTCCATAGGCAATCATAGGAGATCTTTACCCGACATTAACATCTTTGTTCTTGACGCCGCAGACTCCGGTTGTATAATTGGTGCAATTGCAACTATTTGCATTAAGGATCCGAGATGAGTCACTGCAACACCATCATCGATACCCTGCGCCAGCGCGGCTACCGCATCACCCCCCAGCGGGAGATCGTGGTGGATATCCTGGCGCATGCCGGCCGGCACATCACCGCTGAGGAGATCTTCGATCAGATGCAGAAACGCATTCGGGTGACCAATCTCTCCACGGTTTACCGGACGCTGGATGTGCTGTGGGAGGAAGGTTTTGCCTGCCGCAACGATCTCAGCGAGGGCAAGACCGTGTATGCCACCCATCAACACGGGCCGCACATCCACCTGGTCTGCCGGCGCTGCGATGCTGTACTGGATGCCAATTCACAGGTGTTGGACGCGATGGGTGAGGAGATCCGCTCCCGGTATGGGTTTGATGCCGATCTGCAGCACCTGTCTATTTTTGGGATTTGCGCGGATTGCAGCGCGTAATTGGACGAATCCATTCAAGGAGAAACACATGTTAAATTCACCTGCTCCTCTTCACATCCCCGATGGCTTTCTGAACCTGGTGATCTCACTGGTCTTTTGGGCCGCCACGATCTTGATGGTCAGCCTGGCGATTTCGCGCACCAACAAGGCCCTGGGTGAAAAGCAAATCCCCTTGATGGGGGTGATGGCGGCTTTCATCTTCGCGGCCCAGATGCTCAACTTCCCGGTCGCCGGCGGCACCTCCGGGCACTTCCTCGGCGGTGCTTTGGCGGCCATCGTGCTCGGGCCGTGGGCCGGCATCCTGGTGATGACCGCGGTGGTCTCCGTGCAGGCGGTGTTGTTCCAGGATGGCGGTCTGCTGGTGATGGGTGCCAATATCTTCAATATGGGCATCCTGACCGCCATGGTTGGTTTTGGCCTGTACCGGCTGGTGGCCAACGGCAACCGCGGCCTGCGCCTGGCGACCGCCGGCGCGGCGGCCTGGCTGGCGACGATGGCAGCGGCCCTGCTGACCGCCCTGCAGTTATGGCTGAGCGGCACCTCCCGGCTGGAGATCGTCTTCCCCGCCATGATGGGGGTGCACGCCCTGATCGGGATCGGTGAGGCATTGATCACTGTGGCCGCAATCGGCTTTATCGAACAAACCCGGCCCGATCTGCTCTCAATCGAGAAGACCGCCGACAGCGGCGGTCGCGGCTGGGTGATCGCCGGACTGGTGGTGACCTTGCTGGCAGTGTTGATCTCCCCGCTGGCCTCCGGTGACCCGGACGGCCTGGAGCGGGTGGCGGACAATATCGGCTTCCTCGACCGGGGCCTGGATGCGCCTTATCAGCTCCTGCCGGATTACACCATCCCGTTCCTCGGCGAGACGGCCATCTCCACGATTGTCGCCGGTGTGGTTGGTGCGCTGGTGGTCTTTGGGCTGCTGATCCTGGTTGGCCGCAACCTGCGCAGGGGCAGAGATGCCTGAACCGCATCCCAGTATGTAGGTTTTGGGCGGCGGCAGGCGTCTAATAGCCTGATACCGATATTTGCCTCGCTGGCCCGCAGGCAGGGTTTTCAAGGAACTTCATGCACGCGCACGCATTTGACCAATACCTTTATCGAGACAGTTTCCTCCACCGCCTGGACCCGCGCGTCAAGGTAGTCGGTGTGCTGGCCTTGATCCTCTCGAATGCGCTGCTGCCGGACGGCAGTTGGGCAGCCTTTGCGCTGGTCTGGCTGGCGCTGCTGGTAGCCAATGATCTCTCCCGGCTTGGGCTGTGGTTCACCTTACGCCGTTCCTTCGTGGCCTTGCCGTTCGCCCTCGTCGCGGTCAGCGCGATTTTTTCACCCAACGGTACACCGCTGGCGGAATGGGACCTGGGGGTCGTCACACTGGTGCCCACGAACCTGGGCGTGATCCGGTTCGTCAGCATCCTGGTGCGCTCGTGGTTGTCGGTGCAGATGGCGATCCTGCTGGTGGCCACTACCCAGTTCCCAGACCTGATCCATGCCTTTGAGCACCTGCGGGTGCCACGCGTGCTGACCACGACGATCGCCTTTCTGTACCGGTATATGTTCGTGCTCACGGATGAAGTCTTTCGGTTGATCCGCGCCCGCGAGGCCCGCAGTGCCGGGCTGCCTGGAAAAAAGCGCGGCGGTTCGGTCTTGTGGCGGGCCAGGGTCACTGGCAGTATGGCTGGTCAGTTGTTCCTGCGCAGCTATGAGCGCTCGGAGCGGATCTATAACGCCATGATCGCCCGCGGCTATACCGGGCATATCCGTACGTTGAACCCGCATATTTTGACCAACCGCGACTGGCTGGTCCTGTGGGCGGTATTTGTACTGATCCTTGTGATCCAGATGGTGGGGTGGTTGCGCTGATGCCGATCGAACATGAGACTTTGACCAATTTTGTTTTGCCGGAGTGTGATGGCGATGTGCTGCAGATGCATGACCTGCACTTTGCCTACCCGGATGGGCATGTTGCCCTGCGGGGGGTAAGCCTGAGCATCTGCGAAGGGGAAAAGGTGGCTCTGGTGGGACCGAATGGGGCCGGAAAATCGACCCTGATGTTGCACCTGAACGGCATTCTGAAAGGGGAGGGCGATCTGACCATCGCCGGGCTGTCGATCACCGAGGACCATTTACCGGTCATCCGGGCGATGGTCGGGCTGGTATTCCAGAATCCGGACGATCAACTGTTCTCGCCGACTGTGTTTGACGATATCGCTTTTGGGCCGCTGCATATGGGCGTACCGGAGGATGAGGTCCGACAGCGGGTATCTGATGCGCTGGCAGCCGTGCAGATGAAAGATTTTGGCGACCGGTTGTCGCACCACCTCAGTATGGGGCAGAAGAAGCGCATCGCGATCGCTACCGTGCTGGCGATGCGTCCCGGGATCCTGGTGCTGGATGAGCCTTCTGCCGGGCTGGACCCGCGTGCCCGGCGGTTGCTGATCGAACTTCTCAGGCAGCTGCCGATCACCATGCTGGTTTCAACCCATGACCTGCGGATGGTGCAGGAGCTCTTCCCCCGCATGATCATCATGGATGAAGGCCAGGTGGTGGCGGATGGGGATACGGATGAACTGATGGCCGATATCGCCCTGCTTACAGCCCACGGCCTGGAACAGCCTTAGACCGGCAGCACCGATTGTAGCGATTGGGGGAAAACTAACAGGTTGCGGCAGAATTCCCCTGTGGTAAGATGGATGCCATCTCTCCTGCCAACCCTGATCCCCCGGACATATCCTTGAACCGAATAAAAGCTAAAGCCTTCCTGAGAACGATGCTATTCCCCGCCGCGGTGGTGGCTTTGTCTGTGCTGCTGGTTTGGGTGTACCGCGACCAATTGCGGGAGTTGGCTGCCTTTGCCCGCGACCGGGATGCCGTGACTGCCTATCTGGACCAGATCGGGATCATCGGCCCGCTGGTATTTGGCGGGCTGATCGGGGTGCAGGTGCTGATCCCGTCCCTGCCGGCAGAACCGCCGATGGTCGCCGGTGCGTATGCCTACGGTTTCCTGACCGGATTCCTGATCAGCTGGGGAGTGATGGTAGCAGTCACGCAATTGGTCTTTCTGCTGGCGCGCTGGGCTGGCCGGCCGCTGGTGGTCTGGTTTGTGCCCGAGCCTGTGCTGCAGAAATGGACCCGCACTGCGGGCGAAAAAGGGCTGGTGTTCTTCCTGCTGGCGTTCATCATCCCGCCGGTGCCCAGCGATATCATGGTGTATGTGGCCGGGTTGAGCGCCATCGACAGCCGCAAGTTTTTCATCGCCAACCTGGTCGGGCGGGCGCCCCTGGTGGCGCTGTATTCGCTGGTCGGAGCCAATGGCTTCCAGATCACGGGGGAATTCCTGCTTTGGCTGTCTGTGATCGGGCTGATCATGCTGGCCGCTTGGTGGTATTACATCGTGCGCGAGCGGCCGCAGAAGGTTGTTGAAGGCTGAGATCGGAGGGAGTGAGAACCGCGAAATGACTGGCGAAACCGACCTGAAAAAATTGCTGTCCACCCTATCCCCCCAACTGCTTGATGATGAATACATCTTCTGCACTTTCCCCGGAGCCGGGTACGGTGAGTATGCCAACCTGGCGCCGTTTGCTGCGGTGCAGGAACCGGTGGGGCTGACGCTGGTGGTCCCGAGATCGAAGGCGGACGCGGCTGGGATCGGGTATGCGGCGGTCTTTCGCGCCATCACCCTGCAGGTGCATTCCAGCCTGGAGGCGGTCGGCCTGACGGCGGCGGTGTCCGGAAAACTGGCGGAGGTTGGGATCAGCGCCAATCTGATCGCCGGGTATTACCACGATCACATTTTCGTGCCGATTGTGCAGGCGCAGGATGCGCTCCAGGCGCTGGCGGACCTGGGGTAATTCAATCGTCAATCCCAAAACTTCTTTTATGAACCGCCCCCCAATATCGTGGGTTAATCGCCGATTATTTCCTGGATTTTTTCAATCACCAGGTCTGCCAGCTGGTGAGAGCCTGCTGGATCCACATGGATGGCGGTATTGGTGAAATGCTCAGGGGGGATCTGGTCCCACAGGTCCAGATAGTAACTGTTTGATGGCCATGACATATTCGCCATGATGTCCCGATAGTCATCATACGCCCAGATCGGATAATAGAAGTTATAGCGGATCGCGCTGTTCTCCCCGCTGCTGATATAGATCGGCTCGTTGACAAACAGCACCGGAATATCCCCCGTCAGTTCCATTCCGGCCTGGAGCACGTCCAAAGCCAGCTGGTCTCGATCCAGGTTCGGGGGAGAAAAATCATAGTAGCTGTCATCGGGGTCATAATTCACTTGCAGGGATGGATACGTCTCAGGGATATCCTGGTCGATGCCGGTCGCAGCCCACAGGACCCCATAAAGCTGCAGGCGCAGCAAGTCCGCGATTGCCCGCCGTTGACCGATAATCGTTCTGTTCAACAGGGTTTCAGCGGAGAAGGACGCATCATTCACTCCGAGCTCAAGATCGTAGGACTGAATCAGCGCCCTGATCTCGGGTTCATTTTCCTCGACCAGCGGGGTAAAGATCTGTTTCTCAGTCGGAAAGGCCTCCAATGTGACCCCCCAAACGATCAGGTCCGGCTCGTACGCCAGGGATCTTTCGATCAGCAGCAGGTCTTTGGTCAAAGAAATGGTTGGATAGCCGAGATTGTATGCACGGACAGTCTTCCCATCGGGCGTGAGTAAATTCGCCGCGTTGATGTAAGCTGTCAGGGTTTCTTCTTTTTCCAGCAGATACCCCCAGATCGAAGAATCACCGAAGAAGAAGATCCGGAACTCATCCTCCGGGACCGGCCGGGCAGAGACTTCATGGGAAGTGAACAGGGCATCCATGTTATTGGTGCTGACGGCATACGCTGCACCGGGATCCTCGGACCAGGAGAAACGCCAGCGCCCGGGAAAAAGATAGTGATACAGCGATACTTTTCCCAGCCACTTCTCTGTCGGCAGACCGGCCGCGATCAGATTGACGACCAAAAAAATTACCAATGCCTTAATGGCAATATTTCTGACAAATTTTTTTCCGTCAGGAAGATTCTGTTCCACTCAGACGACTCCAAATAACAGCTGGAAAAACTGCCAGCCTAGTTCGGGAGATGGAAGCACAAACCAGACCCATCCGAGGGCGACATATTGAAAAGTGAAGATCGTGCCAAAGGCTCTCAGCCAGGCGCTATTCGAATTCAGTTGCCGGTTCTTCAGGAAAGTGCTCCAGCGATTATGGATAAATAACCCAATGCCGTGCCAGGCTCCCCATGACACAAAGCTCCAGGAGATGCCGTGCCAAAGTCCGATGATGACCATGGTTGAAACCTGACCGGTGGCAATGATCAGCGGCAGGGGTATCTCCACCTTCGCGGAGCGTAAGGCTCTGGTCAGGGGATTGAAAAAATACGCCCGGAACCACTGCGTCAGTGTCATATGCCAATTGTTCCAGAACTCGGTTAGATTGGATTTGAGGTATGGCCGGTTGAAATTTTCCGGCAGTTGGATCCCGGTAAAAATGCCGATCCCAATGGCAATATCTGTGTAGCCTGAAAAGTCCAACAAGATCCGGAAAGAATATGCATACAGGATGATCCAACCCCAAAGTGTGTTATTGATCTGCTCAGCATTGATGGCATTGAGTGAGATCAGGGCCAGACTGTCTGCCAGGACGAATTTTTTAAAGATGCCCAGAGTCAGCCGCTCCATGCCGGCAATGAACCGGGCAGCGTCAATCACGGGAGATGCTCTCATTTGTTTTGTAAAATTCTGAACCCGATCGATCGGCCCGGCAATAAAAGCAGGGAAGAAGATCACATAACTGGCAAACTCTGCCAGATCCATGTCCGGGAGCCGGTCTTTACGCTTATCAAACAGGATGTGGAGCAAGCGGAAAGCGGTGTAGGAATATCCCAACCAGATGAGTTCAAAAGAACGGGCCAGCGCGGGGTCCTGACCGGTCAGCTTTCTTAGCCAGACACTTGATAACTGTGCCAGATGCTCATTTTTCAGAAAGAGAAAAATAGTAAGAATGAGGACCAGAAGAACCAGGACAGGAATCCGCTTCGCTTTCAGCATGGTCAGCGCTGCAATGGCTGCCAGTAGACCAAGGCTGTAAAGTGCGATGATGGAGAACTGTGGCGGGGTCGTGGAGGTCAGGCTGACTCCTAGATACCTGAGCAACCCGACCGTCAACCAGACTGCTGCGAGGATGCCCAAATCTGCCAAATTTCTGTGCTCGCGGATCGAATCCGGAAAGCAGGCCGCATAGACCAGAATCACCAATGCAATCGTCAGCGTTGGGAGCCAGAATTCCAGATAGCGGATCGCACTGGCGGGCTGGAGCCAGTAAATGACCAGAGCGCTGAAGAATACGATCAACCGGATCCGAGGGGGCGGTTTTTTAATCGCCCCAATCAGGATGCCGGCAGCAGCGAAAACAGCTAACTGGAGTAATGACATCTAGAATCCCTGATAGATCCATTCCGGGGATTGGTCCGTGGTCACGATCAGCAAAGTGACGATCACGATTACCAGGATACAAGCATAGATGGTTTCCTTGGATCTCTGTGTCTTTTTCATACGATCATACCTGTGGGCTGTCGGGCAACGACTCACCCGAGTATATAATCGGTCGCTGGTTTATGCAATTTCAAAAATCCTCTGCCCATATTTATTACTTTCAGGTTCAGCAAGAGCCTGAAATAACCAGATCTGAGACTATCGTTTGGGAAAGAATTTCCCGCACCAATCAAGGTTTTTGCCAACCGATGTTGGTGATATAGAAGTAGTTTTGGCTCGAGTAAATATTCAAGGAATATGGGATCAGGCGATCTTCTGTCCCGATAATGGTCTTATAAACACTAAGAGAGTACTCTTCTCCGGACGGATTGTCTGTCAGGAAGAACAATACCTTCTGACCATCAGGGGACCAGACCAATTTTGGTTTGAATGTGCCGTAATTGCCGATCATATCGCCATATTCATGGAGGGTCATGGCGGATCCCAGTTCCAGCAGGTACGTCTCAAATCTGATCGACTTTTCAAAATATGAACTATAGTAGTCATAAAAAATGAAAAGCTGATCAGAATTTGGGGAAAAGGCATACGCCCTTACACCCGGAAAAACTCTAAAGCCCGAGCCGGTGGGCAGATATACGATCCGTCGGCTGCTGCTGCCGGTATTCGGATCTTGCAGGAGGAAATAGCGAAGATTGCCACCATTTTCTACCGTGGCGGCATCCGGATCCAGAGAGGCATACCAGTTCCCGTCCGGGGAAAAAACCGTACGAAGAGGATTATCCAACAGCGCGGGCGCTTGATCGGGTAATTGTTGGTAAACGCCCTCGATTGTACAGAAGTTTTTGCTATCGCATGACCCACTCTCAAAATAAACAGTTTGCCCCCGTGAGGCCGGGAAAAGTCCAATTGCGCGGCCGGTATCCCCCTGATACGGAGTATCTACATCGATTTGGATCACGGTGGATTCTGAACCACTCCCAGCCCAATAAGCGCTTTGCTCACCTAACCAATACAGATTGTCGCTGATCAACTCGCTGGAAGAGACTTCCAGGTCAAGCGCAAACAGGAATTTGTTGTGATTCACAAGCAGACGGTTTCCATCCGGGTGAATATCCTGCAGATCGAACCCGGCCGGCAAAATCTGGACAAGAGCTTGCTGCGCGTGATCGTAAGCAAAAACGCCCTGCAATTCCACATCCCCATCAGTTGATTCGGCCAACCCAAAGAAGATACAGCCGCCAGCACATTCGGGATTGGCGAGGATCGTTACTTCTGGCACCTGAAGATCAGACTCAGGTGTGACGGCAGGTTGTGCCCCGACGCCAGTGGCAGCATTGGTCTCCTGCTCGATGCCCAGGTCGGTTTCGATTTTCTGCGTGACCAGGGCCAGGGCTTGTAAAGCCAGCAGATTTTTTAAATCGAACCCCTCTTCGCTGAGGTGAAAACCTTCCCGCTCTGGGTCGATCCCGCGATTGGGCAGACTTTGCGCCGCGCGCCAAAAATTCACCAGCGGGACATCATATTCATAGGCAATTTTGGCGATCGCTGGGTTGATGATATGGATGCTCTCTCTTACTTCCGCAACATCTGCCTTGGTGATCAGGATCGGCACCGTGCCCTGTTGGATCACATATTCAAGGATCCCGCGCAGATAAGTTTCATAGCGTTCGATCGTTTCGGGATCGGCCCAGGTTTCCAGGGTAATGAAAATAAAAGCCGGGTCGTGCAAGCGGAACTCACAGGCCAGCGGGGTTTCCCCGGGTTTGCACAGTTGTGGGTCTGCCTGCATCGGGTTGAGAATTGACGCCGCGGTGAATCCGCCGCGCACTGAGGTGCTTTCGTGAAGGAAAGAGTCTTCAAATTGACTGATCGTCTCCCACAGGGTTTGTTCATGGCTGGGGGGCAGCACTTCGTTGCGGCCGATGGGGCCCATAAAGACGAACGGGATCGCCTGACAATCCCCGATGACGGAAAAATTGGTAGGCTCGCGGCCTAGCGCAATGCCATGCTGGTAGATCGCCAGGACATTTTCCGAAAGTTCCGGCATGACCGGCAAGGCTTGCCAGTCGAAATCGTCAGGAACCTGGCGGGTCTGGATGAGGAAAGCCGAGTCAGATCCGGTACCAGGATCGGTTTCATCGTCGCCGATTTGGGCGGCATCGGAGGCAGGATCTGCCGCCTGATCCTCTCCGGGAAGAAGGTTATTCAACAGGTCATTCGCAGAAGATAGATCTGCTCCATCTGCTGGGCCGGATACTTGCAGATCTGCGCCTGGCGCGGAGGAACAACCAGATAAAACCACCAACGAAATGGCGGCTGTCAGGATCAAAACTGTAGAAATGTGCTTAGTTCTCATGGTGTTTGCTATCCGACAGCCCAAAGACCTAATTCTGGTTGAGATCGATTGCGATCCGCTGGCAACGTACAGGCCCAGAGGTTCTTCCCGTCAATCGTTGGCTTACTGCATACCGCAAACAAGCCATTCGTTATTAACATTCTCCACCAAATAATCTTGTCCTGAAAGGTCAAATTCCTGGAGTTCATTTCCATAGGTGGCAATGATCTTACCTGTGCAGGAAACAACCGTCATACCATCCTGACCGGTGTCGGCTTCCACACAGTTAAGATCATCAAGTTCCGCAGTCACAGCCTGGAAGGAATCCAGCATCATCAAAGCAGTAGATTCCCATTCTCCGCATGACAGCGCGCTGACCTGGACCGAATCTTTTTCGACAATCGCCTGTAAGTAGTTTTCTACTGCACCGGTCGCTGTTGATCCCGGTTGGCAAGCAGCCAAAAAAGCGGTGATGATCATAACGATTAAGAAGTTCCGATTCATAATTGATCCTAAATATTCCGGTAGTTGGTCGAGCCATTTGTGGTGCACTGATATGATATTACCACAACCGTTATTCCGCCGGTGCAATGGTTATCTTCCCCCTGCACAGGATATCTTATCCGGCGGTTATGATACCGTTTGGATATACAGGGGGTTATTATTGCCATAGATCAAAGTTGCCATGCGCAAGCTGGCCCGGGACTAGGCTAAGCGTTAATCGGGTCGCCGGGGATTACCACGATCAGATCTTCGTGCCGCCTGCGCTGGTGCCGGACGCACTCCGCGCACTGGAGGCGGATCAGAGAGGTGAAAGATGAAACATCCGGACTACTACCTGGTACATGCCAATATTGCCGTTGCCCGAGAGCCGCTGGATCATCCGGCGATGCAGGGGTTTATCGACCTGGCGGATGAGATCGATGCGCTCGGGCAAAAATCGCCGGGATTTATCTCACAGCCGGTGCCGGAGGATGAAGGAACGGTTTACCAAAACAGCGAATTGCTGAACCTGTCGATCTGGGATTCGGTCGAAGACCTGCGGGCCTTTACGCATTCGGGCGAGCATCTGGCGGCGATGGGCCATCGGGCTGAGTGGTTTGTGCAGGGGGAGAAGTACAACTATGTGTTGTATTGGGAGCGGCGCGGATTGCTGCCGACCGAGCGTGAGGTCGCCCGGCGGGTTGCGCACCTCAGGCAGCATGGTCCGACGCCTTTTGCGTTTACCTTTGACCAGGCCTATGCGGTGGAAACAGCGATCAGTTATCGGCAGGGTCCGGCCGGCTGACCGGTGCAGACAAAAAGCTCCATTGGGGGCGGACAATCCGTTCGGCGGACCTTGTAGGCAGCGTTTTGGGGAGCGGCCAGGTGGAGAAAGGGGTTGGCGTGCCTGCGTTCCCGGTCTGGCCGGCTTATAGAAATTTTCAATAAGAAGCAATAGATAAAAAAAATACACCTTATGATTACTGTCACTAAGGGGTTCGACCTCTCCCCGGTATAGTATATCAGGCCCTTTGTGTGCTGGATGACAAACTGAACTATAAGGAGAGAAAAATGACAGACCTAACTCAAATATCTGCCAATCAGATAGTGGATGCCCGGGCGATGTCCTGCCCCGGACCGCTGCTGGAGGCAAAGAAAGCCATTGCCACGGTAAAAGTCGGCGAAATACTGGAGATCTGGTCGGGGGATGTCAACACCAAGGATGACATGCCCCGCTGGTGTCAGAAGGTGGGACATGAGTTCTTGGGGTCCCTTCCGGGTGAAGGGTACGAACGACTCTTTATCAAACGGGGTAAATAATCGGGCGGCGCGAATCAGTTTTCCCTGGGGGCGAAATGCCCTCAGGGAGTTTTTGGTTGCGATCTATCCGGGAGCCGAAGATGACCGATCTGATGCAAAAACCTGAGACAAAGATTCTGATCCTGGCCACGCTGGCGGGTGGGTATGCCGGGGCAGACGCCACAGGGCAATCACACCTGGATTACCCATCCAATACGTATATCCTGCCGGTGATGTGCCCAGTGATGTTCCCGCCTGAGTTCTTTATTCGGTCCTTTGAGCGCGGGATTGACGGCATTCTGTTGATGTACAGTGGGACGGACAGCCCCTATAAAGTGGAGGCTGCGGGAACGGCAAAACTAATCAACCAGTCTTACGAATTGATGAAAGAGCGGGGAATCGATATCCGCCGGCTGCGTCTGGCGGCGATCTGTACCGTGTGCGTCAAGCCATTCCTTAAAGAGGTGAACAATATGCACACCCTTCTCAAAGGGATTGGGCCGGTAAGCGCTGAGATCAAGCCCCAACAGGCTGAGGCGCAAAGGACACTACCATGACGAAAATCCATGTCGATGCACTGGTGGTTGGCGGGGGAATTGCGGGGATGCAGACCGCCCTGGACCTGGGGGATCAGGGATACCAGGTGGCACTGGTGGAAAAAGAGCCGAGCGTCGGGGGCAAGATGATCACCCTGAGCAAGGTCTTCCCGACATTGGACTGCTGCTCATGCATCACTACGCCAAAGATGTCGGCAGTGGCACACCATCCCAAAATCCAGTTGTTCACCTACTGTGAGGTAGACAGGGTGGACGGGCAGGACGGTGAGTTCACGGTCTCTGTGGTGCAAAAGCCTCGTTATGTGAATGCCGATATCTGCACGGGCTGCCGGCTGTGCGAGTATGAATGCCCGATTACCGTGCCGAGCATGTTTGACCGGGGGTTGGGGTCTTATCACGCCGTGCGGGTGCCGTTCTCCACTGCTGTGCCGCAGATCGCCGTGTTGGATATTGAATACTGCCTGTTGTGCGGAAAGTGCGAAAAAGTCTGCCCGGTGGGGGCGGTTGACTTTACCCAGACGCCGGAGACCTTCGAGATCGATACCACCAGCATTGTGCTAGCGACCGGTTTTGAAATGACCGATGTGTCCGCTAAAAAGGAATATGGCGCCGGGAGGCTATCGAACGTGATCGATCCGTTGATGATGGAAAGGTTCCTGGCACCCACTGGTCCCTACGGGCGTGTGCTGCGGCCCGGAGATGGGATGGAGCCGACTACGATCGCGTATGTGCAGTGCGCCGGCTCGCGAGATGAGACGCTGGGGATTGAATACTGTTCCCGGACCTGTTGTATGTACGCCATCAAGCAATCGATGCTGATCAGCGGGGCACTCCCGCTGGCTGAGGTGACGATCTTCTATATGGATATCCGGACCTTCGGTAAGGGTTACGAGCAGTTCTACCAGAATGCCAAAGCGATGGGGGTCGAGTTCGTGCGCGGCAAGGTCGCATCGATCCAGGAGGATGAGAACCATTACCCGATTGTTCGGGTGGAACTGACCGAAGAAGGCCGGGTGGTCGAACGCACTTTCGATCTGGTGGTGCTCTCGTTGGGGATGGTTCTCGGAGACCCGTTAGCCAGGTTTGGTCTGCAGCCGGCAGAGGACGGGTTTGCCTCCCTCCCATCTGTAAATGCTTCCCCGTGGGCGACGACGCGGCCGGGAGTGTTTGTTGCCGGTACGGCAGGCGGCCCGATGGATATTGTGGACAGCATCGTGACGGCCAGTGCAGCGGCTTCGGCGGCCTCGGCCTACATCCGCAGCAAGACGCAGGTGAGCATTGAGGAAGGCGAGGTGGCGTATGTCTGAAAAACCGAAGATCGGCGTATACACCTGTTACTGCGGTGGAAACATCAGCCACACGGTGAAATGCGAGCAGGTGGCCAAGGTGATGGCCGACCAGCCGGATGTGGTCATTTCCCGCACCAACATGTCGCTGTGCTCGGATGCCGGGCAGTCCCAGATCGAAGAAGATATCCGGGAACTGGGTGTCAACCGGGTGGTGATTGGGGCGTGCGCTCCTTCGCTGCATGAGCCAACCTTCCGGAATACGGTTGTTCGGGCTGGTCTGAACCCGTACCTGTATCACCATGTTGGCCTGCGGGAACAGGATTCGTGGGTGCACTCTTGCGATTGCGACGGGGCGACCTGCAAGGCGGTCCGGTTGATGTCGGCTGGTGTGGCCAAGGCGCGTTTTCTGGACCCGCTGGAACCGATCCGCCTGGAAGCAGAAAAACAGGCCCTGGTGATCGGCGGTGGAGTAGCGGGGCTGCGTTCAGCTCTGGATATTGCCAACCAGGGATTGCGCGTAGTGCTGGTGGAGAAATCGCCTTTCCTGGGCGGACGGATGGCACAACTGGCGAAGGTGTTTCCCACCGGGGAGGAAGCCCAGCGCTTGCTGTCGGAACTGATCGATGAGGTTGTCCAGCATCCCCGGATCGGGGTCTTTATCCAGACCGAGGTGGTGGGAGTCAGCGGGTATGTGGGGAAGTATGGCATTGATCTGCTGCAGCATGGGCGCGGTGTGACAGCCGAAAATGGGGAAGCACTGGCGGCTGGCTGTACACAATTTGTGCCGGATGAATTTAACTACAACCTGACTGAGCGCAAGGTGATCTATAAACCGTATCAGGGTTGTTACCCTGCTCTGCCTGCCGTAGATTGGGATCATTATGATGGTGAATCGATCCTGCTGAACGGAAAGAAGGAAGTCCTCCAGGACCAGGCGCAGCCCTATCAATTGACCGTGGGGGCGATCGTGGTGGCGACGGGCTTTGACCCCTATACCCCGCACACCGGCGAATACGGCTATGGGGAATTACCCCAGGTGGCAACGCTGGCTGAATTGATCCGACACCTGGCTGTGCACCCTGAGGCGAAAAGCCTGCGCTGGAATGGGCGCATCGTGCGCGACGTGGTCATGGTCCACTGTGTGGGCAGCCGCGAGATCGAAGGCGTTGATGCCCTGCAGGAAGACGGCTTAGTGAATAATTACTGCTCGCGGGTATGCTGCACAGCCACACTGCACATGATCGAGGAACTGCACACGCACTTCCCGGGCCTGAACATCTTTGACCTGTACCAGGATATCCGCACATACGGGCGCGGGCATGAGGAATACTACCGCAGTGCGCTCTCATCGGGGACGCGTTTTGTGCGCTACAACGGGGAAGACCGCCCTGAGGTGATCGCCGCCCTTGAGGGGGATACCCACCCGGTGCTGGTGCATGTGAAGGATGCCCTGACCTACAACCAGGAACTGGAGATTCCTGCCGATCTGGTGGTACTGGCGACCGGGATGCAGCCGCGTCAGATCGATGACCTGGTGCGGATGCTCAAGGTCTCGCGCGGGAATGACCGTTTCCTTTTGGAAGTCCACCCCAAATTACGCCCGGTGGAAACCGCGGTGAACGGGGTGATCCTGGCCGGTACGGCCCAGGGGCCGATGAATATTCAGGAAAGCATCTTGGCGGCTTCGGCAGCGGCGGCTAAGGTGGTCTCTTTGCTGGGCAGCGGTCAGGTGGAACTACAGCCGTTCGTTGCTGCGGTGAATGCTGCCAAGTGCGATGGCACCGGCGCCTGCGTGGAAGCCTGCGAGTATGAGGGCGCGATTGCCCTGGAAACCCTGGTTGAAAATGGAAAAGAGGTCAAACGTGCTGTGGTGACTGCAGCGAACTGCTCGGGCTGCGGGGCGTGCGTGAGTGTGTGCCCCAACCGGGCGATCGATGTGCAGGGCTGGACGCTTGCCCAGTATGAAGCGATGGTGGATGCGATCGCAATGGATATCGTTGATCTTGTGGAGGCAGAATGATGCCAACTGAAACGTCGTCACTTTCACGTGGAGAGATGCTCAAACGGCTCCGAGCGGAGCATGGGGAGAGCGTGGAGCGGACCCAGCAGCTGCTTCGTGAGCAGAAACGGGTACAGCAGGAAGTGTGCAAATCGATCCGGGAGAAGGCCAAGACCGTGCCCGAGATCGCCGAGGAGCTTGGCATGAAGCCGGCCGATGTGCTGTGGTATCTGGCTTCTTTCAGAAAATACGGGCTGGTGGTGGAAGAGGGGATGTGCGGCGACTACCCGCTTTACAGGAAGGCAGAGGAGAAGTGAGATGACTATCAGGCTAGACCCTACCTTCTTAAGAGAACTGCAAGAGTATGGCGAAGGCGGTTTCAGCGAGTGCTTCAACTGCGGCAACTGCACTGCCATCTGCCCCTATACCAGCGATGACTACCCCTTTCCGCGCAACATGATCCGCCTGGTTCAGATCGGGGGACGCGAAAAGGTGCGGGGGAGTATTGACCCCTGGCTGTGTTACTACTGCGGTGACTGCTCTGAGACCTGCCCGCGTGGGGCGGAACCGGGGGAGATCATGATGTCTCTGCGGCGCTGGCTCACCGCCCAGTACGACTGGACCGGGTTAGCACGCAAGTTTTACACCTCCGAGGTGTGGGAAATTGGCTCGATGGTGGTCCTGGGTCTGTTGGTGATTCTGACTGCAGTCTTCTTCCACGCACCGATCGTGACTGACCGGGTTGAATTGAACACTTTTGCGCCTGTGGAGTTTATCCATACAGCCGACTGGATCATGGCTGGCTTTTTGGTGTTTTTCATCACCACGAATGTCCTCCGGATGCACAAGTTTATTATGCGGGACGGAGTGAACGAGCGTATACCATTGAAGCTGTATCTGACCGAAGCCTGGCATCTCGTGGTCCATTTTGCTACCCAGAAGCGCTGGGCGCAGTGTGAAGAAGGGAAGGCAAAACGCAACTGGTCCTGGATCGCCCATATGTTGCTGGTATCCGGCTATGTGCTGATGCTGGTGATCATCATCTTCTTCCTGAAGTGGTTCCAGGTGGATGAGATCTACCCGATCTGGCATCCGCAGCGCTGGCTGGGCTACTATGCGACCATTGTGCTGGTGTTTGGGGCGGCGAGAGCGATCATCGGACGGATCCGGAAGACCTTGCAGATGCATCGTTTTTCACACCCCAGCGACTGGATCTTCCCGGTCCTGCTGCTGGTGGTGACCCTGACAGGGATCTTCCAGCATACCTTCCGGTATCTTGGATTACCGCTGGCAACCTACTACACCTATGTGGTCCACCTGGCGTTTGTAGCCCCAATGCTGATCCTGGAAGTGCCTTTCGGCAAGTGGTCGCACCTGTATTATCGGCCGCTGGCAGTTTATTTTGAGCGGATCAGGGCGAGGGCAAAAGAAGTGGCGCTGGTAGGACAACCGGCTGCCGCAGATTGAGATCAAAACTGAATACATACAATCAAACAAGGAGATAGAAATGACTGAAAAAATGGCAATCGTGTGCAATGGAGATACCCCGGCGAGCATCATGCCAACGCTGATCTTCTCGACCTCCGGGCTGTCGCTGGATTACGATGTGCGCGTCTTCATTTGCCCGGCGGGGGCGCGTTGGATGCTGGCTGGCGAACTGGAGAAACTGGGCACCCCGAAAGGGCTACCAAACCCGGTGAAACTGTTCAACGATATTCTCGAGCTGGGCGGTGAGATCGTGCTGTGCGAACTGGCCCTGGAGAACAAGGATATTGACCCCAAGGACCTGCGCGACCCGCGGATCCTAATCAAGAAAGCTCCACCATTCCTGATGGATGTGGAAGGCGCGGCCCAGACATACGTGTTCTGATCGACAATCTGGATCCCGGACTTGAGGGAGACATGGTCCGGGATCGAATCAGTGAAGACACAAGGGGCCTGGTCTGTCACTTGTGTTGAGTCACACCCCCTCTAAGGAAGAGGCTGGCGCAAGCCGGCCTCTTCTGGTCCCGGTGGGAACCGGAAGATCAATTGCTATCGGTGGGCCTTCTCAGCAGGTCCTGATTATCCGGATGGTGGACAAAGCTCCAGAACACCTCCTGGGGATGGTTGTCCGGGGAATCGAGCTGGCTGCGCACCATATAGATCTTGCGGCGGAGATCGAGACCTTCCACCGGCAATTCAACCACTTTGCGCTGGTCCAATTGGCTGGCGGTGGCCAGGCGGGAAACAAACGCAATCCCGTAACCTGCGGAGACCGTCTCCACGATCGCTTCGGCATTCCCCAATTCCAGAAAGATATCCAGATCGTCGATGGAAATATCAAATTTGGACAACTGCTCCAGCATGACCTTGCGGGTGCCGGAAGTAGGTTCGCGGATTAACATCGGCTGGGCGAGCAAATCTGAAGGCTCGATGTAGGCATAGTCTGCCCAGGGATGGAACCGGGGGACAATCAGGATGATGGAGTCTTCAAAGAATTCTGTGACTTCCATCCCGGGTTCGATCGATTCGTAGGAGAGTACGCCGAGATGGGCTTCGCCTTCCAGCAAGCGCGGGATGACATGCGGCGAGGTGCAGGAGAGGATGCTGACCTTGATGCCAGGGAACTTCAGGCGGAAGCGGGCGGCCAGCTGGGGGAGGATGTATTTCCCCGAGGTGGTGCTGCAGGCGATCCGCAGTTCACCAAGCACCTGGTCGTTGAGCGAGACCATCATTTCGTGGAGCGCGTTGGAACTGCGCAGCAGTTTGCGCGCCCAGGGCAGGAGCACACGGCCCGCATCTGTCATGGCTGGTTTTCTTTTCGAACGGTCGAACAAGGCTATACCGAGGTCGGTTTCCAGGACCTTAATGTGATGGCTGACGGTGGGCTGGGAGAGGTTGAGACGCTTGGCGGCCTCGGAGAAACTGAGGGTTTCCGCCACCTGGACGAAGGCTTGCAGTTTGGTCAATTCGATCATGGATGCATTCCCATTTCCTTTTATTGTAACTGAGAATGGGGCTAAGCATACAGAACCGCAAGCACATGGAGCAGACTGTCAAAACCCGCAGGGTGCGGTATTTGTGGTGTGAATGGTTTTCGGCCTGTTCCGAACCGCATCCAACCCTATTTTGAATCAAATGAAGGTAGTTTTCTTGGCAGATCCCTTAGACCGATGTTCTCACATCGTCGAGGATATCGGCGATCACATCTTTGGCCCAATACTGGGCCTGTCCATTGCGTGACAGCCTGCGGATGCCGTCCAGATTATTACCCAGGGTGACAATCGCTGGTTCTTCTTCCGTCCCCCCATTTTTCTTGACGATCTGGCCCAGCCCTACGGTTGACAGCAGACCATTGCACAGGCAGCGCCGCTCTTCGGTGTTGAACTCTAGGCCGCGCTTGCTGACAAAGCCATTCACCGGCGCGGCCGAACAGCGCATGAACAGCCGGCGTGACCCATCCTCAGCCGGTTTGCTCAATCCCCTTTGCTGCAACAGGCCGATATCGCACACCCGCATCCTGTCTTCGTAGACCGATTCATCCGCCAGGGTGCCGGCCAATTGCGCCACTTTGAACGGAAACCCGGTGGGAGAGAACATGGTGGTCTTCACCAGATCGGCATCCGCGGTCCCCTTTTTGATCTCATCGAGGATCGCCGATTTGTAAGCGGGCTTCAGCCCGGAATCCTGAGAGAGGGCGAAGTTGGACCCGATCTGGACACCAGTGGCACCGAAGGCCAGCGCCTGCTTGTATTGCGCATGGTTGCTGTAACCGCCTGCCATCCAGAAGGGCAGCCCGGCGTCCCGGATCGCGGCCAGGTCTGGCTCATCCTCGGCGCTGTATTGCGGCTGTCCCTCGCTGTCCTTGACGAGCGGCCCTTGGGGAGGCGCATTGTGTCCGCCGGCGGTATGGTGCTCGATGATAAAACCGTCGGGCGCTTCGGTTTGGCTTTTTGCCAGGGCCTGCACCAGGTTTTCCAATGAAACTATCGCCAGAAAGGCCGGGGGGCGCAGCGGTTTTTCGGTCAGCCTGCCATCTGCCACCAGGTGAGGATCGAACGGTACGTGGAAGGATTCGCCTGCTTCGCGGTAGAGCACTTGCAGGCTGGTGCTGACGGTTTGATGCTGCGTCAGCAAGGTGCGGTCTGCCGGCAGACCATCTGGATTGCCGGCCCCCACGATGACCCCATCCACGCCGGCCAGCATGGCGCCGTACAGGGTATAGATCAGCGGCAGTTCCACCTTTTTCAGGAAATTCATGAAGATCTTTCCCTGATGTCCCTGCTTTGCCAGCCACACTTCCGCAAAGCCTGTGGCGATCAGTAGTTCGGTCACGGCCTCATCCAGATACAGGGGCGTGGAGGCTTTATTCTCTCCCGGTGCCGGGATGGTGTTGCCCCCGTTCTCCGGGCGGACGATATGCTGCGGCGCGTTCCTGAACTTTGCGTCGGGTTCTTTGCCGCCTTCGATGAAGTACTGGTCCACGATCTTTTTGCCGATGGTGACCCCGTACTGCTGGTCGAGCGCATGCATGGCGCTGCGGACATGACCGCCGGGATCGCCAAGCTGGAGCAGGCGCACATAGACCACATCCAGGCCTGTGCCGGAAACCGTCCCCACGGCTGTGCCCGGCCGTTCTCTAGCGACTGCTTGTGCCAGCCTCCAATGGGAAACATAAACGCCCATCCCTCCCTGGATGAGCCGGACATTTTTAAGGAAATCCATAAGGGGTACCTCTAGTGAGTGGTTTTCCTTTGTGATAACCCGGTTTTCAGTGATTGGATGTGACCGGGAAAGATCTGGACCGGCTTGAGTGGCTGTTGATCTGCAGTTTTCTGGGTTGAAATGGGTTCGGATCACAGCGGGAGAGGAGGCGTACGGGCGATCGGCGTTCCAGGCGTTGGGTGACAGACAAAGAAAAACAGCCCGGGATCCCGGGCTGTTGCTGTGGTTGTGAGCTGGCCGCTTTAAATGGGTGCTAATCCACCTGGATCGTTGGATGTTTCTTCATCGGATGCTTGCGGTTTAAGCTTCCCGGTCAACACCCAATTCAGTTTGATCATGCCCTGGAGGTAGTCCGGCACGGATCCGAGCAGCATCAGGATGAATATGTCCGGCAGCCCTAGACGCATATAGACCAGGCTGGGCAGCAAGTTGAACCGATTGCCGTAAAAAGCGCTGACCTGACTGAAGGCTACCATCAGGATCGCGGTGGGCAGCAGGAAGCTGAAGGCGACCTCCCAAACCTTTTTGGCATTTGATTTGGCTCGGGTTTCCTCTACCCATTTCCCGAAGAGGACCTTGAAACTTCGTATCTGGACCGCTGACAATGTCAGGACAACCAGCCCGATCCCCCCGCCGATCCAGCGCATAGAGGCTCCTGCCGAGACCGGGGGGGGAGTGCTGCCCAGCACAACAGCCTCTACGGCCTGGTTGAGTTGTGCGCTTGAGATAAAATGATCTATTTGGGAGCCTTCATTGATCAGCAAGACATAGGCCCGATCTATCTTGGGATAGATATTGACATGAGATGCAAAGGTCTCGTTTGCCCCACCATGGAAGATCTTCCTTCCACCATCGACGATATGCCAGCCCATGCCATAATCGGCAAGCCCAGGCGTGATGATCGTTTGATACATTTGGGGAGATACCAATCCAACCGCGCCATCTTTGATTGCCAGGGCATACCGAGCCATATCTTCTGCGGTTGAAACGATGTATCCGGCGCCGATCTCGTAATCCCGCACAGGTTGTTCGATCGGGACTGGAAAACCGAACAGGCGGGTGTAACCGGATGACAGGTCTGTGGCTGTCGCCGGGTCCGCGGTGGTCAAGTCCATGCCCAGGGGGTCAAAAACCCTATCCTGAACGACATCGGCATATTGTTCGCCCGTTACGGTTTCGATCACAAAACTCAGCACATCATAGCCCTCATTAAAATACTGGAAGGCTGTTCCGACCGGTGCGGTGACCTCGGCCTGTGCCAAGGCCCGGACTGCGGCCTCAGGCGTGGTGTTGGCAGGGAGGATCAGATCGAAACCTGACCCTGACAATCCGCTGGTGTGATGTAGAAGGTGGTTGATGCTGATCTGCTCCGATGCTTTGTCATCCGCTACCCGGAACCAGGGAATATAGGTCTGTACGGGTTTGTTCAGGTCGATCAACCCTTCTTCGGCCAGTTGGGCGATCACCAGAGCGGTCACCGATTTGCTTTGCGAACCGATGAACATCTGTGTTTGCGGGGTCATTGGATGGTCACCGGCGGTGCCATAGCCTTTGAGATAGACGATCTGATCACCCTCGATGACTGCCAGCGATATGCCAGGGAGAGCATGTTTTTCCATCTGGGCCAGGACAACTTGATCCAGCAAAGCAGTATTTATGTTTGGGGTCAGTGACAGAGGTTCGGTGCGAGCGTATGTGGTTTGCACCGTGGTGATCCAGAAATAACAGACCAGCAAGCTTAACAGGCGTTTCATGATGTTTTCCTCCGGTTGTGCGATGAACGGTTTTCACAAAGGGCCGGCGATCACGGAAAGGTGCATACTCCTAGGGAAGCGGCGGTAAACAGATGGACAGAAAAATCTCACGGTTGCTATAAGTTCTGCTTTTGCCCTTCAGGGGGTTGCTGGAATTCCCGATTGCACGAATTGTCTGCATCCTCGTTAAATTTTAACATCCAATCATCCAAAAGTAGGAGGAGAATTTCTTTGATTTTGAAAAAACAAAGATCCCCTAATTATTTCAACGAAGGTATGGAAGCCATTTTTTGTGGACGGCATTGGACCTGTTCTGAATCGCTTTCTTCCTCATTTTGTCAAATGAAGGTGTTTTTTGATCTATACCTTAGGCGAAAGGAGAATAATCGCCTAAGATTGCCATTGGTAACAATGATATGATGGCGAGCATTTTCAGATAAAGAGTGTAGAATACTCACTAAGCCTGATCAACAGATGGGGCGCTGCCTCATCAAGGAGAACACGATGGAAGAAATCCGCCAGTTCATACCTTTTCTTGTCCCGATCATCATCATTCAACTCATTTTAGTGGCTGTCGCTCTGTCCGACCTTATTCGCCGGGAAAGGACCAAAGGCCCTAAATGGCTATGGGCGCTTGTGATCATCTTTGTTAATTACATTGGCCCAATTGTCTATTTCGTTTTTGGGCGGGAGGAATGAATGGCAGGAATCCGTATTGAAGGGCTGCATAAATATTATGGTCAAGTGCATGCGCTCGATGGGCTGGATCTCACCGTGGAGCCTGGCACGGTCTTTGGATTTCTGGGTCCCAATGGCGCCGGAAAGACAACGACCATCCGCATCCTCACCGGTCTGGCCCGCGCTACCCAAGGCGATGCCTGGGTGGCGGGAGAGAAAGTCAGTGCAGATTTTAAACCTGTTGCTCATCGAATAGGTTACCTGCCGGAAGAACCCGCGTTTTATGACTGGATGACCCCGCGCGAATTCCTGGATCATATCGGGCGTGTTTTTGGACTGCCTGCCAGTCAACGTGCGGCGCGGGTTAAGGAACTGCTTGAGTTGGTGGGGTTGGAGGATGTAAGCAAGCGGCGGATCAGCGGGTTTTCGCGAGGGATGCGCCAGCGGTTAGGACTTGCGCAGTCGCTAGTCAACAAGCCCGAGGTATTATTGCTTGATGAGGCGGTCAGCGCTTTGGACCCGGCTGGGCGCAAAGAGGTCTTAGAATTGTTGGAGCGCTTACGCGGGCAATGCACGGTGTTCATGTCCACGCACATCCTGACGGACGTTGAGCGGGTATGCGATACCATCGGCATTATCGCCCGCGGGAAAATGTTGGTCCAATCGTCTCGTGAGAAATTGCTGGCCCAGTATGCCATTCCTGCTTTTGAAGTCGAGGTGGAGTCTGGATTTGAGGAGCCCTTAAATGCATGGATTGAGGGGCTACGCCGGGAGAACTGGATCCAATCCATCCAGGACAACGGCTTGATCTGCCGCATCCTGGTCGAGGATATTGAGGCAGCCAAGCACAACTTGCTCCCCTCGGCGATGCAAGCCGGTCTGGTGATGACACGCTATGAAATGCTGCGGCCCTCTTTGGAAGACATTTTCTTACGACTGGTAGGGGAAGGAGAGCAAGAATGAACTTCCAGGCTGCTTTACGCAAGGAAATGCTGGAGCAATTGCGCACGTATCGTTTGCTCATGGTTGGGGCTGTATTGATCGTCTTCGGGCTGTTGTCGCCGTTGTTAGCCAAGATCACGCCGGAGATCATTAAGATGATCCCCGAAGGAGAAACCATTGCTCAACTGCTCCCGCCACCAACCATATTGGATGCAGTGGCACAGTATCTCAAGAATACCGGCCAATTCAGTATTCTGCTTGCCCTGCTGGTGACCATGGGCGCAGTTGTTCAGGAAAAAGATAAGGGCACGGCTGCCATGATGCTGGTCAAACCTCTGCCGCGCCTGACATTCCTGATGGCAAAATTCACTGCCCTGGCGCTGATGTTCATTGTAACGATCGCAATCGCGGGCCTGGCTTGTTATTACTACACCTGGCTGCTGTTTGGCGCGCTGGATGTGCCGGCCTGGCTGGCGCTGAATGGCCTTCTGCTCGTGTTTGTGCTGGTGTATGTTGCCCTGACGCTGTTCTGCAGTGTCCTGATGAAGTCTCAGGCTGGGGCTGGAGCGCTGGCGCTTGGTTTGTTGTTCATCATCAGTCTGATCGGCTCGATCCCCGGCCTGGGCGAACATCTCCCCGGGCAGTTGCTTACCTGGGGGGGAGGGTTGATGGCAGGAGAAACGGAGACTTACTGGTCGGCCTTATGGGTCAGCCTGGGGATTATTGTGGCTGCATTGGCGGGGGCAGGGCTGATCTTCCAGAAGCAGGAACTATAACAAGAGGGATTGCTAATTAAGAACTGCACTCTGCTCCCCGGAAAAGCGTGAGATCCGGCCGGGCTAACGCCGAATCCGGGGCGCAAACGTGGCTGTCAGGATGAAAAAACCCCTCTGTATTGAGGGGTTTTTTCTGTGGGCGGTATTGGACTCGAACCAACGACCTTTGCGATGTCAACGCAACGCTCTAACCAACTGAGCTAACCGCCCGCGGAGGCGTATTATACCCGCGTCAATCCTAAACTGCAAGACTCACGGGGCCGCCAGCAGGAACTGCGCCCAGGTGGTCGGGTCGGTCAGGTTGCGGCTCTGGAACGAGATCACGGTCTGCTGGGCGTTCTTGCTGGTCAGGTCGTTATCCGAGACCGAAAGCAGCAAGCCGAGTTCCAGCCCGCCGGCCGGGGTGACGCCCAGCGCTGTCCAAGGAATAGCGATCTCCAACATCCAGCCGTCATCGGTCAGGCGGGCGGCCACCAGCGCTCCCTCCAGCGGGCCTTCCCGGTCGGAGGGGGTCCACAGGTGCGCTTCGGCCCCGGTCCCGCCGGTCAGGTTGCCGGGGGAGAAGCCGAGCTGGTAATCGTCAGCGCTCAGGTCAGTCTCGGCGGCATCGCCGGGCCGGTCGGCATCCAGCAGCACTTCGACACTGTCGCCCTGGAACAGCAACGCGCCGGAGGCGGTCTGGACGAACATGCTGTCGCGCACCAACACGCCCAGGTACAGGTAATTGGCATCCCAGCCGGTTTTGAACTCGCCGAACAGGTCGCGGGCATCGGCGTAGTATTCGCTGCCCTGCACGACTACATCCAGGGCATAGATCGTCCCCGGCCAGTCGTTGATATCGCCGTCAATGCGCGGCGGAGCGGCCAGGAAGGCGGCGGTCAGCGGCGCGCCGGACGCGGCTACCGAGACCGGAGTGGTCGTCTGGGTGGCGGCCAGCGGTCCGCCGGCGGTTGGGGTGGGCGGCTCGGGGGTCTCGGTCGGCGGGGCGGCTGTTTCGGCAGCAGTCGCTTCAGCCGTTGGTTCCGGGGCGGTCGTCTCGGTCGGCAGGTCGGCAATCGGCTCCGGGGTCTCGGTCGCCGGGGGTGTCTCGGTCGGCAGGAAGAGTGCGGTCAGGGTCAGGTTGGGGGTGGCGGTCAGCGCTTCGGGCGGGCTGGCCAGGTTGGGCAGGCAGGCTACCAGCCAGACGATGATCACAAGCAGGGTGATGGCAATTTTCGGGCGAATGGCATTCATCGGTTACCTCCGGACGGCCGGGCAAAGGTTGTTGGTTTGATTATAACCCGGGCTCTGATTCGCGCCCGGTCAGGCGGGGCATCATTCCTTGTCAAATGGGTGGGGCTGCGGTATGCTTCTGGGAAACGGGAGTGGATGAGTCCCGGTGGGCTCCCCGGTCTTCAAAACCGTTGGCGGGTCGCTTTGCGGGCCGCGGTGGGTTCGACTCCCATGCACTCCCGCCTATTTATTTAACTCACTGATCACTGACTGGAAGATCCAAACGTTATGATTGAACAAACCGAAGTTCAGGATTTCTCACAATATCACGAAGAGATCAAATCCCTGGTCAGCCGGGTGATGCGAATTGAATCGATCACCATCGGCGGCAACGAACCCCGGCTGCTGGCGCGTTATCACGGCCAGCTGACCCGCGATTCGATCGAAGCCTATGACCTGCTGACCGAAACGCTGCGGCCGCGCCAGATCACACCGCTGTTCCGCGAAGAGAACGATGAGCACATCATCCTGTTGATGGATGGGGTCTTTGAAACCCGGCCGTCTAACCCGTGGACGAATCTGGTCCTGTTCGTGCTGACGTTATTCAGCGTGGTGTTTGCCGGGGCGATGTACAGTTACGACGGTCCGGTCCCGGAGGAGGGCTTCCTGGCTATTGTCGGGGTGCTGCTGCGCAACCTGGAGACCGGGCTGCCATTCGGGTTGAGCATGCTGGCGATTCTGCTGGCGCATGAGTTTGGCCATTATCTGGCGGCACGCTACCACCGCACAGCGGTGACGCTGCCGTACTTCATCCCGTTACCGGTCAGCCCGTTCGGGACGATGGGGGCTTTCATCCAGTTGAAAGAGCCGCCCCGCAACCGGCGGGTGCTGCACGATATCGGCGTGGCCGGGCCGCTGGCCGGGCTGGTGGTGGCGATCCCGATCCTGTTCGTCGGGCTGGCTCTCTCGCCGGTGGAGGTGATCGAACCGGTGACAGGCCCAGACAGCGCGCTGATGGTCGAGGGCAATTCGATCTTCTATCTGGCCGCCAAGTTCATCGTGCACGGCGAACTGCTGCCCGCCCCGGAGAGCTATGGCAATGTCTCGCCTCTATTCTACTGGCTGCGCTATGTCTTTACCGGCTATCCCGCACCGTTCGGCGCACGGGATGTTCTGATGCACCCTCTGGCGTGGGCGGGCTGGGCCGGCCTGCTGGTGACGGCCTTGAACCTGATCCCAGCCGGTCAGCTCGATGGCGGGCATGCCCTGTATGTGCTGCTGGGACGCAATGCCCGCAAGGTGCTGCCAATCATCCTGGTGGCGCTCGGGTTGCTCGGGTTGTCGTGGCAGGGATGGTGGTTTTGGGCGATCTTGATCCTGCTGTTGGGCAGCCGGCATGCGGAGCCGCTCGACCAGATCACTCAGCTGGACCCGCGCCGCCGCCTGATCGCGACGATCGTGCTGGTGATCTTCGTGCTGGTATTTGTCCCGCTGCCGCTGCAGCAGTATCTGGGGGGTTGATCCGGGGCTAGAATATCCGTTCTATTGTGAGCGGTTTTATTCGTTGTTATACTATCAATAGGCTTTCCCCAGTCTGTGTTTTTCCTGTCTGGATCCAAGCCGAACCTGGGGGTGCCGGATGTGTTTTACTGGAGAGGTTGAGGAATGAGGGTCACACCTGGCCGCGGATTGATGTTGTTAGGGATCATGCTGCTGGCGGCTTTGGCGAGCGCTTGCGGTGTCAGCCGCGCGTCTGAATGGGAGAAGCTGCCCCCCAATACCTATGCCCCGCATCCTGTTTTTGAGGACTTTTACCGCCAGCAAGGCGGCCCGGAAATGTTTGGGTATGCCATCAGCACGGCCTACACCAACCAGATGGGGGCGCGCTTCCAATTCTTTGAAACCGTCCTGATGGTCCACGACCAGCTCACCGGCCAGATCCGCTTTGAGCCGCTGGGTAAATCGCTGGGCTTTGACCGCCTGCCAGCCGCGCCGGCTGAGACCGGGTATTATGAGGATGGGCTGGTGGTTGGCGAGTTTTACATCCACCCGGCCTTTGTCCAGTTATATCTGGATTTCGGCCCGGAGATGGTCGGCGTGCCGCTGACGCAAGCCTTCATCAATCACAGCCGCAACCGGATCGAGCAGCACTTTGAAAACCTGGGGATGTACTTTGTTCTGGCTGGTCCCGAACAGACTGCCGCCCTGCTGGATTATGGCAGCGTGGCGTGCGAGCCCTGCAAGGCTCAGAGCGGACCCGGGTTGGGCAACGCTCTCATCCAGACCCCGCTGACCGATAGTTTCTTCTACCAGCAGATGGAGCGGTCGCTGATCTCGGTGGCGCTGACCGGGGAAGTGTTGACCGGGCCAGTGCAGGATGCGGATGGCACCACCGACCTGGTTTTCGAGCATATGGTTTTGTTAGCCGAAAACGGCGGGATGCGGATCCGACCGGTGCCGGTGCTGCTGGGTCTGAAAGACGAATTCCATTACGCCCCGATGGGGATCCCCAGCATGATCTTTTATGACATGGGCGGCGGTGCGGGGCATAATATCTTTATCGCCTTTGATGCCTATATCCAATCCCATGGCGGGTATGCCGTGGCCGGGCGGCCGATCACGGAAGTGCGTCTGCTGGATGTCGAGCAAAAAACTTTGCGCCAGTGTTTTGAAAACCTGTGCCTGGACTATCTTCCCCACTTGAAAGGCGCGGAAGTGCGGCCTGCCCGGTTGGGAGAACTATATCTGCAGGCCGGGTTGCGGAACTATATCGTCGGCGAGATGGATCAGCAGCAGCCTGGGAATCAGGTAGAACGGCACACCTCGCCGTTCACCTTCCTGGTGTGGGAGTATCCCACCGTGGTCGATTCGTACACGCCGGAGACCATCAATGTGATGGTGTCGCTGGAGAATACGCCCCAGCCGGGGATGCAGGTCATTCTGACAGTCACCTACCCGGATGGGCGGCAGGAACGGATCGAGATGCCGCCGACAATCGCGGATGGCACGACCAGCTTTACCCTCCCGCCTGTGGCCGGGGAAAACGGCGATCTGATTTTTTATGAAACCTGTTTACTGGTCCAGGGGAATGAGCAGTTGTGCGTGGAGCAATCCTTTATGATCTGGGGCAACCCATAGGAGAGAATGGACACCTGAGTGCTGGAACAATGAGCCGGGTGCACTTCAGTACCAGGCTCTTTTTGTTTTCTGGCTTTAGGGAGTAATACCGGCCTCGACCAGGACTTCGACCCGCTCGATCGGGCTGCCCTGACTGAAGATCTGAAATGAGAACGCGGTGGTGTTGGTGAGGGCTTCTGCCTCTGCCTGCCAACGGCGAATCCCGACCGGCTGCCCGGCCGCGTCGTAGGCGATCGCCAGCGCCCACAGGTAAGCGGGCAGCGGGTCGCCTTCTTCTGCGCTCAGGGCGATCTCGCCACTAATGGCGTAGCCAAGCTGTTCGGGATCCAGCTCTTCAGTTTCCATGCTGGTCAGCGCGGCGGTAAAGTAGCGTTGCTGGACCTGATTGGCAGCGGATGCGCCGGTCAGCTGCGCCTGGGCGGTTTGCCACTCTGGCAGAGGGGGTGGGAAATAAGCCCCCAGCGCTGTTGTTTGTCCTGGCAGCAGCAAGTTGAGCAAGTGGTAGCTTGGCTGGCTGGCGACTTGCTCGCCGGCTGAATCGAAGAGGCGGATCAGGCCGGCCAGGTTTTCCACCGGGGTTTCGAGCGGGTTGCTCACCGGCCAGAGGCACCATAAACCACCGGCCCGGTCTGGCAGGCAGTTGACGCCGCCGGTCTCCAGCGGCAATATCTCGAGATTGGAGGAACCGCTGGGCTGGTCTTCCTCCAGGTCGGGTAACGGGATGACCAGCTGGGTGCCAACGGAGAGGAAGCTCGGATTGACATCTGGGTTGGCCAGCTGCAACTGTTCCAGCGTGATGCCAAAGTTCAGGGCGATCCCGATCATGGTATTTCCCTCGACCACGGTGTACAGATAGGGTGTTGGGGTCGGCAGCGGCGGCGGGGTGAAGGTCGGCGCGGCAGTGGTGGTTGGCGCGGTCGCTTCCAGCAGCGTCGGCGTCTGGAAGGGGGTGATGGCAGGCGGCGCTGCAGTGGTGGGTGGGGATGAACCTCCGCCCGGACTGCAGGCCGACAGGCATACCAGGAATACTGCGAGGCAGAGTGCATACCGGGCCGTGTTCACGCGGCGATTATACCAGCAGCCCGAAAGGAAAACCCGGGCGTACTTGTGTATCAATTAAGGGTATGCTAAACTGCTATCATAGTGATGAGGCATTATGTCTGAAGACCGGATTTTCCAGGAGGCAGTCGGTGCGGTAGAGAACGGCCAGCGTGCCCGGGCGCGTGACCTGTTCACCCGGATTCTGAAGAAGGAACCGGGCCGGGTGGACTGTTGGCTGTACATGAGTGCGGTGGTCGAAACCCATAAAGAACGCGCCTTCTGTCTGGAGAATGTTCTCAAGTATGACCCGGAAAATGCGACTGCCCGCCAGGGATTGGTGATGCTCAGCAAGCTGCCGCCTGCGGAGGACAAAACGCCGGTCCGTCCGCTCCCCACCAGGCCTCGAGAAGAAGCCCAGATCTATACCCCTGAACCGGCAGAATCCCCGCGCCCCGGACGGCCGCGCCAGAGTGCGATGCGGCAGTCCATGCCGGTCGTGGTGGTGGTACTGGCGGCCGCGGCTCTGGTGTATGTCGGTATCTTTGGGCTGCCGTTTAGTGGATTACGCGGGTTCCTGATACCGGCAGGTCCGGCAACGCCCACCTTTGCACCCCTGGCTGCCGCCGGCGGCCCAACCCCTACACGCCAGCCCACCGAACCGGCCGGGACGCCGACGCTGGTGAGTAGTATCGTGCTCCCGACACCGCTGACCATCCGGCTGGAACAGGCTTATACCCCCACGCCGGCCTATGTCAATACGCCGCACCCGAACAATGAAGCCTTTATGGCCGCACTGCGCAGCTTTGAGTTTGGCGAATACGGCACGGCGCTTGGTTTGTTCGAGCAGGCCCGCAGTCAGATGCGTGATAACAATGAGAGCGATCTGGATGCGCGCTATTACATCGGCCTGATCTATCTTGAGCAGGGCGAATATGAGGATGCCCGGCGGGAGTTCGACCAGATCCTGCTGCAGGACGAAGGTTTTGCGGCTGCCTACATCGGACGTGCCCGGGCGATCCTCTCCATGCGGGCAAGTTCGGTCGTGGCAGGCGACCTGTATAAAGCCGTCGGGCTTGATCTGGAATATGTCGATGGCTATCTGATGATCGCCGAGTACCGCATGAACCGGGGAGAACCGGAAGAAGCGCTGTGGGCCATTGACCAACTGCTGGCGATCGCCCCCGAGAATGCGCGCGGATTGCACTTCCAGGCTGAGGCGTTGCTGGCGATAGGAGAAGTGGAAGCCGCCCTGGAAGCGGCCGAGCAGTCCTTCGCCCTTGATATGACCGATATCCAGCACTACAAGACCTATGGCCATGCCCTGGTGGTGAACGGACGTGAAAAAGAGGGCTTTGCCTACCTGGACCTGTATCTGCGGGAAGAAGGTAACGAGAACGACGCCGAAGCGCTGTACCTGTATGGACGTGCCTTGCAGGGATATAACGACCATGTCCGCGCAGTTCAGACCTTTGAACAGGCTTATGCCCTCCGGCGCGACATCTATCCGATGAGCCATTATTGGGCGGTTTCGCTGGTGGCGATCGGGGAGTACGAGCGGGCGCTCAACCGGGTGCAGGTACCGATCGAACGCATTCCGAACTGGTATGAGCCTTATCTGGTGAAAGCCCAGGCGTTGTACTATCTGGAAGATTATGCTGAGGCCAAGGAAGTGATCGAGGTAGGCGCTGATCTGGCCAGGACCGACCTGCAGATGATCGATCTGTATTACTGGCGGGGTCTGATCTATGAGGAACTTGGCTTTCCGGCTATCTCGAAAACCAACTGGTCCCTGCTGCTGGAGATGGACCCGCAGATCGTGCCGCCAAATTATCTGATCGAGGCGCAGAAGCGCCTGCTGCCGGACGCACCGACCTATACCCCGGCGGCCCCTACCCAAACGCGCGTCCCTAGCCAGACCCCCACCCCGTAAATTCCTTTTGACGAAAGATTAATACTCGCTGTCTTGTCATTGGGCTGGTTGCGCGCTATAATTCAGATTTGCTAAAAACCATTTGACCCAGGTGAAGGTATGCCGGTCTACACGTACCATTGTGATCAGTGCGATCACGAATTTGAAAAATATCAATCTTTTACCGAAGATTCCCTGAGTTTGTGCCCGGTGTGTCAGCACGAGTCCCTGCGCAAGATCTATTCGCCCGCCCTGGTGGTCTTTAAAGGTTCGGGCTTTTATGTCACGGATACCAAATCGCACAGCCCGACAATGAGTTCCGGCAGCAAGGAAACCGGCAACGGAGATACCCCGGCTGGCGAAAAGAAAACCGATGCGAAGTCTTCCTCGGACGGAGAGAGCAAGCTGGAGAAAAAGACCAAGAAAGAAAAGAAATGAACCTCGCCGGAAGGCAGTTCAAAACCCGCCGAGCGAGGCGGGTTTTTAGTTTACCGGAACGGAACCTGACCGTATAATAAGATGGAGTCACATCTACATTAAGGAGAGCCAGATTATGCATCCAGTCCCAGGAGAATGCCCGGTTTGCGGCGGCGAGTTGATCGTCACCAAGCTCGCTTGCCGGCAGTGTGATACGGTCATCCAGGGCCGATTCATCACCGGTCCGTTTGCCAACCTGAACAGCGAACAGCTGGTGTTCCTGGAGGTGTTTGTCAAGAACGAGGGCAAGATCACCCACATGGAAAAGGACCTCGGCCTGTCGTATCCGACCATCCGCAACCGGCTGCACGAGATCATCCGGGCGCTGGGGTACGAACCAGGCAAGGAGGAGGCTGCCGGCTTGTCCGAGGACGAGCGGCGGCAGATCCTGGAAGACCTGAATGAGGGCAAGATCACTTCGGAAGAAGCGATGCGGATGCTCAGCCAGGGGTGAGCGGCGCGGCACATGGATAAAAAACTGGACGGCGATCGCCGTCCAGTCTGATTCTGGTCCGAAGTTTGCGGTCTATGTGGGTGAGTCCGTATCAGTCATCAGCGTAATGCCGCGCAAACCCTGCCAGATACCGATAGATGCAATCTTATCACCCCGACTGCCCGGCAAACATCCTATTAAGTATGATGTTCTGCCGGTTGTTTTCTTCACAACTCCTTCACCACTTCTGTATCCTGGCTTCAAACCCGGCCGCTATCATAGGGTCAAGTCAACCGGTCATGAACCGGAAACAGAAAGAGGTGAAAAATGAAACGAACAATCTTGATGATCCTGGCAGTCGCAGTGGCCGGTGCAGTCGCTCTTGGTTTTACGGGGGCTGCTCTCGCTCAGGACCCGGACCCGCTCTACCCCGGTAACGGCGGCGGCAACGGCGGCAATGGCCGTCCGGAAGGCGCCGGCTCGGGGACAGGCGTTCCGCTGGCGATGAACATCAACCTGGACGGTGCGCTGGATGACCAGATAGCCGCCTACATCGCCGCCGAACTCGGCATCAGCATCGAAGACCTGAAGGCCCGCGAAGCCGCCGGCGAGACCCTGGTCGAGATCGGCCTGTCGCTCGGCTTTGATGCCGAAACCATCTGGGACCTACACACCGCCGCTCGCCTGGACGCCCTGGCACAGGCTGTCGCTGACGGCTTGCTGACCCAGGAACAGGCTGACTGGCTGGCTTCCCGGCTTGAGAACGGGCAGTATGGCATGGCCACCGGCCTGTGCACGGGTGATTGCACCGGGATGCAGACCGGCGCACGTCAGATGCGCGGCCGCGGCGGCGCATCCCAGCCCTGAGGCTGGCTGACGCGAACCACTAGCAATGAAGGGTGAGGCTGAAAAGCCTCTCCTTTCTTTTGTTTTCCCGGATGTTATAATCCAGCCCGGAAGGGAGCGACACCATGACCTTACTATTCACCCCTTATTCCTTTGGCACCCTGACCGTGCCCAACCGACTGGTGCGTTCGGCCACTGCCGAGCGGATGGCGGACGCCGATGGGCGGATCCTGCCGACGCTGTACCTGTTTTACCGGACGCTGGCCGAGGGTGGGATCGGGCTGATCATCACCGGGCACATGTATGTGCATCCCGGCGGAAAGGCCCACCCCGAGATGACCGGGATCCATTCTGATGAGATGCTGCCCGGCTTGCGCCAGTTTGCCGAGACCATTCACCAGGTCGGTGGTTTGGCGGCCGCCCAGATCAACCACGGCGGGATCAAGAACGACGCCGAATCGGTGTCCGAGTCGGTCGGTCCCTCTGACCTGGAGGTCGGGGACCTGGCCAGCCGCCCGGCCCGGGCCTTCACCGAAGCCGAGATCGCCATGCTGATCGATGCTTTCGCCCAGGCCGCTCGGCGGGCTAAACAGGCTGGCTTTGACGCCGTTCAGGTGCATGCTGCCCATGGTTATCTGATCAGCCAGTTCCTGTCACCGGCCGTCAACCGGCGGACGGACGAGTGGGGCGGCAGTTTTTACAACCGGCTGCGGTTCCTGCGAGAAGTCGTGCGGGCCGTCCGGGCGGAGGTCGGGGCGGAGTACCCGGTCTTCATCAAGCTGGGGATGATGGATGGCGTTGAGGGCGGCCTGACCCTGGAGGATGGCGCTCGGATCGTGGCAGCGCTGCAGGAGATCGGCCTGGATGCCGTCGAATTGAGCGGCGGGATCGGCGGCCCGAAACTGACCAACAGCAAGAAGGGCGTGCGCAAGGCGGCCGAAGAGGCTTACTTCCTTGAGTTCGCCCGCCGCGCCAAAGCGGTCACCGGCCTGCCGGTGATGCTGGTGGGCGGTTTCCGCACCCGCCCGGTGATGGAGCAGGTGCTGGCGGATGGCGATGCGGACTTCATCTCGATGTGCCGCCCGCTGATCAACGACCCGGATTTTCCCAATAAACTGAAGCGGGGCGAGACCGACAAGTCGGGCTGTATTTCGGCCAACAACTGCTGGCCGACCGGCTTCGGTGAAGGGATCGGGTGCAAATGCCCGGTCAAAACTGAGGTTTGATCTTTCTCCGTCTCTGCCTTGACATCTATCTGCTTTTTGCCGATAATAGGGCATTCTTTACAACTGCATATTGAACTGGCTATGACCGAGGAAAGTACGCTGGCGAAGGCTGCCAGGGAGGCTGGGGCTCAGACTGAAACCCCGGCTCTGCTGCAACCAGACGAAGTTCCCTCTCGAGCTGCTCAGGTCAATGTCGTAATTTTCCGAAGGAAAATTACTTAGGGACTTTCTGAAAGAAACCCCACGCCGTTGTTGATTTTCAATGCGGCTGGCGTTTACGCAACAAACGCCCTAAGCAATTCCCGGAGGGAATTGCGACTAGTAGTCTGAGACGCGGACCACGCGTTACCGTGGCAGCCTGATCGTGGAGCACGCAACTGCTCTGCCGTCGGGGTTGAGCGAATCTGCCAAAGATTAATTTGGGTGGTACCGCGGGAAAGTGTGCAAAACTCCCGTCCCAACATGGGCGGGATGTTGTGTTTAAAAAGTACAGTTAGGGCATTTGTGCCCTGATCGGATCATACAGATTTTAGGAGTGAGCGATGCTGGAACAATTGGATCAAAACCTGAAGGCCGGACTGGCCGCGCTGGAGAAACTCTCCGATGAAGAGGCGCTGCTGCAGTGGCGGGCGGAATATCTGGGGAAGCGCTCGACGGTGATGGAGGCATTCACCGTGATGCGCGACCTCGGTCCGGAGGAACGCCCCAAAGTGGGCAAGCGCGCCAATGAGGTCCGCCAGGCGCTGGAGGCTGCGCTGGAAGAACGGCGGGAGTCCGTCCGGCAGGCCGTGCTGCTGCAGGCCCTGGAGACCGACAGACTGGATGTCACCCTGCCGGGCCGCCCACAAACGCTCGGGCGACTGCACCCGGTCACCCAGACCCTGCGCCGAATCTACAAGATCTTTGCCGAGATGGGCTTCCAGGTGTACCGTTCGCGCGAGGTCGAGTCGGACGATTACAACTTCACCTTTCTGAACATGCCCCCGCACCACCCAGCCCGGGATATGGTGGATACCTTTTACACCTCGCAGGGCGGAGTGATCTTGCGGACGCATACCTCGGCCGGCCAGATCCATGCCATGCGCGAATACTGCCCGGAGCCGATCCGGGTGATCCTGCCGGGGATGTGCTACCGCTTCGAGCAAATCAGCGCCCGCTATGAGATGCAGTTCACCCAGGTGGAAGGGCTGGCGGTCGGCCGGGATATCACCTTCAGCGACCTGAAGGGCACGCTCTCGGACTTTGCCCGCCGGCTGTTCCGGGTGGAGGTGCGCACCCGCTTCCGAGCCTCGCATTTCCCGTTCACCGAGCCGAGCGCCGAGATGGATATCGAGTGCTTCATCTGCGGCGGTGAGGGCTGCGGCGTGTGCAAGCACACCGGCTGGCTGGAAATCCTCGGCAGCGGGGTGGTGCACCCGAACGTGCTGCGCCATGGCGGCTATGACCCGGCCGAGTTCACCGGCTTTGCCTTCGGGATGGGCCCGGAACGCCTGACGATGCTGCTGCACCAGATCGGCGATATCCGCAACTTCTGGCGGAATGATTTGAGGTTTTTGGAGCAGTTCTAAGTAAGTAGTGAATTGTGATTGGTGATAAGGCAACTTTGGTTCAAGTAACGAGTAACGAGTAACGAGTAACGGGTAACAAGGGAAAACCGGTATGAGCAAGCGTGATGGATTGGACAGTCTGGTCCTCTGGCAAAAGAGTATTGAGTTGGCAAAGATGAGCCAGGATCAAATTATTATGACCGGCAAATTGATGAACCTACTCCCAATTACTTGACTTAGGATGAGGCCAGACCCTCGTTACTCATAACGAATTACTCGTTACTTTTGAAAAAAAGACATGGTTGAAATCAAGTCTTCAATGCAATATAAAAAGTTGGAGTTGAAAACATGAAAATCCCCCTTTCCTGGCTGAATGACTACGTTGACGTCAAAGACATCCCGATCGAAGAGTTGGCGCACAAGCTGACCCTGGCGGGGTTGGAGGTCGAAGAGATCAACTTTGTCGGGCTGAACCCGCCCCCCGGCGACCGGCATGATTTCAAGGTCCTTGGGCTGGCCTGGGACCGCGAAAAGATCGTGGTCGGCGAGATCCTGGAGGTCATGCCGCACCCGAATGCCGACCGATTGGTGCTCTGCCGCCTGAACGACGGGGAGCGAGAGCATACCGTCCTGACCGGCGCACCCAACCTGTTCGAGTATAAGGGCAAAGGCCCGCTGGACCCACCGCTGAAAGCGCCGTACGCCAAAGAAGGCGCCCAGATCTACGACGGACACCAGGAAGGCTATGTCCTCACCACCCTCAAAGCGACCAAGATCCGGGGCGTGGAGTCGTACTCCATGATCTGCTCCGAAAAGGAACTGGGGATCTCGGAAGAGCATGAAGGCATCCTGCTGCTGCCGGCGGATGCACCTGCCGGGATACCGCTGGCGGATTACATCGGCGATGCGGTCCTGGATATCGCCATCACACCCAACATCGCCCGCGATGCCAATGTGTACGGCGTCGCCCGGGAGACGGCTGCCATCTTTAAACGCGAACTGCGCCACCCGGATTACAGTATCCTGGCTGAAGGCGGCCCGATCGAGGGACGGGTCAAGATCGAGATCCAGGATCCGGAACTGAACCCGCGCTTTGTGCTGGGATTGATCGAGGGGATCGAGATCAAGCCCAGCCCCAAGCTCATCCAGCGGCGGCTGAAACTGATCGGCCAGCGTCCGATCAACAACATCGTCGATGTGACCAACTACGTTATGTTCGATATCGGCCAACCGCTGCACGCCTTTGACTACGATGAACTGGTGCGCCGCGCCAAAGGAAAAGCCCCGACGATCATTACCCGCACAGCCGAACCCGGAGAGAAAATCGTCACTCTCGACGAGGTTGAGCACACTCTGGAGGGCTTCACCGTGCTGGTCTGCGATACCGCCGGTTCACATTCGATCGCCGGTATCATGGGCGGGCTGGATACCGAGGTTACCGAGAAGACCACCACTGTGCTGTTGGAGGGGGCCAACTGGAACTTCATCAATATCCGCCAATCGCTCAGTTACCTCAAGATGCATTCCGAGGCCTCTTACCGCTTCTCGCGCGGGGTGCACCCGGCCATGGCGGAACACGGCGTACGCCTGGGGCTGGAACTGATGCGTCAGTGGGCGGGCGGGACGGTGGCCAAGGGCCTGGTGGATGCCTATCCCCTCCAGCCCGAACCGGTGACCGTTGATCTGAACAAGGCGGATGTCCGGCGCTGGCTGGGGATCGAATTGGAGATCAAGGAGATCGTCGAGATCCTGACGCGCCTGGGCTTCGAATGTAAAGCGGATGGGGAGAAGGTTCGGGCCACCGCGCCGGACCACCGGCTGGATATCGACCGCGATCCGATCACCGGCAAGGCCGACCTGATCGAAGAGATCGCCCGGATCTACGGTTATGACAATATCCCGCCCACCCGCCTGTCGGATCAATTGCCGCTGCAGCGGAATGTCCCCCGGCTGGAGTTTGAGGAAAACATCCGCGATCTGCTGGTGCGGGCCGGCATGCAGGAGATCATCAGCTACCGGCTGACGTCGCCGGAACGGGAAGCGCGCCGGCTGCAGCCGAGTGTGGGAGACGATGGCAAACCGTATGTCACCGTGGTCAACCCGATCGCTGCCGACCGCTATGTGATGCGCAAGAGCCTGCTGACCAGCATCCTGGAAGGGTTGGAGCAGAACGCCCGCATCCGGGAACGGATCGCTCTGTTTGAGATCGGCGCGGTGTTCCTGTCTTCCGAGGATGGCAGCCTGCCGGACGAGCAGGATCGGCTAGCGATCGCCATCACCGGCCCGCGCGCTGAACTTACCTGGCAGCCGGGCCTGCGCGGCGAAATGGATTTCTACGACCTGAAAGGGATCCTCGAAAGCCTGCTGACCGGGCTGCATGTGCACGAGGTTACCTTCGCGGCCAGCCAGCATCCCTCCTTCCATCCGGGCAAGTCTGCGGATGTGTTTGTCGGTGAGGTCAAGGTGGGCGTGATGGGCGAACTGCATCCGCAGGTACATGACGGGTATGATTTTTCCGACGCGCCGGTGCTGGCGGCTGTGGTGTATCTCGAGCAGCTCTTCAGACTGGTGCCGACCCGGCACGAGGTCAGCCAGGTATCGGCCTTCCCGCCGGTGCTGGAGGATATCGCCGTGGTGGTCGATGAGCAGGTTCCGGCCGGGCAGGTGACCATCCTGATCGAGCAGACTGGCGGCAGTACGCTTTCTGCGGTGCGGTTGTTTGATGTCTATCGCGGCGAGCAGCTGGGCAAGGGCAAGAAGAGCCTGGCCTACAGTCTGACCTACCAGGCCGAGGACCGCACCCTGACCGATGACGAGGTCGCCAAACTGCGCCGGAAAATTGTTGGCCGGCTGGAGCGGGAGGTCGGGGCTGTCCTGCGGGAACAGTAAACAGTCCGGATATTGGAAATCAAACTGAAAGGATGGATGAGATGGAAGACAAGAAACGGGTTGGGATGATCGCCACGATCGCAGCCGTGCTGCTGTGCGGCTGCCCGGGGTTGTGCGGGCTGGTTTGGGGGGCAGTTATGGCGCAAGGGTATGGTTTGCAGGAGTATGGCTTCGATGTCACCGGCGACCCGGAGGCTTTCACGGCATTTGGTATTGGGGCGATCTGCGTTGGCGTTATCGGGATCCTGATCACGATCGGCGCAGGCGTGTACTGGCTGATGCAGGTTCGCAAG
The DNA here is from genome assembly GCA_020059485.1 of Anaerolineales bacterium. Lineage (GTDB taxonomy): Bacteria > Chloroflexota > Anaerolineae > Anaerolineales > UBA11579 > UBA11579. Next base: position 53,933 of record JAGVCA010000014.1, read on the forward strand.
GCAAAAGAGAGCGAAGCGCTGGAAGATGTCGAGATCCCGAAAGCGATCTGACCTGCAGCCGGCTTGACTTATAATACGTCGAGCATGAATTAAAACCTGGAGGAACCTCTATGGCCAAGTACCGCCCACCCCTCAAAGTTGCGTTGATGGATGATGATTTCTATGCCCTGAAGTGGAATACGGCTCTGATGATGCGCGACCCGCGCACGACTGTAATCATCGAGGCTGACCGCCCGATCAGCCTGATCCAACAGATGAAATCGGAAGGGCCGCCGGATGTGGTCATCGTGGATGTGGAATATGCCGCCACCCGCCTGCCCGTGGCCGAGATGTTGTCCTCGATCCGGGAACACGCGCCGGAAGCGGTGGTGATCTGCAACTCGCAGTACGGCGAACGTGAGACGATCGAAACGGCCATGGGCTTTGGCGTCAAAGGGTTCCTGCTTAAGCAGGAAGTTCGGATGTCGATCGTCTCCGGGGTGACCTACGCGGCTCGCCATGGCCTGATCGTTTCTCCATCGATCTTTGAACTGCTGCCGCACGCCAACACCATCGGCCCGGCCCGCGCCCATATCCTCCCTGTCTGGCAGCCCAACCCGCACCTGACACCGCAGATCATAAAGAGTTTCTGGCTGCGGGTGTTCTTCGGTATGCGCGCTTCCCTGGCGGCGGAGGAACTGTATGTGGAAACGGCCACCATCGAGCGTTATGTTAATCAGGCTTACAAGATCCTGACCGACGGCTGGGCGGATGAATCTTACCTATTCGATGTGGATTTCTCCGCCCTGTCTCCGGAGGACCAGGCCTTCGTGTGGTTCACCCTCCCGCCGCGGCAGGAATCTTATTGAGGCACTGGTAGAGCGGGGGGAACTGACTGGTCTGGGCGGACCGATTAGACGTTCAAATTTGCGGAAAAAACAACCACCTGGTTTCGGCCGTTCTGTTTGGCTGCATACAACGCTTTGTCGGCGCGGTCAAGCATGGCATCCACCGTTACCGGGCTGTCGTGTTCGAAGCTGGCAACCCCCAAGCTAACGGTGATGCTGATCTCGTATTCTGTCTTGATAACCGGCTGGCTGCCGATGGCGCGCCCCAGCCGGTTCGCGACCATCGTTGCCTGGACCAGAGGCGTCTCAGGCAGCAGAATGGCAAATTCCTCGCCGCCGTAGCGGCAAGCCAGGTCTATCTTGCGCAGGGTGTCTTTGATCCGGCGGGAAACTTCGATGATCACCCGATCCCCTACCAGGTGTCCGTACTGGTCATTGACCCGCTTGAAGTAGTCGATATCCAGCATCAGGATTGAAAGCGGGCGGTTGTACCGCCGACTGCGGTCCAGTTCTTTCTGGGCCTGATCGAAAAAATGGCGGCGGTTCAGCAGGCTGGTCAGCGGGTCAAGGGTGATGATGCGTTCCAACTCGGACTGGATGCGTTTGCGTTCCTGGATCTCGCGGGTCAGTTCCACATTTTCCTGCCTGACACTTTCCTGATCTTGCTGGGTTTGCCGCAAATGGTGCATGAATTCCAGGCTGCGGATCCGGATCACCAGGTCTTCATTGATAAGGCTTTCCCGTTGCTGGTGATATTCCTGGAATAGCTCAAGGGCGGCTTGATGGTTTCCCAGGCTTTGCTGTACAGTGGAAAGCATCTGCAGCGCGGCTGCTCTTTGCTGCCCATCGCCGGCTTTTTTGGCATGGATCAGGGCACTGTGCAGCAGTTCGGAGGCGTAGGGCAGGTCTTGCTCCCGGCAAGCCAGCTCGGCCAGATGCGTGAGAGATTGGGCCAGCAATCGGGAAAAGTCATTGACCTCGGCTTGCTCCCGGGCAACGATAAACAGTTCTTTGGCCTCCTGCAGTTGGCCCATCGCCATGAATATCCGCCCAATGAAGATCGCCGCCTGGGTCTCCCCATAGCCATCCCCGGTCTGCTGGCAGGTTTGGTGCCACATCCGGCTGTAGGTCAGGGCCTGCGGATACTCGCCAGTACTCAGGTATGCTTCGGTCAGATTGGCCATCAGGCTGGTATCAGGCAGGTGCGATTGGAGATTCCCGCACGCCAGGCTCTGGATGAGATAATCCTGGGCTTGTTGGTGATCCTCCATTTTGAGGTAGAGCAGGCCGAGGTTATTGAGGACGCTGCATTGCAAGCGCTGGTCTTCCACTTGGCGGGATTGTTCCTTGGCCGAGAGGAGAAATTCCAGGGCGGTATCCAGATTACCGCGGTGCAGATGGGCGAGACCGATCGCTTCCTGACTGCGAGCTATGCCGCTTTGCAGGTTAATCGCAGTATAGATCTCCCGCGCAGCCAGAGCATGCTGCAGGGCGGAATCGTACCGGGAGCGCTGGATTTCCAGACCGCTGAGCAGGATCTTGCTCCGGCCGATCTGGTTTTTGAGTGTGCGCGGGGCGTTAGGGAACTGGTCTGCCAGTTGAAGCGCTTCGAGGCAGATTGCGGCAGCCTTATCAGGCTGGTTCCGCCCGATCTCCAGGATGGTCGTGGCAGCCTGATCCAGTTTGGTTTCGAGTTCAAGGTGTGAGTTTGAGTTCCTCATAGTGCTTGCTCCCCCGACCGTGATTGTATGGACCTAACCACATGTATTACTAGTATACACGGTCTTGGCTGAAACGGCTGCCCCACTTTTGGGCTATCTGGCACAGCTTGTGGTTGCCAGGTTTCTTCGGTTGCCGTATTTTTCAATTGGCTATACACTTAATCAACCAGAGTGCTGGTTGGAAGGATCAATCTGAATGGCCAAGAAAAAAGCGGAAGGCAAACGACATCGCATCCTGTTCGTTCGCCACAGCCTGACAAGGATCAGCCGGAACTATTTTTTTGTCTTGCTGATGCTGCTGGTCCTGTGGTGGGTAGCGCCGTATGCGCCCGGGTTCTTCCGTCCTCCGAACGACATCTACCTGTTGTGGGGAGCGATCGCCCTGGCGATTGGGATGCTGCTGGCATTATTCTTCCGCAGCCGGGCTTTTGTGCAGGCCCGGAAACGGCATCTGCTGATCAAGATCCCGCTCTTCCGTCTGCGGATCCCCTACGAGTTGATCGAGAACGTCCGCATGGTGATGTTCCGCGACCTGTACGATAAGAAAAAACTTGGCTGGGCACAGAAACGGTTTCTATCCTATTACTTCCCTAAAACGGTGGTAACCATCAATCTGAACCGCTATCCAATCTCAGAAGGGCTGGCGCGCCTGTTCCTGCCGGGGTATCTCTTCATCCCCCGCAATAAGGGACGCGGGCTGGTGATCCATACCAAGTATTACCTGGATTTCAGCACCGAGGTAGACAGCGCTTTGAATGTTTCCCGTACACAGGGAGGAGCAAGCAAGGATTCGGGCGCTAAAGACGACATGGCCTTTGAGGGGTTCTTCGACCTGGATAGTTGAAACCGGCGTGATTCCGGCGCTCAGTTTTCCTGCACAGGCAGGACGATCGTAAAGGTAGATCCCCGTCCTTCTTTTGAATCCACCCAGATCCGGCCCTGATGGTTTTCTACGACCGTCCTGGTGATCGCCAGCCCCAGGCCGGTTCCTTCGGTTGTCCCCGACACATTGGAAGATCGGAAGAAAGGCTCAAAGATCTTGTGCTGGTCTGCCAGGGGGATGCCTAGACCAGTATCGCTGACCCGCAGGATGATCTGACCACTTTCTCCCTGCAGCGTGATGGTGATCTCGCCGCCAGGGGGGGTAAATTTGACCGCATTCCCAACCAGGTTTTCGATCATCTGGCGCAGCTGGATACTGTCCCCAATGATCGGGGTCAGGTCAGGATCGATCTGCAGCCCAAGTTTATATTCGTTTTCTTCGATCACCGGGCGGAAATTGACCAACACATCCTGGGCGATCTCGGCCAGCGAGACCAGATCGAAGTTGCGGTCGATCCGGCCTTCAACCTTGCCCAGCTCCAGGACTTCATTGACCAGGGTGGTGATCTGCCGTACGGCTTCCTGGATGTTGGCCAGATATTCAGATTGCCGCGGGTTGACCTCGCCTGCCCGGCGGATCAGGTCCAGATAGGCCAGGATCGTGGTCAGGGGGGTGCGCATATCGTGTGAGACCGTGTTAACGAACTCGGTCTTCATTCGGTTTAGTTCTTTCAGATAGGTGATGTCCTGCAGGCTGACCACCCGCCCGATGCCGATGATCTCCCGGCTGACCAGCCGGTAATAAGCCTCATCGTCCGTCTGGATCTCGACATGCGTCTGGTCGGACAGATCACCGGCGAGCGCTTGCAGCAGATCGGGGTGGGAGAAGATCTCCTGATAAGGCTGTCCGACCGGGTCTGGGCCAGCCGGCAGGAAATGGTTGCGGATGATATGGTTGACCATCAGCAGGCGGTCGTTTTCATCAATGACGATGATCCCGTCCTGGACGTGGGTCAGCACCGTTTCCCATTTGCCGCGCTCGGTTTCAGCCTGTGTGTACAGGGTAGCGTTTTCGATCGCAATGGCAGCATAGTCCGCCAGCATGTTCAGCAGGGCGGTATCTTCCTGTTCGAAAGGGATCTTCTTTTCGCGGTTGTCCACGCTCAGCACACCGATCGTGCGGCCATGGTAGATCAGCGGGATGTAGATCAGGGACTGCACCAGGTAGGCGGTCTTGATCTTTTCCGGTGCATCCACATTCAGGAAGAACGGCTTTCCGGTCTGCATCACCTGGCCAGCGTATGGGTCATCGACCGGCAGGCGGTAGGTGCTGACAAATTCTTCCTGGAAGTTTTGGGCTGCTCGCATGTAGAGTTCGCCGCTGCTCTCGTCCAGAAGCAGCAGGCTGCCCTCCTCGGCATTGGTCAGTTTGATGGCCGCCTGCACGACGCTACTGAGGACTTCGTCCAGGTCCAGCTGGGCAGTGATCGCCCGGCTGACGCCGAAGACGGTATCCATCTCGTCCATACGGCGCTGGAGCGCACCGGTTGCCCGGCGCTCATTGGCACGCAGCCAGGCCTGGCGGTGGGCAGCCAGACCCAGGGCAATCTCGACAGCCTCCTGGATCGGGCCACGCTGCAATGGCAGGCGGACCCAGTCTGCAAAGCCCGCCTGGAGCACCTCTCGGGCAGACAGGCTGGTGTTCTCCTGGCTGATCAACAGGATCGGCAGGAACGGCAAATTCGTCAGCAACTGCCGCGCCAGGGTCAGGCCGCTGCCATCTGTCAGCTGCTCGCTGACCAGTGCGATCTCCGGGGGGATTGGTGAACAGGCGGCCACAGCTTGCGAGATGGTGTCTGCCTTGTGGATGTCATCTTCAGGCAGGACCAACCGCTCGAAGAAATCCATCAGGCTGTGGTCGGAAAAAGCGAGCAGGATTTTGCGCGGGGTGGCCATCTCAGTGCGATCCATGTCTGATGCAGGAGGACATTAATTATCCCTGTTGGTTCCGTCCAGGTCTGGGAAGACCGGGTCATGTTCAATCATCAGAGACCTGACTTGCGATGCTGCCATGTTTCAATAATAGCATGGATGGGGGTTTCGAGGTGCGGGATTAATTCCGGCGTTGCTCACGCGGCGCGATCGGGATCAGACCAGCATCTGCCAGCGGCGGCTGCAGGGCAGTAGATACCAGCGGCAGCACCCGGCTGTTGGCAAAAAATGGGAAATCAAAACTGGTTGGCTCGCCGGCTTGTTTGCCAGGGATCGGCATCAGGCGGGCGGTCAGCGGTTTATCCAGGCGCAGTGCCAGGGCGGCAAGATCCAGCAGCAGGGGGGCCAGTTCTTCCGGAGAGGTGGACCCGGGCAAGGGGATCGTATCCAGCCCGGTGCCGCAGACTGCCGAGTACATCAGCATATCCCTGACGGTCAGGATGCCCTCCGCCGCGCTGTTGGCCAGAGCAGAATCTTCCAATTGCGGGAAGAGCAGCCCGCTGAACCCTGTTCGGGCAAACGCCACCTTATCCAGGGCTGAGGCCAGGATCGCTGCCGCGGCTAGCGAACCATGCTGCCCAACCACCGGCACGCCCATCGCCTCCAGCGCGGACCCGAGTGAGCTGGCCGGCGTTGGGAAGGGGGCCAGGGAGAAATCGATCCCGAAAAAGGGCATCCCGGTCAGGTCTGTGACCTTTCCGGCGGTCTGCTCCAGCCGTTCGGCATGGGTGCGGACCTCATCCTTAAGGCGGTTGATCCCGGCCGGCAGATTATCGGCCTTTTGAAAAGCGGAGACTGCCAGCCCGGCAGATTCGGTTGCCAGGGCAAACCCGGGCGGACCTTCGGTGTGATAGGCCGACGGAAAGAACGGCGACCCGGCTGGGACATTGGCGAGGGCGGTGAAGTACAGGTTGGCAAATCCGTTGGGGTCTTGGGGTGCCAGCGCGCAGATGATCCGGGCGCAGGCGTGGATGGCCGGCAGGGAAAGTCCCTGGGCCTGGGTGGCGATCTCCGCGCTGCAAAAGACCACCTCGGTACCGGCGATGATCTCCGGGATCAGCGCATAGCTTTCCGGATGGTCGATCAGGGCGGGGCCGATGGCGATGTAATCAAAACCGGCGGTCCGGGCCTGCGCTTCCAGGCTGCGGACGGCCGGCGAGACCGATTTGGCCGGCAGATCGGCGTACAGCAGGGAGAAGGGCGTGGTTGCCAGCCGCAAGGTCTGGACTTGATAGCCGCCATCCGTGAAAAGCTGGCGGGCTTGCTGGGCTGCCTGACCGGCCTGGGCGATCAGGCTGGCATCTGATGGATGTCCTGGATTTACGAAAAAGGTGATCGAACGGATCTTGAGTGTCATGCCTTATCCTTGGACTGCCGTCCGCTGCCGGACGGCTTCGAACATCAGGATGGCGCCGGCTGTGGAGGCATTCAGCGATTCGCTGCTGCCGGGCATCGGGATCTGGATCGGGCGGGCATGTCCGGCCAGGGCCGCGCCGACGCCATGCGCCTCGCTGCCAATGATCAGGGCGGTCGGCGCGCGCAGGTCGGCGCGGGTGTAGTCTTCTCCCTGGCGCAGCATGGCGGCCCACATGGTCAGGTTGTGCTGGCGGCAATACCCGGCGATCTCCTCCGGCGGCAATGTCATGATCGGAAGATGGAAGTGTGCCCCCATCCCGGCCCGCAGCACTTTGGGCGCAAAGACATCGCTGCTTCCTTCAGTCATCAGGACAGCCTCAAAAGCCGCCGCCGCGGCTGTTCGCAGCAGAGAACCCTGGTTGCCCGGATCCTGGATCTGGTCGAGCACCAGGACCAGGCTGGGCGTTTCTGGCAGCCTGAAACGGTCCATCCGGACGACCAGCAGCAGCCCCTGAGGGGAGCGGGTATCGCTGGCTGCCGAAATGACATGGTCTGCCGCCGCCTCGGTCTCGACCCCAGCCTCCTGCAGCTTTTGGACGATCTCCATCCCGCGCGTGGTGATCCCGGGCGAATACAGGCAGTAGGTGGTCTGCCAGTCTGCGGCCAGCGCTTCCTCGGCCAGCCGGATGCCTTCAACCACGAAGGTTCCTGCGGCGCGGCGGGCTTTGGTCTGGGCCTGGAGCAGCCGCAGTTCTTTTACTTTTGGGTTTTTTACGGAAGTGATCAATCGGGCAGTTCCTTCTCCCACACCTGGTGGAATGCTTCCACGGTGGGGGCATCATACACCACCATGCGGACATCTGCCAGCGGGCTGTTTGGATGTGTCTGGAAATACGCGATGAAGGTCTGATAGAACACCCGGGCGGCGCGTTGGCGCGGGAAGCCGAAGATGCCGGTGGCGATGGCGGAGAATGCGATCGAGGTCAGGGAGAGTTCTTCAGCCAGGGTCAGCGCGCCGGTAATGGCGGTGGTCAATTTCTTATCCTCATTCCCGCGTCCCCAGATCGGGCCGACCGCGTGGATGATGTACTGGCACTGCAGGTCGCCGCCAGAAGTATAGGCTGGCTCGGCGTGTGTGACCGGACCTTTGTCTTCCAGCCACTGCTGGCTCTCGGCGTTGATGGTGTTCCCCCCACGCCGCAGGATCATGGCAGCAACGCCGCCGCCGTGCCGCAGGCGGGGATTGGCGGCATTCACGATCGCGTCTACCCGCTGTAAGGTCAGGTCGCCATGGATCAGGGTCAACTGTTGTCCGGATTCAAACTGGAAAGTGATCAGGGTCTGATCTGTCATGGATTAAAGCACCGATTGATCCGAGTTGGTTGGCTGGACTCTATTATAGTTGCGAAATATATGGTCATTTATTCCGTTTGTGAGAGCATGACCCTCACCGGGTGAACTACAACACCCTCTATCCCCTCGATCGCCTTGGGGAATGCTTTCGTAATTATATTATACGCCCCATTGACATCCGCATTGATCAATCTGCCATCGGCGGCCTGGAACAGCCC
>JAGVCA010000031.1 GCA_020059485.1 Anaerolineales bacterium
CTGATCACGCCGGTGGCGCTGGAACAGGGCTCGAACTTCGCCATTCGCGAAGGCGGCCTGACCGTCGGCGCTGGCGTCATTACCGAGATCCTGGACTAAGGGCTTTCGGATTAGAAATCACAGCGGGCATCCTGCCTGTTTTCGAGGCAGGATGCCGCTGAAGGAAGATAGACATGTCTGGTAAAAAAGGGAATCGGCCTGTAGTCACATTGGCATGCACGGAGTGTAAGGAGCGCAATTACACCACCGAGAAGAACCGCCGCAACGACCCCAACAGGCTAGAACTAAAGAAGTTTTGCCCGCGGTGCCGCCAGCATCAATTGCACCGTGAAACCCGCTAGTTCTCTGCTATACTAGTAGGGAACGATGCTGTAGGCGAGTAGCTCAATTTGGCAGAGCAACGGTCTCCAAAACCGTAGGTTGCGGGTTCAAGTCCTGCCTCGCCTGCCTGAGAATGGCAACGCCGCAATCTCTGCGGCGTTTTAGCCGTAGCAGGAAATACGGTCGAATAACAATATGAGGAGTATCCTGTGGCCAACAAGAAGGATGCAGTCAAACAACCAAAGAAACAGGCCCGCAAGCAGACCCGCCGCGCCGACAAACAACCCGCCAAGCAGCCTACCGGAGTGCGGCGCTGGTATCGCGACACGATGGGCGAACTGCGCAAAGTCAGCTGGCCGAGCCGCCGCGAAGCGATCTCCCTGACCTGGGTGGTCGTGATCGTGATGGTGGCTATGGCCCTGGTTCTTGGCGGTTTGGACCTCGCTTTCTTCCAGTTCTTTGAATTGATCTGGAACCTGTAGGCCGTATCGAGTCCGGCTGTCGTGTCGGATTGACAGCCGGAAAAGGTGTATAAACGCATGGATGAAGATAGATTGGAACAACCCGAAGAAGAGCTGGATGAGGAACTGGAAGAAGCGCTGGATGCGGCCGATGACTCGGATGTAAGCGCTGAGACCGATCAGCCAGAAGATATCGAAGAAGAAGATGATGACGGCCGGGCATGGTACGTCGTGCACTGCTATTCTGGCTATGAGAACAAAGTCCGCCATAACCTCGAGCAGCGCATCGAGACAATGGGGATGAAGAATCTGATCTTCGATGTGGTTGTTCCAACTGAGGAAGAGATCGAGGTCAAGGAGGGTAAACGGCGCACAGTTGAACGCCGCGTCTTCCCTGGCTATATCCTGGTCAATATGATCATGACCGAAGAGTCGTGGTATGTTGTCCGCAATACGCCCGGGGTGACCAGTTTTGTCGGGATGGGTAACGATCCGGTCCCGCTGCGGCCGGAAGAAGTTTCCTCGATCATCAAGCGGATGGAATCGGATGCCCCACGCATCAAGGTCACTTTCCGCCAGGGCGAGCGCGTCCGAATCGTAGATGGTCCGTTCAATGATTTCCGCGGGACCGTCGACGAGATCGATATGGAACGCGCCAAAGTACGCGTAATGGTCAACTTCTTCGGCCGTGAAACGCCGGTGGAGCTTGACTTCTTACAGGTAGAAAAAGCATAGCAATACACTTTCAACGTGGGAGGGTGGACGTAATGGTCTGCCCGTTATGCGGCTCGGTATGAGCGGCAGGTACAGCCAGGATCTGGCAGTGCCCCACCACAATACAAAAGGAGAATGACGAATGGCAAAGAAACTAAAAGCAGTGATCACCCTACAGATCCAAGCCGGCAAAGCGACGCCGGCACCGCCGATCGGGCCGGCTCTGGCCAGCCAGGGGATCAACATCATGCAGTTCACCAAGGAATACAACGCCCGCACTTCGGGTCGGATGGGCCAGGTGATCCCTGCCAAGATCACAGTCTACCAGGACGGCTCGTTCACCTTTGAGCTAAAAACCCCGCCTGCCGCAATCCTCTTGAAGGAAGCCGCCGGTGTGGCCAAAGGCTCTGGCGTCCCCAACCGCGAGATCGTCGGATCGGTGACCCGCGCCCAGGTGCGGGAGATCGCCGAGACCAAGATGAAAGACCTGAACGCCAACGATATTGAAGGCGCCATGCGCCAAATCGAAGGCACCGCCCGCAATATGGGCATCCGGATCGTCGAAAAATAGGCTACACACTTTCAACGTGGGAGGGCGGGTGCGCAGGCTCCTGCCCGTTAGTGCGGCTCTGCGCGAGCTGCAGACACCGCCGGTCAGCCGGTCGTGTCCCACCACAAGACAAAAGGAGTAATCATGGCTAAGAAAGGCAAAAATTACCGGGCCGCTCTGGAAAAGGTGGATCGGTCCAAAAGTTATCCCCCCGCCGAGGCGATCGCCCTCGCAAAAGAGATCGCTTCGACCAAGTTCGATTCGACCGTCGAGATCCACATGCGTCTGGGCGTTGACCCGCGCCATGCCGACCAGCAGGTGCGTGATGTTGTCGTGCTGCCGCATGGCCTCGGTAAGACTGTCCGTGTGCTGGTCTTTGCGCAGGGCGATGCTGCCCGTCTGGCTCGTGAGTCTGGCGCAGATGCGGTCGCGGATGATGAGGAAACCGTCAAGAAGATCCAGGACGGTTGGCTCGATTTCGATGTTGCCGTTGCCACCCCGGATATGATGAGCACTGTCGGCCGTTTGGGTCGTGTGCTTGGCCCGCGCGGCCTGATGCCGAACCCCAAAACTGGCACCGTGGTCCCGATGGAAGATCTTCCCCGGGCGATCGAAGAGGTCAAAGCCGGACGGGTCGAGTTCCGCGTCGACAAGACCGCCAACCTGCACGTCCCGGTTGGAAAGGCCTCGTTTGATGAGAAGCACCTCTATAACAATGTCGCTGCCCTGATCCAGGCTGTCCGCCGCAACCGGCCGGCCAGCGCCAAGGGCACTTACATCCGCAAGATCGTACTGACCACCACCATGGGACCGGGGATCAAGGTTGACACAACCTTGGCCCAAACTATGGAAATTTCTGAGTAAATCAGGTAAAATACCTGATTGTGGGCAGCAGAAAAACCGTTGCCCAGCCTTCGCCGAAGACAGCTGGTGACGGGAAACAAAAATCCCGTCTTAATTTCCCGCCGAGGTGAGGACTATGAAGCAAATCACGCGGCTTGCCGCGAGTTGCCGAAAGTCTTTGCCTGAGTTACGAAGGCAAAGACTTTTATCTTTTGAAAGGAGGTACACTCGTTGGCACTATCCAAGGAACGCAAAGAAGAACTGGTAGCCCAGTATCAGACCTGGTTGAAAGAAGCCCGCGCCTTGATCCTGGCAGAATACACCGGCATGAATATGCCCCAGATGGATGACCTGCGGAGCAAAGCCCGCGCCAGCGGCGCTGAGTTCCACGTGGTCAAAAACAAGCTCGGCAAGCGCGTCTTTGAGGAGGCCGGGATCGATGTGCCCGATGACCTGTTCATCGGTAGCACCGCTTTCGGCGTCGCTTTTGAAGACGCACCCTCGATCGCCAAGATCATCCGGGACTTCGGCAAAGACCAGCCCGCCTTGAAGATCAAGGCCGGCTATATGGATGACCGCCTGCTGACCGCAGCTCAGGTTGTTGCACTGGCCGATCTGCCCCCGCTGGAGGTTGTCCGGGCTCAACTTCTGGGCACGATCCTGGCCCCGGCTTCCAAGCTGGCCCGGACACTGGCCGAACCTGGCCGTTCGCTGGCCCAGGTTGTCAAGGCGCATGCAGACGCCGCCGCTGCCTGATCCGGCGGACTACTAAACTGATACTTACCTTATATAAGGAGATTTACAATGGCTGATTTGAAGAAACTGGTTGAAGAACTTGGCAAGCTGACCGTCATCGAGGCGGCTGAGCTGGTCAAGATGCTGGAAGAGGAATGGGGCGTTTCCGCCGCGGCTCCGGTGGCGATGGCCGCCGTTGGTGGCGCCGCCGCCGCCGTAGAGGTTGAGGACGAGAAGACCGAATTCGATGTCGTCATCAAGGATGCCGGCCCGAAGAAGATCGAGGTCATCAAGGTCATCCGCAAACTCACCAGCCTGGGCCTGAAAGAAGCCAAGGACATGGCCGAAGCCGCCGGCTCCAAAGTGATGGAGCAGGTTGGCAAGGATGTCGCCGAAGACGCCAAGAAACAGCTCGAAGAAGCTGGCGCCGTCGTCGAACTGGCCTGACCAATCTGATCGTCAAAAAGGGCCCTGGGCTTTCGAGTCGCAGGGCCTTTTTTTTGATTCCTGCCTGGTTATCAGGCAGGGTGTTTTAATTGAACTTATGGTATATTGGGTTCCATCGAGTTCAGGTATTTTTACCGGCCGAGAAGGATGGATAGAACCATGAATACAAGCGCCCGAATTTTGGTCATAGAAGATGACGAAGCGATCGTCACCTTCCTGCGCAGGGGGCTATCCTATGATGGCTATCAGGTGGATACTGCCCTGGATGGTCAGACCGGCTTACTGCTGGCCTGGGATAACCCGCCAGACCTGGTGGTGCTGGATTGGATGCTGCCGGGCATGGATGGCCTGGAAGTCTGCCGCCGGCTGCGCCAGCGCGGCCGGGTGCCGATCCTGATGCTGACCGCCAAAGATACCGTTTCGGACCGGGTGCAGGGGCTGGATGCCGGCGCAGATGACTACATGGTCAAACCCTTCAACCTGGACGAACTGCTGGCCCGGATCCGGGCGCTGCTCCGCCGCACCCGGCCCAACCGCCCGGAAATCTATGAATTCGCAGATCTGATCCTGGACACCGGCGCCCGGCAAGCCAAGCGCGGTGAGCGGGTGATCCAGCTAACCGGCAAGGAATATGAGCTGCTGGAATTCTTCATGCGTCACCCGCGCCAGGTTCTGACCCGCGAGATGATCTATGAAGAGGTCTGGGGTTACGATTTTGGGGGCGATAGCAACATTATTGAGGTCTATATTCGCTACCTGCGCCAGAAGCTTGAAGAGAGCAGCGAACCGCGTCTGATCCACACGATGCGCGGCATGGGGTATGTGCTGCGGGAAAACCCCTAGATACTTCTGGCAAAATGTCTCTCCAGATCCGGTTATCCCTGTTTTATTCTGTGCTGGTCAGTGCAGTTTTGTTTGCCTTTGGCTGGGCGGTATACACCCAATCCACCGAGATCCTATTGAACCAGATCGATATCCGGCTGGAATCGGCGATCAAGGATGCCGGCAATGCCCTTCGTACGCAAGATTCCAGCGATCTGCTCACCTATGACGCCAGCATCCTGCTCCAGCTCTTCGATAACAATGGTGAATTGCTCAACGCCAGTGATACCACCGAGGTCGAACTTTCGGGCAATGTGATCGACCCCGAAGGTCTGCAGCTCGTGATCGAAACCCGCCGGGCACACGCGGCCGAATTGGTCAGGGGGAACCTGCATTACAAATCGCTGTCTGTGCCGGTGATGGTTGACGAGATCAATGTCGGTGTGCTCCAGGCTGGGACCAGCCTGGCGGCAGTAGACCAATTGCGGGCTGATCTTTTACGAACGCTGGTCTTGATCGGGTTGGTCATTACTGCCGTCGCGGCTACCTTTGGCTACTATACCGCCCGGTCGGCTCTGACGCCTCTAGCGGCGGTAACGCAGATCGCATCGGAGATTACCCGGTCGGATGATCTCTCTCTCCGTATTCCAGAAGGGCGCCGGCCTCCCGATGAGGTTGGGGATCTGATCTACGCCTTCAACGAGACCATGGCCAGGCTCGAGCACCTCTTCAAGGCCCAACGGCGCTTCCTGGCGGATGTCTCCCATGAGCTGCGAACGCCCCTGACCGTCTTGCAGGGCAATGCGGGACTGATGCGCCGGATGAAGTCGTATGACGAAGAGGCGCTTGTCAATATGAGCCGGGAAATCGCCCGGCTGACTCGCATGGTGGAAGACTTGCTGCTGATGGCTCAGGCCGAGTCCGGCCGGCTGGAGATCAATCTGACGCCGGTAGAACTCGATACAGTGTTACTGGAAGTCTTTCAGCAAGCCAAGATCCTGACCGGCGGCGATAAGGAGATCCAGATCGAATCGATCGATCAGCTCATGGTGCTTGGCGATGCCGACCGTTTGAAACAGGTGATCCTCAACCTGATCAGCAATGCAATTAAGTTTACGCCGAAAGATGGCAAGATCTGGCTAAAATTATGGCGGGAAGATGATGAGATCCGCTTGTCTGTCCGGGATAATGGGATGGGGATCCATCCTGAAGAGATCAGGCAAATTTTCGAACGTTTCTATCGGGCAGAACGGTCTCGCAGCAAGATCATCGAGTATGACCAGAAAGGGTATGGGTTGGGCTTGTCGATCGCCAATGTGATCATGCAGCGGCACGGTGGGCGGATCGATGTACAATCGACCGTGGGAGAAGGGGCAACCTTTATCATGTGCTTGCTGCCGTTGGATGGCAGAGAGGGATCATGGGGATATACCTAGCCGCTGCTCTGCCTGCCGGCACAGGCTGGTGCCACCGGCGGCAAACCACTCTTCCAATCGTTCACTTGTAAGGTTTCCTGATAAGGCATCCTGATAGATGCCGCTGCCCCAGTAAGCATAGCGGATGGTTTCATTCGGCCATTGGTTTTCCGGTTTGGCAGCCGTTTTGATCCCTCCGTTGTAGCCGGCCATTGCCAGTCGGAAAGAATTATGGGTATCAAGTGATTGGCGCAGGTAGCCCAGGCCCCGCTTGGCATTGATGTTCGGTTTGTAGGGATCCTCCCCAGAATCAAAGTGATAGGGCATTACCTGGAACAGACCCATCGCACCGGCAGGTGAAAGGGCGCGTGGATCACCGCAAGATTCGATCTGCATCACTGTCGCGACCAGGTTGGGGTCCAGATCGTAATCGTTTGCCCACATCAAGATTTGCGTTTCCCAATACAGGACGGAGGGCGAGAAGAACGGTGCAATCCGGTTTTTATTGGGCGTGGAAATTGCTGCTGGTGTGGACTCGACCGCAGCGGCCGAGACATCGTGAACAATATCCGCTTTTGTCAGATCCCAGGGACGGGTGGTTTCGCCGGTCAGCATCCGTGTGATCAAGATGGCCAGAAGGATAATTGTCAAGGGGGTGAACAGGGCAAAAAAGCAACCTCCACCGGGCGGGGTGGAGGTTGCTTCCGGATCCTGAGAATGGAATGCATCACTTCTCATCAGTGGAAAACTCCAATCGATATCTCAGGCCGAGTAATCCTGCCCGTAGTCCGGGCCGCCCTTACCGTAATCACCACGGTTACTCGGTGATTTGGCTTGCATCGAGACCGGATGGTAGGTCGGTTCCTGGCGGCTGCGGGTCTGGGAAGGCCGGTAGGAAGGCTGAGGAGACGGACGAGAAGTAGACGGGCGCGGCCGGCTGTAGGACGGAGCGGTGCGAGGTTTCTGCCGTGCAGCCATCGAGCGGCTGGAACCGGTACTGAAGCTGACTTGCAGCCCTTTCTTGGCGTTCGGGGAGTCATCCTGGGTGAAAATACGCTCTCCGGCGACACTGAAGGTGCCGATGATCAGCACGCGGATCAGCCAAACGATGACGGCGACGAAGACCGGAACGATCTCCAGCAGCCGTTCGCGCGGGATGACTGCGTTACCGAGACTGTTGTGGCTCATGATCGCGATCGAGACGCCCCACCAGGTAAGCACGGCATTCATTGTGGCTGCCAGCAGCCAGGCACCAAACAGGTACCAGACCTCGTTAGGCTCATCAGCGCCTTGCTCGGGTGTAAACAATCGGGCAATCCCGGCAAAATCGATCCCGCAAAAAGCGATTGCGAGAATCGTCGCCCAGCGCAGCCCGAGAAACTTCAGATCACCAAGCAGATCACTCATCGCAAATTCGGTGGTGCTGTAATTGAAGATCTCGAAGGCAACCAATGCGCTAAGAATGAGGATCCCCCAGACCAAGCCTCGGCTGAATCGTTTGCCTTCCATCAGATTTGAAAACCTCGAATTGTTAGCCATTTGGGACCTCCTATTGTTGTCCGCTGACTCGTGGTAAAATTCTAGAACAATCGTTCTGATTTAGATTATAGAACAAACGTACTAGATTGTCAATACCCTATTATTAGAAATCAGCGCTTGTATCTCGCCCCCTTTTTTCATCCTTGGAGGTTCCAATCTCCCAGCCAGGTTCCTGGTTTCCGGGCAGAATTAAAAACAGAGCCTGCTTTAGCAGCAGGCTCTGTCAGATTGATTACTGAATTGGATTTTTTTTAGTATTCCCGAACGAGATCTTCCTGTTCTTTTGTTTCGATTGCAGGGAAATACTGACGGACCCAGCGGATGGCTTCCTCCCCCTTCAGTCCTAACGCCGCCTTCGCCAGGATCGCGATAAATAATCCGGTCCGACCGCGGCCGGCATAACAATGAATAGCCACTTTTTCCCCGGTGCTCACTAAAGCCAGTACATCGCTGATCCTGGTCCTTAATTCATCCAGGTCTTCCGGAGAACCAAAATCCTTGATCGGGTAGTGGATCGTTTTGATCTGGTGTTGGGAATACAGTCTGGTGAGGTCTCTCCCGGCACGGATCAGATCTTCGCCCGGTTCGGTCAGCATGACCACCTGCGTCACCCCGGCTGACTGGTATTCATTCAGCAGGGTATGATCCTGATCGAATGACGCAAATGGCATCGGGCTGCGGTACAGTTTCCCCGTTAATCCCAGGGGTATCTCAACGAAACGGTTATGCTCCATCATGCTCCACGGTGAAGACCTGGGCATACAGGTTCGCGATCCACTGCTTGCCGCGCTGTGTAATTGACAGATATTTGATCGCATCCTGGATGTATGGGTTGACGATATTCCAGAAGAATCCTGCATAACTTTTGCGAAGGTCGGTCGGGGCCGAATATCCAAGTTGCTGGTTCGCGTTGGTCTCTTCAAATTCGTAATACAGTGCCGGGGTCTTGCGGAGATAGTTTGGATCGCCTAATTGCCCGATGAAATCGGCTGCACGGGTCAGTCCGCCAAACCCGGATGTATCCTGATAAGCCGGATCGGTCCTGGGCGGGAACCTTGTAAATTCGATATATTCGCAGATCCGCTCTGCATCGATCAATTCGTCCATCCCGTCCAGCAGCCCGTTACCGAAACGCTCCCGGACAAACTGTTTGCTCCGATCGACATGATACGGGGTTAAAGATACATCTGTCCCGGTCGCCGGTAATGTGACCATTTCGTCTCTGACGCCGGTTGCGAAACGGTTGCCGTTGTCCAACTGAAGCACCCCTCGAACATACCCGATGTCGTGGCACAGGAGGGCGACCATGTATTGCAGCCAATCCTGCGGTGTGACCCCGCCTTCTTTCAGGTGCTTGCCTTCGATGATCGACAAACCGGCCAACGTGACCATCACGGTGTGGTCCATATTATGGTATAACGCATCGGTATTAGCGATGATCTCCAGGGCCAGCCGCGCCGTCCAGCTGACCACGTTATTGACGCGCGGTTCGAAATCACTATAGGTCTGTGCGTAGGATTTCTGGATCTCGTCTACCAGATAATCGATGGATAATTGGTTCAGGTTGAGCATCTGGCTCGTCCTGTCATGAGAATCTCTGCCGGATCAGTCTGGCAGGTTGGCGGTTCCTTTCCATTATACGCACCCTTACCGTGTAAAAGAATGCCGTTTGTATGGCAAATATGTCCTAATTGTTTGCGTGTTCGCGGTCCGTTTCAGCCGGCTCAGGCTGACTCCTTGATGCCTGGCAAATGGCCTTGGCGGAACCGGATCTCTTGCTGCGGGTAGGGCAGTTCGATCCCGGCGTCGTTGGTGGCGTTGTACATGGCGGTGTTGACCTTATCGAACATCCTGCGGGTATCCACATAGGAATCCAGCCACCAGCGCACCCGGAAGATCATGGCAGATGGGCCGAATTTGAGGAACAACACATCCACTGAACGGGATGGGTCGACACCTTCGACGGCGGAGACTGCCTCGAGCAGCGTTTTTCGGGCGTACTCGATATCGGTTTCATAGGCCACACCGATCTCGATCTCGATGCGGTATTCGGAGTTGGGATAGGCATAGTTCACCACCAGGCTTTTGGAGATGACCGAATTCGGTACGATCACCATCCGGTTGTCGCGGGTGCGGATCCGGGTACTGCGCAGCCCGATATCCTCTACGTCGCCCCAGGTGTCCAGTTCCAGGATCTCGATCCGGTCGCCGATCCTGAACGGACGGTCGACCATGATCATAAAGCCGCTGATCGTATCGGCCAGGGCGGCTTGGGCGGCCAGCGCAAATGCCAGCGAACCGATCCCGAGGGTGGTCACCAGCCCGCTGATCTCGATATCAAAATGACCCAACAAGATGATGGCCGCGATCACCACCAACAGGACTCGCCCGATCCGGCGGATGAACGGGACCATCTGGTTGTCGAGTGGGGTTTCTGAATTACCGGCAATATCAGTGAGGTACCAATCGCCGATGGCATTGATCACCCGCCACAACGCTGCGACGATTAAGAGGCTGTACAGCAGGTAGGTGACAGTGTTGATTTCATCCTGAATTCCTTCGGTTAAGAAACCCAGTCTGTCCAGACTGGCCTCCAGGGCAAGCAGTACCACCAGCCAGTAAAGGGGCGGTCGGAGCGCTTCCAGCAGCAGATTGTCGAGTGTGGTGCTGGTGACTTTCAACAGGCGCGAAATGATCCGGTCAAGGATCAACGTCAACACCGGCCGGGTCAGGATCAGTGCCGCGGCCAGGATGCCGGCTGAAATCGCGATCTGCTGCCATTCGGCCTGGGTCAGGTTCAGAGAACCCATAGTATGCCTCCTTTGATGGTTGATTGATCGGGGTGTGTACTCATTATACCCATGCTTCCTGGCCCGTTTGCGGATGGAAACCGTTGTTTCCTGATAAGCGCGTGCCTGTTATAATGAAAAAACCGGATCACTGATTCGGAGGTGAAGAAAAAGCATGGCAAAAACATTTAACCGAGTACTACTCCTGTTGGTGGCCCTGGCAGCTGCCGCATCCATGATATTGGCCGGGATGATGATCCCGGTTCAGGCCGCGCCGGCCTACCAGATGACCGAGTTCCCAACCCCGACGCCGGGCGCGGATGGGCGCATTCTCTATATGGTGCAGGATGGCGATACCCTGTGGCGCATCTCGGCAGTTTCCGGTGCCTCGCTGGACGAACTGCGCCAGTTAAACAACCTGGATCCTGACGCAGTGATCCGCCCCGGACAGGTGCTGCTGCTGGGTGTGGTCAGCGCGCAAGTGCCGACGCTCGAGCCGGGAGCGACAGTTGATCCAGCCAGCCTGCCGACGCCAACAGCCACTCTGCTGGCGGATTCTGGCGAGATCTGTGTGTTGCTGTACCTGGATGAGAACGGCGATGCCACCCGCCAGGAAGCGGAGATAGCCCTGGCCGATGGCGAGGTCAGCGTGACCGAGCGGTTGGGGGCATATTCCAACAAGGGGACGACCACCTTCTTTGACGAGCCGGTCTGTTTCACCGGGCTTCCCCCTGGCGAGTATATTGTCACCATCGCGCTGCCCGGCGGGTTCAACCGTACCACGGAGCTGAGCGTGACGGTCAGCCTGTTCCCGGGAGACACCAGCTTTATCAACTTCGGAGCGCAGCCCAGTTCGGTCTTCGAACCGCTGACTGACCCGATCCAGCCCGGGGACGGGCCTTCGACCAATACCCTTATCGGGGTGATTGGCGTGACGCTTCTGCTGGCCGGGGCCGGCATCGGCGTGTGGGCGGCGTTCTCCAACCGCCGGCGTTTTACAGCAGATGAATAAGGGACGGCAGTCGGAACAAAAGTAACGAAGATATGAAGCCCGGTTAACGCCGGACTTTTTTGTACATCACCAACCCCTTACTAACGAATGCGGAAGGAGGCGGTGGACTCCAGCCACAAACCTGCTGACTGCCGTCAACTGAGGACTGACCGCTCACGATAGCCTCCTGGCTTGGTATAATTGCCGCGTTGTCTATCTAATCCGATCCGGGAAGGTCTATGAGCAAACCAATCAATTTCCAGCGCATGATCCTGGCCCTGCATCACTACTGGGACCAGCAAGGCTGCCTGATCTGGCATCCGTACTACAGCCAGGTCGGGGCCGGCACCAACAACCCGTCCACCTTCTTGCGCGTACTCGGTCCCGAGCCATTCAATGTCGGTTATGTCGAGCCTTCCGTCCGCCCGGACGACGGCCGTTACGGCGATAACCCCAACCGCCTGCAGATGTTTTACCAATACCAGGTGATCCTCAAGCCTGACCCCGGCAACCCGCAGGAACTGTACCTCGGCTCTTTGGAAGCCATCGGGATTGACCTGCATCAGCACGACATCCGCTTCGTCGAGGACAACTGGGAATCCCCGGCGTTGGGAGCCTGGGGCTTGGGCTGGGAGGTCTGGCTGGACGGTCTTGAAATTACCCAGTTCACCTACTTCCAGCAGGCTGGCCAGCAAAACCTGGACCCGGTCTCGGTCGAGATCACCTACGGCCTGGACCGGATCGCCGCGCCGCTGCAGGGCGTCAGCCACTTTAAGGATATCCAGTGGAGCAGTAAACGCACCTTTGGCGATATGAACCTGCAGGGTGAGCAGGAACAGTCGAGGTATTACTTTGAGGTTGCCGATGTCGAGCGCAACCGCCAGATCTATAACCTGACGCGCGAGGAAGTTGTTAACGCGCTGGATGCCGGTTTGGTGCTGCCGGCCTATGACCAATTGTTGCGCCTCTCTCATTTATTTAACGTGCTCGATACCCGCGGTGCGATTGGCGTAACCGAACGGCAGGCATTCTTCCGCGAGATGCGTTCTTTGGCCGGGCGGGTCGCAGATATGTATGTCGAAGATCGGCAGCGGCAGGAATACCCGTGGCTGGAGGCCAGCGAGGGCGGTGCGACGATGAGCGCGGCAAAGTCCGCTGCCGGCAAGATCAAACTGAGCTCCCCCGACAAGCCGGCCCCCTTCCTGCTCGAGATTGGTACCGAAGAACTGCCCCCGGCCGACCTGGACAACTACCTCACACAGTTGAACCAACTGGTCCCGGCGCTGCTGGCTGACCTACGGTTGAACCATGGTGCAGTTATGATCATGGGCACCCCCCGCCGGTTGGTGGTCTATGTCGAATGTCTCGAGCAACAGCAGTCCGACCGGGAAGAACTGGTCAAAGGACCGCCGGCCAGCCGCGCCTTCGGCCCGGATGGCGCGCCAACCCCGGCTGCCGAAGGCTTTGCCCGCGGCAAAGGGATCGGCGTCAAAGACCTGGAAGTGCGCGAGATCGATGGCGGCGAGTATGTGGTCGCGACCATCGAGCAAAAGGGACAGCTGGCCGTCGAGGTCCTGCGCGAGCGCTTGCCCGAGCTGATCGCCAACCTGAAAGTGGATAAAGGGATGCGCTGGAACGCCAGCAATGTGGCCTTCTCCCGCCCGATCCGTTGGCTGCTGGCAATGCACGGCCCGCACCTGATCCCGTTTGAATACGCCGGTTACAACTCCGGCACCGCCACGCGCGGTCTGCGCTTCAGCGAGCTGGAGAGCGTCTCGGTGGCCGATCCGGAAGCCTATTTCAATCTGATCGAGGGACAGGGGATCATCCTGGATGTGGAGAACCGCCAGGAGGAGATCCTGGAACAGGTCCGGGCGCTGGCTGCCCAGGCTGGCGGCGAGATCAGAGAAGACCCGGCCTTGCTGGCTGAAGTCACCCATCTGGTCGAGGCACCGACTGCTCTGCTGGGCCGGTTTAACGAGCAGTACCTGGCTTTGCCGGAGGAGGTGCTGGTGATGGTGATGAAGAAACATCAGCGCTACTTCCCGGTCTATCAGAATGACACTCTTTTGCCGTTCTTCGTCACCGTCCGCAATGGCGGGGCACAACACCTGGATGTGATCGCCGGCGGCAACGAGGCGGTCATCCGGGCTCGCTTCGCGGAT
Source organism: Anaerolineales bacterium (assembly GCA_020059485.1). Classification (GTDB taxonomy): domain Bacteria; phylum Chloroflexota; class Anaerolineae; order Anaerolineales; family UBA11579; genus UBA11579. The sequence goes on from JAGVCA010000031.1 coordinate 13,793, forward strand.
GCGGCTTTCTTCGTCAACGAAGACCAGAAACTGAAACTGGAAGAATACCTGCCCCGGCTCGATACGCTCACTTTTCAGAAGCAGCTCGGCTCGATGCTGGATAAGACCCGCCGGATCACCGGACTGGTACCGGCTGTCTCCGAAGTGCTGGGCCTGACCGACAAAGAAACACGGACCGCGCTGCGGGCAGCCGAACTGTGTAAGGCTGATTTGGCCACCAGGATGGTGGTTGAAATGACCGCCCTGCAGGGTGTGATCGGCCAACGTTATGCCCTCCGTTCCGGCGAGACGGAAGAGGTCGCCGCGGCGATCTTCGAGCATTATCTCCCCCGCAGCACCGGTGATCGCTCCCCGAGCGCCAAACCCGGCCTGGTTGTCGGGATCGCCGACCGGCTGGATAGTCTGGCCGGCTTGTTTGCAGCCGGGCTGGCACCTACCGGCAATAAAGATCCCTTTGCGCTGCGCCGCGCCGCACTCGGCCTGGTGCAAAATCTGATCGCCTGGGACCTGGACTACGATCTGCGGACCGGCCTGAAACTGGCAGCCGAACTTCTGCCAGCCGAGATCCGCTCGGACCAGCAGGCCGAATCTCTGGACTTTATTATCGGACGGATGCGCAGTCAGTTCCTGGAAGAGAGCCGCCGATTTGATGTCGTCGATGCCGTGCTGGCCGGACAGGGTTACAATCCGGCCGGGGCAGCCCGGGCGGTGAATGCATTGGGAGAATGGGTGGGGCGCAAGGACTGGGACCAGGTTCTGCCGGCCTACTCGCGCTGTGTTCGCATCACCAGGGACTTAAAGGAAACACTGGAAGTTCAAGCAGATCTCCTGGTCGAGGCGCAAGAGAAAGCCCTGTTTGCTGCGCTAAAAGGGGCTGAAGCAGCCGCCCGGCGTCCGGGGTCGGTCGATGACTTCCTGAACGCCTTCTTGCCGATGATCCCGGCGATCAACGCGTTCTTTGATGATGTGCTGGTGATGGTGGAGGACGAAAAGATCCGCCGGAACCGGCTGGCGCTGCTGCAGCGGATCGCCGGGCTGGCCGCAGGTGTGGCCGACATGAGCCGATTGGAAGGATTCTAGCAGGGGAGGGCTTTAAGAAGAGCGTGCGGGCCGATTTGGTGCCCGCACGTTTTCATTCTTTGGATTTTTTCTTTTTGGCTCGTGCGTCACGACTGGCAGCATACACCAGCGGACCGATCGCCAGGGAGGTCGCCAGCACGCCAAACAAGAGCAACAGCAGGTCAGACATTTGTTTTCCGGGTAGTCAGGACAAAGTTGCCAAAGGAGAGAATGGATGGAACCCAGATGCCAACGAACAACCCCTGCATCCGATCAACAAAAAACCACAGATAAATGGACAGCATGAAAGAGAAAAACGCTGAAAGCAATATCGAGATTCTGCTGATCTGGTAAATGTCTTTCATTTGTTCTCCCAAAAAATGAATAAGTTAGTTATATTATGTCTTAAATAGACAAGTTAAAATCCGGATTTCTTACATACACAGGAGAGCGTGCGATGCTGCCATATGCTGCTTTTGTTGAACAGGGACGCAAAAAAACGTTTATCGGCCTGGTTGATTTTCCGGGTCTGTGCCGCTGGGGGAAAGACGAATCTGCCGCGCTTGAATCCTTGCTGGCCTATGCGCCGCGCTACCAGGCGGCGATCGGCGCGGCGCTGCCGGATTTCAGCCCGCCAGGTTCGATTGACGGGATCAAGATCGTCGAGCGTCATCATGGCACTGCCACCACCGATTTTGGCGGCATCTCGGCCAAACTGGCTTCGGACGTTGAGCCGGTGGATAAAGAGACCTTGCAGCGTTTCCTGAAGGTGCTTCAGGCTGGCTGGGCTGCCATCGATCAGGCCGCGGAACGGGCAATCGGCCGGGAGCTGCGCACTGGCCCGCGCGGCGGCGGGCGGGACCTGACGCGGATCCAGGCGCATGTCTTTGAGGGCGAACGGGCTTATCTGCGCAAGATCGCCGGGTCCTTCAAGCTGGATCCGAAGGCCAGTGTGCAGGAGGAGATCCCACGTCTACGCCTCACCCTGGAGGAAACCCTGATCCGGGCGGTGAGAGAGGGTCTGCCCACGGCAGGGCCGCGCGGCGGAGAACTGTGGACCCCGCGCTACTTTGTCCGGCACGTCACCTGGCATATCCTCGACCACGCCTGGGAGATTGAAGACCGGATGATCTGATCGGCTGATTATCAATTCAGGAAAGGAACCAGTAATGGACTGGAAAAAAGGACGCGGAAAGTTAGGTGTGTTTCACAATTTGTTAGGTGCTTGGATTACCGAGGCGGATTCGGAGATGGGGCAGGTGACATGCCGCCGCGAATATTCCATCGTGCTGGAGGGCAAGTACATCCAGTTGCTGGCTCACTGGGAATTTAGCGGCAAGACTTACGACGAGATCACCCTGATCGGGGTGAATGCCGAGAAGGAAGTCTGCTTCTGGTCATTCACCTCGGATGGCAAACAATCGGACGGCAAACTGGCCGACATGACCGAACTGCACCCCGATGCGGTCGGATTTCATGCCGAGATGCCGGCTGGGCTGGCGCGCCAGGGTTATTGGCCGGACGATGGGGAAGGTTTTCATTGGGTGGTTGAGGCGAAGACCAAGAAAGGCTGGACCCGGATGGTCGACCACCACTACCGCCCGGCGTAACCCCGATTTGATCGGTGGGAATCAGCCCTGATCGTGATCGCGGTCTGAGCCGGGACGTTTGCGGATCACCAGTAAAAAGATTGCCGCGCCAATCACTACCAGAAACAGGGCGCAGATCAACAGGATGATCACAAGTTCGATCACACCAATACTGGGCATACTCATTCTCCTTTCTTCGCTTCATTATCTACCGCAAGCCTGATCGTAAACAGCAGGTCCGTTGCAGCATGCAGGCTTGCCTGGTCTCTGGGGATGCGGAATGTTTCCAGTTGGGCAACTAAAACAAAGAATTGTGGGTGCCGCGGACAGTAATTCTCTCCCAGGGCTAACGCTGTGCCCTTGAGGATGCGTCCACCGGCTGCCCGCCCTTGCGGCGTGTCCGGCAGGGTTTGCAACTGCCGGATATCGTCCTCGACCATTGTGATTACTTCACTGGTAGAGAGCGTCACCCGATCAAAAAAGTAGGGGGCATAGTAACTGCGCATCACCAGTTCGGCGGCATTCAACTGCGAATCGAAGGCTGATTTTTCCAGCGTCTCACGGCAGGCGGCCAAAAACCCGTTCAGCATGATGAAGAAGCGAAGATTCAGGTGGCCGCGTGCCAACCGATCTTCAGACGCGAGCTCGGAGATCAAACCCTGGAAGGTCTCGACAGCTTGTTGGTATGTGCCAACCGGTTCGCTGTCCTGGCCAAAGCAAGCGGCGAGCGCGTCGGCGACCTGGGGGTTGAGTTCCTGTAGGCTGGCAGTCTGCTCGCTCCAGCCTTCCGGCGAGTTGTCCAGTCGTCCAAACCGTGCGCCCAGGACCGACAGCAGATCATGGATGGCGGTCGTCATGGGATCACAGCGGGACGGCCAGAAACGGCACCAGCATCTCGTCAGGGGATAACCCGCCATGCCGGCCGATGATCGGGTTCGGTTTGGCACCCCACCACCAGAAGGCATTCCCCCTGGCTAGCACGGTCAGATCGCCGGTGCGGTCCAGCAGGGACGGGTGGCTGGCGCCTGGTCCGAACAGCCCTTTCTCGATGGCATAAGGCGTTTCCAGCACCGCGAACTGGTTCGGCCAGGTACGCTCGATATACTCACGTACCGCTTCGGTCTGCCCGGGCCGGATGTACAGGAAGGTCAGGCGGTTCTCGCCGGTCGGCTGGATGTGCAGCCGGCGGGTGAAGTCCGGGTGATTGCGCAGATCGTAATGGGCGTCCATTTTGTTGGTGGTGATCTGGCCGTGGTCGGCGGTCAGGATCAGCAAGGTACCTTCCCGTTCGGCGTGGGTCAGCCGGTTGAGGAAGACGCGTTCGAATGCCTGGCTGAAGCCGTAGAATTCGTCCTCAATGCGCGGGTCGTCCGGGCCGTGCAGATGCGAGAGCCCATCCACTTCAGACCAGTATACCCAGGCGAGGGTTTTGCCGGATTGAGGCTGCTGCCACAGCTGCCACACCCGGTACCACATATCCGCCGCGCCACCGCAGCCGACCCGGTTGACATTATTGAAGAACATCTCCGAAAGACCGGAGTCGATGATCGAGTAATGCTGGAAGGCGTGGATCGAGACACCATGCTGACTGAGATGCGCCCCGATCCCGGGCGCGGGCAGGAATTTGGCGGGATCAAACCCGGCATGTTCCAGGCTTCCGATCCCGCCGCCTTTGAAGGTGATCGGGGTATGCAGGATCGTATTGGCGACCACCCCGTATTCCTTCATCCACATCTCGTACCCGGTGATGCCATGGACACGCGGCGGCAGTGCGGTCCAGTAGGAGGTCAGGGCGGCGCTGGTCGTGCTGGGGGCGATCGAGGACAGCGGGGCCAGCACGCCCTGGTCGAGCAGCCGATTCCAAACCAGCTCCGGGGACCGTTCCAGCCAGGCCTGGAAGCGGTGCAAGGCCAGTGCATCCATCAGGATCACGATCACGCGTTCGTATCCGCTGCCGGCTGCCTGCAGGATCTCGGCATTGAGCGGCGGGAGGGTGGTGGCAGGCGGTACGTCCAGGAAGTGGCACAGACTGTTGGGCGTATTCAGGATCGAGAGGCCGCCGTAGTTGGGGTGAACCATCTCGGCAGGCAGGTCGAGTTCGGGTAGTCTATAGCTGCGGATGGTCGGCAGCAATGCAGCGGTCAGGTCGGTCATTGGGCCTCCAGTCGGGTTGGTCTGAAGGTGGATTATACCTGAGTTGCACCTGTAAATTCCTGGTGTGAGGATATAATCAGGCTATGCGATCACTCTTCTGGAAGGTCCTGGCATTACTATTATTGGGGACACTACTGATCCTGGCGTCAGCCTGCGGGCAGGATGACCCGGCGGGGGATGGCTCGCTGCGGATCATCACCGCGACACCCCGTGCCACCCTGACCCCGACGATCACGCCGACGCCGCAGGTGCCGGCCCTGTCCGCAGAAAAACTGGACGGTACGCGCGTTGACCTGTGGTATCTCTGGGAACCTGGAACCGAGGACCTGATCTCAGATCTGGCGGTCGATTTTAATACTGGCAATCCGGATGGGATCGAACTGGTGACGAGATCATTTGCCCACTGGGAAGCGTTCGAGCTGGCGGTGGAAGAAGCCATCCGTAACGGACAACCCCCGGACTTGACACTAGCCGATCCGTACCAATACCTGGCCTGGCACGCTGCCGGGGCGGTCATCGACCTGACGCCATACCTTGAAAGCCCTGCCTATGGTCTGGATGTGGGCGAATTCTGGCCGGTTTTGCTGGGGCGCGATCTGCAGGACGGGCTGCGCCTGGGATTTCCGGGATTATTCTCGGCCCGGGTACTGCTCTACAACCAGTCCTGGGCGCAGGAATTGGGGTTTGAGTCACCCCCGGACTCCGCTGAAGACTTCGCCCGGCAGACCTGTGCCGCGCATCTTGAGAATGGGGACCGCACCGGCGGCTGGATCATCGACCGCACACCGGGCGGCGCGGCGGCCTGGCTGCTGAGCTTTGAGCCAGCCTTGCAGCGCAGCCTGTCCTTCGATTCGGCCCAGATCGTGGAGGCGTACCGCTTTCTTGCTGACCTGCGCCAGCAGGGCTGCGCCTGGCTGCCCTTCGCACCTTATCCGGATGCTGTCTTTGCCGAGCGTCTGGGGTTGTTCTACTCGGCTTCCTCCAGCGAGATCGGCTATGTGGCCGAAGCCTTTACAGCTGCCCTCAACCGGGATGACTGGACGGCGATCGGGTATCCGAACAACCAGGGCCAACCGGCGATCAGCGTATCCGGGCAGTCCTATGTTATTTTTGAAACCGATCCGGTTTCTCAGACAGCCGCCTGGTTGGCGGTCCGCTATCTGACCGGCGCGGAGAGCCAGAGAATGCTGGCCGAGCAGGGTTTGTTCCTGCCGCTCGACCGGGAAACCGCTGAGGTGTTGGCAGACAGCAAGGATCTGCCGGGAGCCTGGCGTGCGGTGCCGGGGCTGATGGAGACGGCGCGCTACGAGCCGCCGCTGGCTGCCTGGCGGGTGGTCCGCAGTATTCTTCAGGATGCCCAGGCTGAAGTATTGGATGAACGCTTTGCCATCGGGACGATTTCCCTGTTCATGGACCAACTCCAGGACTTGGTGGCGGAGTACCTGAACCCGTAAGTGATATTTGATATACTAACCGAATGACCCCACTACCGGCTTTAAAGATCTACACCGACGGCTCGTGCGAGCCGAACCCCGGCCCGGGCGGCTGGGCGGCGCTGCTGATCTATCCCGACCGCCAGATCCCGCTGGCGGGTGCGGCGCGCGACACCACCAACAACCGGATGGAACTGACCGCCGCCGTCGAGGCGCTGCAGGCTTTGCCTGAGCGATCGAAGGTTGATCTGTACACTGATTCGGAATACCTGAAGCGCGGGATCACCGAGTGGATGCCGAACTGGCGGGCGCGCAATTGGCGGCGCAAGGGCGGCGCGCTGGCGAATGTCGATCTGTGGAAAGCCCTCGACCGGGCGATCGGGCAGCACCAGATCGTCTGGCACTGGGTCAAGGGGCACGCCAGCAACGAGTACAATAATCAGGTGGACCGTCTGGCGCGTGAGGCGATGAAACGGGGAAATTAACGCCGGACGCAGGTCTTGACGTGCTAGCACCCATGTTCTATAATCTGCCCAATTCAGACCGAAATTGGAGGGTATGATGGCCTACAATGCCGATGAAATGGCGCAGACGATGATCGACAACATGCCGGAGAAGACCGGCAAGAGCCTCGAAGCCTGGTTCAAGCTCATTGCGTCGAAAAAACTGGAGAAGCACGGCGAGATCATGAAACTGCTGAAAGGTGAACACGGCGTGACGCACGGCTTTGCCAACACCATCGCGCTGCTCTACCGCCAGCAGGCGGCGGGCGGCTCGCCGGCGGAAGCCGACCTGGTCAGTGCCCAGTATGATGGCAAACCGGAGATGAAGGCGTGGTACGAAAAACTGGTTAAAGAGGTTGGTAAGTTCGGGCAGGATGTCGAATTGGCACCCAAGAAGGCGTACGTCAGCCTGCGGCGCGCCAAGCAGTTCGGGATCATCCAGCCGAGCACCAAGGCCCGCATGGACCTCGGCCTGAACTTGAAGGATGTCAAGCCGAGCGGCGTGCTGATCGAGGGCGACAAGTGGAGCGGGATGTGCTCGCACCGGATCGAACTGCACAGCGCTGACGACATCACCCCCGAAGTGATCGGCTGGCTGAAGAAGGCCTACGACGGGGCGGGATAAAGCCGGCTGGAAATAATCAATGATGACAGGCACACACCTGCGCCTGTCATTTTTCATTTAAGATTAACAGGGGAACGTAAATCGCCTACCCAAACAGTCCCTTGCGTTTTTCCGTCACCCCCAGGACTTCATACACCGTCAGCGGTTTCTCCTTCCCTTTGGCCACCACCGGCTCGACCTGGCGGACTTCCACCTCTTTCTTCACCAACTGGTAAGCCGCCGCGCTGATCAGGATCTGGCTGGCCTCGGCGTTCTCCTGGATGCGCTTGGCGGTATTCACGCTGTCGCCGATGGCGGTGTAGTCGATGCGCTGCTCGGTGCCGACCACGCCAAGCACGGCTTCGCCGAAGTGGATCCCGGCCCCAAATGAAAGATGGGCTTCCTTTGGCAAGCGCTGGTGCAGCGCCTGGATGCCGGCCTTGATCGCCAGGGCGGCCTTGACGGCCCGCAGGGTATGGTCGGGCTGCGGGATCGGGGCGTTGAACCAGGCCATCACGGCGTCGCCCATGAACTTGTCGATCGTGCCTTCTTCGGAGAGGATCGCATCCGCGGCGGTTTTGAGGTACTGGTTGAGTACCGCCACCAAAGATTCGGGGTCGAGGTTCTCGCTGTATGTGGTGTAGCCGCGGATATCGGCGAACAGGGTGGTGATCTCCCCGCGCTTGCCGCCCAGGGCGATCTGGTCCGGGTCGAGCTGGTCGATTACCTTCGGGGAGACCATCTTCTCGAACAACCGGCGCTGCGCCTCTAGATGTTTATGCTCGGTCAGGTCATCGACCACGATCGCCACGCCCTGGGTGTGCTGGTCGGCGTCTTTTAATGGAGAGAGCGTCAGCCGCAGGTCTACCTGGCCGCGCTCCGGCAGGCTGGGGGACACCTCCAGCCCGATCACGCTCTGGTCGGTTCGCCGGACGCTGGAGAGGTGCGGCGTGAGGGTGGTGGCCAATGGTTCCAGTATTTGCCCGATCGGGAAGCCGACCAGGTCCAGGCTGGTTTTGCCCAGGATCGATTCGGCTGCTTTATTGATCAGCGTGACGCGGTCTTCAATATCGGATGTGATCACCCCGCTGACAATTGAGGAGAACACATTGTCCATCAGGTTTTTTAACTCGGTCACTTCGGCCAGGGTGCGGCGGACGGACTCGAACAACCGGGCATTCTCAATCGCCACCGCCGCCTGGTTGGCAAAAGCGCTCAGCAGATCTCGCTCGGAATCGGTAAAGATCCCGCTGCGCACCCGGTTGTCGGCATAGATCACCCCGGTCAGTTCGTCTTTGACCATCAGCGGCACACAAAGGATCGAGCGCAGGTTGTGGGCGATGATCGATTCCTGGCCGATGAAGCGCGGGTCCTCCTGGGCGTTGGTGGTCAGGACGGATTTACCCTCGGCCACCACCCGGTTGATGATCGTGCGGCTGATCTCGAACTCGGAGGGATCCAGACTCTCCTGCTCCCAGTTGCGGGCCAGTTTGGTGGTCAGCTCCCCATCCTCGCTGCGCAGCATCAGGAAACCGCGTTCGGCATTCGTCAGCCGGACAATGGTATCCATCACGATCCGCAGGACTTCATCCGGGTTGAGTGACGAGTTGATCACCTGGCCGATCCCGGCCAGCTCGGTCAGTTTCCGGTTCTCGACCGTCTGCTGCCGGACCTGCTGGCTGAGTCGGGGCAGGGCCGACGCCAGATCGGTCATCCCCTGGAACACCTCCGCCGGCAGGTGTGTGGCATGCGCCCGCAGCGCGGTATCGATCTCTGCGGCCAGTTTCGCCAGCCGGGTGATCTGCTGGTCCGGACTCTGGGCGGTAGTCTGTTCAGGCTGGTTGGTCATTTCGGCTGTCCTTCTCGTCCCTGCCGGATGTCTGCGCGCCAGGGGATCGGTCGTTCATGGGTTGATTTTACACTGAATTGCGTTCCCGGACTGTGCAGCGAGGCCTGGAACCCGCCTGATCGGGAGGATAGGTTGAGCCGTTGGTCAGCCATAGGTAAATCTTATCATTACCCCGATTGGAAGTCTTAGTCGAGCTAATCAAGTTGTGGTAATGTTGTACCGACCTAATTGTAAGTGCTTATCTGCACAAATGGATTTATCGATAGGTGTTCTTTGGTATAATGTGCCTGATGTGTGGTCGGTGCGCCTGCATCTCTGCATTGACGCCATTCACACTGTTCGTATCCTGAGGAGATTTGAGGAGCACTGATGTTTCTGGATAACTGGTTGTTCGTTGGCTTGTTGGTGATCGTGGCGGCAGGCATCCCTGCGCTGGCGCTGTTGATCGCCCGGATGATCGCTCCCCGCAAACCCAATCCCGAAAAACTGGATACCTATGAATGCGGTATGGAGACCGTGGGCGACACCTGGGTGCAGTTCAAGACGCAGTATTACGTCTATGCCCTGGTGTTCCTGATCTTCGATGTGGAGATCATCTTTCTCTATCCCTGGGCGGTTGCCTTTGACCGGCTCGACCTGCTGGGCGTGATCGCAGGCGTGCTGTTTATCTTTTTGCTGGGTGATGGTCTCGTGTATGCCTGGCGAAAAGGTGCCCTGACATGGAATTAGCGGATTAGTTGTTTGGAAAAGCTGGCGAGGTTACTCATCAGCTTTTCTTTTGGATTATGAGCTCCACAGACCCGGCCGGTCTGCGGATGTTTTAGGAGCATAACATGCAAGGATTTGACCCTGTCTTCGCTGTCTCCGAATGGCTGCGGGAACTACTACTGGGCTGGGGCGCCTCGGAACTGGTCACCAGAGTGACGCTGCAGTTCATCGGGGCGTTCGTCGTGGGTATGGGCATCATGCTTATCTTTGTGGTACTCACCTGGGTGGAACGCAAGGGCGCAGCCCGCTTCCAGGACCGCATCGGCCCGAACCGGGTCGGCCCGTATGGGGTGATCCAGCCGATCGCCGATGCGCTCAAGATGCTGACCAAAGAAGATACCCGGCCAAAAGGCGCGGATGCGTTCAGCTATGTACTGGCCCCGATCGTGGCCGTTTTTTCCGTGCTGATGGCCTGGGCGGTGATCCCCTTTACCGAGAAATGGATCGGCGCAGACCTGAGCGTCGGGATCCTGTACATTGCGGCGGTCGGCTCATTCAGCATTGTGGCCGTGATGATGGCCGGCTGGTCCTCGAATAATAAATATTCGCTGATCGGGGCCTTTCGCGGCGTTGCCCAGCTGATCTCGTATGAGGTGCCGCTGTTCCTCTCGCTGCTGGTGCCGGTATTCCTGGCGCGCAGTATGGGCGTGAATTCGATCGTCAATGCCCAGGGTGCGGAGAACGGTGGGGTCTGGTTCATCCTGATGGCGCCGCTGGCGGCGATCATCTATTTCGTCAGTTCGATGGCGGAGGTCGGACGGGCTCCCTTCGATCTGCTGGAAGCCGAATCCGAACTGGTGGCCGGCTACCACGTTGAATATTCCGGTATCAAATTCGGCCTGTTCCAGGCCGCCGAGTTCCTGCACTCGTTCACTTTTGCCGCCCTGATGGCGATCCTGTTCTTCGGCGGCTGGCGCGGGCCGGGGCCGGATGTCTGGTACCTGCAGTTGTTCTGGTTCTTCTTGAAGACCAGCGTGTTCTACCTGATGATCATCTGGTCGCGTCTGACCTTCCCGCGCGTCCGCATCGACCAGCTGATGAACCTGAATTGGAAGTTCATGGTGCCTGTTTCGCTGATCTTGCTGATGGGCATGCCGCTGATCGAATACGCCGCACGCGGCGCGGATAACTGGGTGCGGGTCGCTTCGCACAGCAGTTTCAACATTGTGCTGTTCGTGGTCTCGTTTGCCCTGGCTGCCCGCTCCGACCGCAAAACCCAAACCCGTGAGCGGGTCCGCTTTGAGGGCCGTCCTGTGGCGGTGATGCCGAAAACACCCGCTGCCGAAGAAGAACCGGCTGCGTGAGTGAGGAGTCGTTGATGGAACCGATCCAAATCGTCTTTCTGATTGGCGCTGCGCTGGTGGTGGTGTCGGCCGTGATGGTTGTTACCCGCCGCAACCTGATCCACGCGGCCCTCTACCTGATCCTGACCCTGTTTGGGGTGGCGGTGATCTTTGTGCTGCTGCAGGCTTATTACTGGGCGGTGATCCAGGTGGTGGTCTATATCGGCGCCATCGCGATCCTGATCATTATGGCGATCATGGTGACCCGCGATGTCACCGGCGAAACGGTCGAACCTTTCAACCGGAACCTGATCGGGGCGGCTTTGCTGGGTGTCATGGCGGCCGGTGTGCTGATCTGGTCACTTTCGGACTGGCCGGGATTCTCGGCTCTGGCTCCGGCAGCGGAGACTGGCGAGATTGTGGTGCAGGACCTGGGGGTGCAGTTGTTCAGCGCCGAGGGCTACCTCCTCCCGACCATTCTGGCCTCTGTGCTGCTGCTGGCAGCGCTGATCGCGGCCATCCGGATCGCTTTCCCGAATGAGACTGAGGAGGACAACTAAGATGATCCCGCTTTCCTGGTACCTGATCCTGGCAGCGATCCTCTTCGGGGTCGGTCTGTTTGGTGTGCTGGCACGCAAGAATGTGATCGCCATCCTCCTGGGCATTGAACTAATGTTGAATGCCGTCAATATCAACCTGCTGGCCTTCTGGCGCTACCTGACGCCGGAAGACGTCACTGGCCAGATCTTCACTGTGATGGTTTTTGTGGTGGCAGCGGCAGAGGTGGCGGTCGGTTTGGCGCTGGTGATCTCGGTCTGGCGGCGGCGCGCGACTGCCTATGCCGATGAACTGGATCTGCTGAAGTGGTAGCTAATTACATTATGACAGGGTTGCACTTATGGAACTAAACGATTTGTTGATCTGGTTGCTCCCCGTACCGCCATTGCTGGCTTTCTTCGTGATCTTGCTGTTGGCCAATCGCAGCAACCGTGCCAGCTGGATGATCGGGGTCGGGGCGGCGGCGCTGTCCTTCCTCGGCAGCATGGTGGTCTTTGTCCGGGCGCTTGGCACCGAACATCTGGGCGAACATCCGCTTGGCTCGTCCCTTGATTGGCTGCCGCTGAATGGGGGATTCTTCCGGATTGGCGTGATGGTCGACCCGCTCTCGGCGGTTGTGCTGTTCTTCGTCGCCATCACCGTCCTGATGATCTTCATTTACAGCGTCGGCTACCACAACTGGGGCCAGCCGAAAGGCGACCATGACCAGAAAGGTCTGCCGCCGCATGGCGCGACGGTCGAAGTACACGGCCACAAACATGTGGTGCCTTCGATCGAGCCAATGTTTGCCCGCTTCTTTGCCTTTATCGGGCTGTTCGCCTTTGGGATGTTTACGCTGGTGCTGGCAGATAACCTGCTGTTGCTGTTCATCGGCTGGGAGATCATGGGCCTGTGCTCGTACCTGCTGATCGGGTTCTGGTACGGCAAGCCCTCCGCCCGGGATGCAATGATCAAAGCCTTCATGACCACCCGCGTCGGCGATGTCTTCATGCTGCTCGGCATTGCGCTGCTGTACACTACCACCGGCACGCTCTCTTTCCGGGCGATCCTGTTCGATGAGAGCGTTCTGACCGTCCTCGCTTCCGCTGACTCCCACGTGCTGGGCTTCTCGGTGGCCGGGCTGGCCGGGATCCTGCTGTTCATCGGCACGGTCGGCAAATCGGCTCAGTTCCCGTTGCATGTCTGGCTCCCGGATGCGATGGAAGGCCCGACCCCGGTCTCGGCCATGATCCATGCCGCTGCGATGGTCTCGGCCGGCGTGTACATGATCATCCGGATGTTCCCGCTGATGGCGGCCGGGATGGACCACGGCCACCTGACCTCGCCGATGCTGGCGATGGCCGCGATCGGCGCATTTACCGCTCTGTTTGCTGCCACGATCGCCCTGGCGCAGAACGACATCAAGCGCGTGCTGGCCTATTCCACCATTTCCCAATTGGGTTATATGGTGGCCGCGCTGGGGATCGGCGCGTATGTCGCCGCCGCCTTCCACCTGGTGACGCACGCTTTCTTCAAAGCGCTGCTGTTCCTCGGGTCCGGCTCGGTGATCCACGGGATGGAGCACGGTGTGCTGCACACCAGCAACCACCATGTGGACCCCCAGGACATGTACAACATGGGCGGGCTGCGCAGCAAGATGCCCCGCACTTTCTGGACTTTCCTGATCGGCGGCCTGGCCCTCTCCGGGTTCCCGCTGGTCACTGCCGGTTTCTGGTCCAAGGATGAGATCCTGGCTGATGCCTGGGCGCATGGACACCTGATCGTATTTGCTTTCCTGGCAATTGCCGCCTTTCTGACCGCCTTCTACACCATGCGCCAGATCACCCTGACATTCCTCGGCAAGCCCCGCACCAAAGAAGCCGAGCATGCCCATGAAACCAGCCTGTGGATGACCGCGCCGCTGATGGTGCTTTCTGTCTTTGCCATCGGCTTTGGCTGGGTCGGGATCCCGGAAAAATTCCCGATCCTGGGAGGTTTCTCCAACAACTGGTTTCACCATTTTATCGGGCACAGCCTGCCAGAATGGCTGTACGCCGAAGCGCCGGAATTCAGCTGGGTGCCGTTGGGCGTCTCGCTGGTCGTGGCGCTGGGCGGCCTCGGCCTCGGTTACCTGGTGTACCGAAATGTGCCCTCCGCCGAGGAAGACCCGCTGCGCAAGGCGCTCGGGCCGTTGCACCGTGTGCTGCAGAACAAATACTACTTCGATGAGGCCTACGACTTCCTGTTCATCCGATCGTCCCGCTGGCTGGCAGAGCAGTTTGTGTTCCTCATCATGGACCGCAAGCTGATCGACGGCTTACTGCACCTGGTCGCCCGGGTAACGTTCTGGCTGGGCGGCATCTTCCGGAACTACTTCGATATCCCGGTGATCAACCAGTTTATCGGCGATACGCTTGGTGGCGCGGTGCCGCAGTGGTTTGGCAAGCAGCTGCGCAAAGTGCAGACCGGTGTGGTCCAGACATATATGATCCTGGCGATGCTGGTGGCATTCGGCGGGTTGTTCATCTTTATGTTCATCACGCGGTGACAGGAGCGATATGATGGAAAATTCTTTGCTGACGATCATCCTGTTTGCTCCAACGATTGCTGCGCTGATCACGCTGCTACTTCCAAAGGATTCCAGGAAACTGGTCCGCTGGTGGGCACTGGCTGCCAGCCTCGTCCCGCTGGCATTCGCCCTGGTGGCCTGGTTCGGATTTGAGAGTGCGGTTGTCGATCCCAACGGATATAAATATGTCATCATCGCCCCGTGGTACGAGGCGATTGGCTCGTCCTACCATCTCGGCATGGACGGCCTCTCGCTGACCATGGTGCTGCTGACCACTTTGCTGATCCCGCTGGCCATCCTGGCCTCCTTTGGCATTGATGACAAGGTGCGGATGTACATGGCATTGTTCCTGTTCCTGGAGACCGGCATGCTGGGCGTATTTCTCTCGCTCGACCTGCTGCTGTTCTTCGTCTTCTGGGAGATCGGCCTGGTGCCGATGTATTTCCTCATCAACCAGTGGGGCAGCCCGAAAGGTGAACGCGAACTGTGGGGCGGGTTGAAGATCGCCAACCGCACGTATGCTTCCTTCAAATTCATGATCTACACCATGGCGGGCTCGCTCGGTCTGCTGCTGGCCATCCAGATGCTCGGCGTGGTTTTCAAGACCTTCGACCTGCCCTACATCATCCAGCAGTGGAATGCCTTGGCCCCCAATGACCTGATCCTGGGCGGGTTCACCACCGTCGGGACCGCCAAGACCGTCGCTTTCTGGGCTTTCACCATCGCTTTCGCCCTCAAAGTGCCGGTCTGGCCATTCCATACCTGGCTGCCGGATGCCCACACCGAAGCCCCGACCGCCGGCTCGATGATCCTGGCAGGTGTGCTGCTCAAACTGGGTGCCTTTGGCTTCCTGCGCTTTGTGCTGCCGCTCTATCCCGAGCAAGCCCAGGCCGGGGCCAATATCCTGGCCGGACTGGCGACTGCCGCGATCGTCTTCGGAGCATTTGCCGCCTTCGGGCAGCGGGACTTCAAACGGCTAGTGGCTTATTCTTCTGTCAATCATATGGGTTTTGTGCTGCTGGGGATCGCGGCCGCGGCTCAGGAAATGGGTACACAATCCGCCACCATCGCCCTGAACGGCGCGGTGCTGCAGATGTTCAACCACGGGCTGTCGGCGGCCGGGATGTTCTTCCTGGTCGGGGTGGTCTATGACCGCATCCACACCCGTAACCTGGACGAGATGGGCGGGTACTTCCCGCTGATACCGGTATATGGCGGGGTGCTGATCTTCACCTCGATGGCCTCGCTTGGCCTGCCCGGGCTGAACGGCTTCGTTTCGGAATTCCTGGTGGTGCGGGGTGCCTGGGATATTTTCCCGGTCTGGACCGCCCTCAGCATGCTCGGCCTGCTGTTCACCGGGGCGTATATCCTCAAGGGGATCGCCAAGAGCCTGCATGGCCCGCTCAACCAAACGCACTCCCAGCACCTCGGCGAGATCAGCAAGCGCGAGCTGGCGGTTATCGCACCGCTGATGGTGCTGATGCTGTGGCTGGGCGTGTGGCCTGGCTGGCTGCTGGGTGTGATCGACAAAGCCATGATCGCGCTGCAGAGCGCGATTGGTTAGGAACGAACTATGAGCATACAAGACTTCCCAATCATCAGCGTGATCGTGTTCCTGCCGGCAGCAGTGGGCTTGTTGCTGATGCTGGTCCCGAAAGACCGGGACAAGCTGGCCTATAATATCGCTCTCGCCGCCGGGCTGGTGACCTTCCTGCTCAGCATCGTAGTCTATGTCAGTTTCGACCAGCCGCTGGCAATCTCGGTCAATGAGCGGCTGGCGTCCGGGGAATTGCTGCCCGCCTCCGAGATCTACCAGTTCTACGATGAGTTCGATTGGCTGCCGGCGCTGGGGATCAGCTTCAAGGTCGGTGTGGACGGCATGTCCACCCCGCTGGTGCTGCTGACCGGCCTGGTGATGTTCACCGGCGTGATCATCTCTCAGCGCATCGAGGAACGCAAACGGGAGTTCTTTGTCTTCCTGTTCATCCTGGCCTCGGGCGTGTTTGGTGTGTTTGTCTCCCTGGATATGTTTGCCCTGTTCTTCTTCTACGAGATTGCGGTCTTCCCGATGTACCTGCTGATCGCCATCTGGGGCTGGAAGCAGACCCGGGAATACGCCGCCATGAAATTGACCCTGTATCTGGTGATCGGTTCGGTGGTGGCGCTGGTCGGAGCGCTGGCGATGTTCTTCGCCGCTGGCGGCACAACTTTCGATATGGTCACGCTTGAGCGGGCCAATTTCCCCCGCGATTTCCAGATCCTGTGGTTCCCGTTCGTCTTTATCGGTTTTGCCATATTGGGCGGTATCTTCCCGTTCCACAACTGGTCGCCGGACGGCCACGTGGCCGCGCCGACCGCCGTTTCGATGTTTCACGCCGGCGTGCTGATGAAGCTTGGCGCGTTCGCCGCGTTGCGGATCGGCATCATGCTGCTGCCGGAAGGCGCAAAGTTCCACCTGCCGTGGATGATCCTGCTGACCCTGGTCAACGTGGTCTACGGCGCGTATATCGCCATGGTGCAGACCGACTTCAAGTATGTCATCGGTTTCTCCTCGGTCTCGCACATGGGGCTGGTGGTGATGGGCTTTGCCACCCTCAACCATGACGGGATGGTCGGCGCAGGGGTGCAGATGGTCTCGCACGGGGTGATGACGGCGCTCTTCTTTGCTGTCGTCGGTATGATCTACGACCAGGTGCACACCCGCCAACTGGATGAACTCGGGGGAATGGTCAAATATGTACCGCATGTCACGCTGGCGTTCATCGTCGGTGGCCTGGTCTCGATGGGCATGCCCGGCTTTTCCGGGTTCATCGCCGAGTTCCCAATCTTCATGGGTGTCTGGGGCGAGAAACCGTTCTGGAATGGACCTGTCTTTCCGGAGTGGTTGAATTTCCTGAATGGGGATAATAATTGGATCGCGATCGTGGCGGCTGTCTCGATCGTGATCACCGCAGCCTACATCATCCGGCTGATCCGCAAGGTATTCTTCGGGGAATTCCCCAAGCAATTTGAGGGCCACATGCACGATGTCAATCCGAGCGAGAAACTGGCTCTGGGCTTGTTGGTGCTGGTCCTGGTCGGGATCGGCATCTTCCCCTCGGTGATAGTGCCGATGGTTGAGACCGGCGTCGAGCGGGTGTTGATCCTGCTGGGAGGTATGTAAGATGGAGATCCTTGCCATTCTGCCCGAGATCAGCCTGGTGGTGTTCGCCGCCATCCTGATCATCATCGACCTGCGCCTGCCCAAAGGCCGCAAGGAACTGCTGGCCTACATTACATTCGCCGGCTTGGCACTGATCTTCGTCTTGGCGATCCTGTTCAGCCGTCCGGCGGATGGCGGTGACCCAGCTATCTGGTTTGGGATGCTGCGGCACGACCTACTGGGATTCACCTTCCGGCTGGTGTTCCTGGCTGGCGCGGCTCTGACCAGCCTGCTGGCTGTCGAATGGGACTCGATTAGCAAGCGCGGCGAGTTCTACATCCTGCTGGTGTTCTCCACCCTGGGGATGAACCTGATGGCTTCCGCCGGCAACCTGGTGATGCTGTTCCTGGCAATCGAGACCGCTTCGATCCCGCTGTACGCCATGGCGGGTTCCATGAAGGAAGACGACAAATCCACCGAGGCTGGCTTCAAGTACCTGTTGTTTGGCGCTATGACCTCGGCAGTGATGCTGTACGGCTTCAGCCTGATGTACGGCTTCTCTGGCACAGCGAACATTTATGCCCTGGCCGAGGCCTTCACTTCAGTGCCTTCGACGCCGCTGTTTGCCAGCCTGGTGCTGGTGCTGGTCGGGTTCGGCTTCAAGATCTCGATGTTCCCGCTGCAATTCTGGGCTCCGGACGTATACGAAGGCGCGCCCACTCCGGTGACCGGGTTCCTCTCGACCGCCTCCAAAGCGGCCGGGTTCGCGGTGTTGGCCCGCGTACTGCTGGCGGTCTTCCCGCTGGCCGATTGGCAGATCATCCTGGCAGTCCTCTCGGCGGTCACCATGACGCTCGGCAACCTGGTAGCGCTGTGGCAGAAGAACATCAAGCGCATGCTGGCCTATTCTTCCATTGCCCATGCCGGGTATATCCTGATGGCCTTGGCTGCCGGGACGGAGTTTGGCGTCAACAGCATGCTGTATTACATCATCACCTACCTGCTGACCAACCTGGCGGCTTTTGGCTTCGTGATCGTGTATTACCACCAGGCCGGCTCGGACGAGATCGAGTCTTACGCCGGGATGAGCCGCCGGAATGCCTGGCTGGCCTTCGGAATGCTGTTCACTTTCCTGTCCCTCGGTGGAATCCCGCCGCTGGGCGGGTTCTTTGCCAAGGTGCTGGTCTTCTCGGCCGCCATCGATGCCGGGCTGGTCTGGCTGGCGGTGATCGGTGTGCTGAATGCGGTCATCGGCCTGTACTACTACCTGAACGTGCTCAAGGTGGTTTACCTCAAGCGCCAGCCGGGTGACGAGATCCCGATGCGGATCAATCCGGTGCACGGGATCGTGCTGGTGGTGTGCGTGATCGGCGTAGTGCTGATGGGTACGCTGATGGCGCCCTGGTTCCGGCTGACGGCCGAAGCCGCCAGGTCGATATTTTAGTCTCGCAAACGACGGAAAAGTGCCTTTGTTGACGCATGTTTTCTTTGTTGTTATAATTTCCGGGCCGTGACCGAGACAAACAAGCAACCGACCAAACAGAATTTACAGCAGCACATCCTGAAGGCTGGTCTGTATGGCGGGTTGTTGAATGGTTGTGCGATCATCCTGATCCTTGGGGCGGCGGTCGGTCTTGGTCTATGGTTAGACGCCGCCTTTGACACTGGTAAGAGAATTTTTACATTCGGTCTGGTGCTGGTCAGCGTGCCGGTAACATTTGTGGCTGTCTATTATATTGGCCGCTGGATCTCTGCCCGGATGGCGCCGCCCCAGGTGGAGCCAAAACCAGATCCGATTGATTTTCTGGAGGAACATGACCGTGGAAAAAACTGACAAACAGCCCAGAAAGATCCATCGCTGGATATTGCTGCTGGTGATTGTGCCGGTTTCCTGTGCCGCGACCTTCTTCATCCCGCTGCTGAAACCGATCATGCCGCACATCCAGCTGCCGCCGGAGCCAGTTTACCCGCATGTCGGGCACGATCCGTTATTCAATCTTGGCGGGCAGGGCTTTTATATCACCAACACAATGGTCTCGGTCTGGATCGCCATGCTGATCGTGATCTTGATCGCCTGGAACATCCGCAAGCAGCTCAAGGCCGGCAAGATGGTCCTGACCGGGGTTTCCGGCGCGGTCGCCACCCTGCTGGAAGGTTTCTACGCCATGACCGAGTCGACCGCCGGCAAGTGGGCCAAGAAGATCTTTCCGTGGTTTGCCACCATCTTCCTGTTGGTGCTGTTCGTCAACCTGCAGGAGTTGGTCCCGCTGCCGGATGCCGTTGGTTATCTGCATGAATCCGACCACGGCTACCCCAAGCAGGAACTGCTGGGAGGCTTGTTTGAGACCATCGTCCAGCCGGACGCCGAGCACGCCGATGAAGAGATGCACGGCGGTTATTCGCTTGTGCCGTACTGGCGGATCGCCTCCACCGACCTGAACTTCACAGCCTCGCTGGCGATCATCTCGGTCGTGATGACCCAGGTGATTGGTATGCAAGCGCTGGGCGGCGGCTATCTGACCAAATATTGGAATGGCAAGGATATCGCCAAGGCCTGGAGGAAACCGCGCCTGGGCAATCCGATGGACTTCATCCTCGCGCTGGTCAAATGGCTGGCAGGCATCCTTGAGATCATTGCAGAGATCGCCAAGATCCTCTCATTTACTTTCCGTCTCTTCGGCGTGATCTTTGCCGGTTCGGTTTTGCTATTCTTTGTCGGTTCCATGACCGGCGGCCTGGGACAATCAGGCGTGGTCCTGTTGGAACTACTCTTCGGCCCGCTGCAGGCTCTGGTCTTCGGGATGCTCACCATGATGTTCATGGCGATGGCAACCGTCAGCCACGATCACGGCCACGAAGAGGCCCATCACTAAACAACAACCTGTACAGGATTTATTCACACACATTTCAGGAGGTTCAACACATGGACGCAGCAGCAGCACAGTTTTTGGGAGCAGGATTGGCAATGCTTGGGGCGATCGGCCCCGGTATCGGGATCGGCCTTTTGGCGCAAGGCGCCATGCAGGGAATCGCCCGCAACCCGGATGCTTCCGGTGATATCCAGACCAATATGATCCTGGCGATCGCCTTCACCGAGGCAGTGGCGATCTATTGTCTGGTGGTCGCACTCTTGCTGATCTTCGTTGCCTGAGCCGGTCACGCCGTTTGCGGAAGAGAGGTAGCTAGTGGAAGCATTAGGTCTAAACCTAGGGTATTTAATTGTTCAAATCACCTCCTTCGCGGTCCTGTTCCTCATCCTAAGCGCCTGG
Organism: Anaerolineales bacterium; assembly: GCA_020059485.1. Taxonomy (GTDB): domain Bacteria; phylum Chloroflexota; class Anaerolineae; order Anaerolineales; family UBA11579; genus UBA11579. The sequence goes on from JAGVCA010000031.1 coordinate 34,552, forward strand.
GTGTACCGCCCGCTCGTCAAGATGCTGGAAAACCGCCGGGAGAAGATCCAGAAAGGCCTGGAAGATGCCCGCGTGGCCGCAGAAGCGCGTGAGAACGCCGAAGCCGAAGCGGAAAAGATCATGCAGGCCAAACAAACCGAAGCATCGGATCTGGTCCGGCAGGCCACAGCCCGCGCCCAGGAAGTTGAGCGCGAGATGAAAGCTGCTGCCGAACGGGAGATCGCGGAGATGAAGGCGAACGCCCGCAAGGAGATGGAAGAAGAGCGCAACCAGCTGCTCGGCGAGGTGCGCGGCCAGATTGCCGCTCTGGCGATGTCCGCCACCCAGAAACTGGTCGGTGAGGCGATGGATGAAAAACGCCAGCGCGCCTTGATCGAAGAGTTCTTCTCCGGTATCAAGGCTGGCAAGGTGACTGTGGTCGACCCGGTCGAAGGCGACCGCGCCATTGTCACCAGCGCATTGCCGCTGACGGATGCAGAGCAGAAAACCGTCCGCGAGCAGGTGCTCAAGGGCCAGGGTCAGGTTGAATTCAAGGTCAACCCGGCCATCCTGGGCGGGCTGGTCGTGCGCGTCGGCGATAAGGTCCTGGATGGATCCGTCGCCGGTCAACTCGACTCGATGCGCCAGAACCTGAAATAACAGCCGAGGCGCTCGGACCCGACAACTAAAATTCGCAAAGGACGCCCGAGGTAGCTTTCGGGCGTTTTTTCTTCAAACCAAACGATATGGCTGCTCAACTTTTTGATCGCTTGCTTGATGGATTTTCGGTGCTTTCGCCGGTCCCGGCTGCTGAGGTGACCGGGATTGCGGTCGATTCACGCAAGGTCAATCCCGGGGACGTGTTTGTCGCCACCAGCGACAGAGTAGATGGGCACCAATTTATCCCGGATGCCATTCGGAATGGCGCGGCAGCAGTCATCGGGACCCATCCGCTCTCGCTAAAGGTACCTTACGTTCAGGTGGCGGATGCCCGCGCCGCTCTGGGGTACATCTCGGCAGCCTTTTACCGCCAACCGGCCAACTACCTGACGATGATTGGGGTGACCGGCTCGGACGGCAAGACGACGACGGTCAATTACATCTACAAGATCCTCAAAGCGGCCGGCCTCAAAGCCGGGATGATCTCCACGGTGAATGCCATCATCGGGGACGAGGAACTCGATACCGGACTGCATGTCACCACCCCGGAAGCCTTCGAGGTCCAGGCTTACCTGCGCCGGTATGTGGATGCCGGCATCACCCATGTCATCCTCGAAACCACTTCCCACGGTCTGGCTGCCCGCCGGGTGTCCGGCGCCGATTTCGATATCGGTGTGGTCACCAATATCACCCACGAACATCTTGATTATCACGGCTCCTGGGATGCCTACCTGCGCGCGAAAACGCTTTTGTTTGAAGGCCTTTCGGTCCCCAAACCCAAGCTCCGGCCGATCGAGCCGCTGGCAGTTTTGAACATGGACGACCAGTCCTACGAGCATCTGCAAGCCCGCACAGCCGCCCGTCAGGTGTGTTATGGCCTGGACCGCCGGGCAGAGGTGTGGGCTTCCGATATTCAGAATACCGCCCGGATCCTGCGATATACCGCCCATGGACCGGGCTTTGAACTCCCGATCGAAACCCAGATGATCGGCAATTACAACGTATCCAATTCGCTGGCGGCGCTCTCGGCTGCGGTCATCGGCCTGGGGATCGATCCAGAGGTGGCGGCGAAGGGCATCCGGGCGCTGACTGGTATCCCGGGACGGATGGAGCGGATCGATCTGGGCCAGGATTTCCTGGCGGTGGTCGATTTCGCCCACACGCCGTTTGCGCTCAGATCCGCCCTGGAAGCCGGCCGTAAAATGACCGCCGGGCGGGTGATCGCAGTCTTTGGTTCGGCCGGTCTGCGGGATAAGCAGAAGCGGCGGATGATGGCCGAGTTTTCCGCCCAACTCGCCGATCTGACCATCCTGACCGCCGAAGACCCGCGGACGGAATCATTGGACGATATTCTGACAGAAATGGCTGCCGGCGCGGAAGAGCAGGGCGGGCAGCGAGACAAGACTTATTTCTGCATTCCGGATCGCGGTGCAGCGATCCGCTTTGCGGTCCAGCAAGCCCGGCCAGGAGACCTGGTCTTCGCACTCGGGAAGGGGCATGAACAATCGATGTGTTTTGGAGAAACCGAGTATCCTTGGGATGACCGCACAGCCATGCGGTCCGCACTGGCGGACCTGCTGGAAGTGGACGGCCCCGGGATGCCTCTTCTTCCGACTTCCCAGGGTGACACGAAGTAGCCTCAATGGGGTTACTTCACCCAAACGCCCGCAAGCGGGCAGACCTTATCCAGGAGGATGATCAATGTCTGAACTAATGAAACAGAAGAAAAAGGAGCACTGGGCCTGGTATATGTATGATTTTGGCAACTCAGCCTATGCTGCTGTGGTATTGCTGGCGGTCTATTCGGCTTATTTCCAGGGAGCGGTGGTTGGTGGCTCGGAAGGCACCCGGTTGTGGGGGATCGCCACCGGGATTGCTATGCTGGTCACTGCAGTGATCGCCCCGATCCTGGGGGCAATCGCCGACCACTCTGGCAAGAAGAAGACGATCATGTTCTATATGTCGGCTGTGTGTATCGTCTTCACCGGGCTGCTCTTCACTGTGCGGGAAGGCAATATTATCACCGGGATGCTGTTCTTCATCCTGGCGGAGATCGGCTACCGCGGCGGGCAGGTCTTTTATAACGCTTTGCTGCCCGAGATCGCAGATCAGGATGAGATCGGTCGCGTCTCCGGGATGGGCTGGGCGGTTGGCTCGGTTGGCGGGATCGTGTGTCTGTTGATCGTTTTGGCCCTGATCCTGGTGATCGGCGGCGAGTTCGTCACCCGCCTCTCCTTCATCATCACATCGGTGTTCTTCGCACTCTCCACCATCCCGATGTGGTTCTGGCTGAAAGAAAAGGCTGAACCCAAGCCGCTGAAAGAAGGCGATAACTACCTCAGCCTGGCCTTCCGCCGCCTGCGGACCACGATCCGCTCTGTCAACCAGTACAAGGAATTCCTTAAGTTCATGCTGGCCTTCCTGGTGTACAACGACGGCATCATCGCCGCCCTGGATTTCGCCGCCATCATCGGCGCGGTGCTGTACGGCATGGACCAGCAGTCGCTGATCATCATGATGATCCTGGTGCAGGTTGCCAGTGTGGCTGGCGCGTATCTGTACGGCATCTGGGGCGAGAAGATGGGTTTCAAGCGCGGTCTGGTGCAGTCGCTGGTGCTGATGATCTTTGCCGTCGTGCTGATCTACTTCAATAACTCCATCGGCGGGTTCTTTGCGATCACCTCGCTGGCCGGGTTCGCCCTGACCGGCGTCCAGTCGCTCAGCCGCACGATGATCGGCGCATTTGCCCCTCCCGGACGCAGCGCGGAATTCTACGGCTTTTTCGGAATGGTCGGCCGAACCTCTTCCTTTATTGGGCCATTCCTGTTCGGGATCGTTGCCCACCGTCTGACCGTCTTGCATGAGAGTGCCGGCCTTGACCCGACGGCCGCCATCCAGCTTGGCCACCGGCAGGCGGTTTTCTCCATCGTGATCTTCCTGGTGGTTGGTCTTGGGCTGCTGATGCTGGTCAATGAGAAGGAAGGCCGCAAGGTGGCGATGGGGCAAGTCGCACTGGAACCTGGTGACTGATCCCGTGAGCGATTTTGCCCGTAACCTCGACAGCGATGATGTCAAGAAGCGCCGGCCGCTGCGCAAAGTCTTCCAGTTTTTATCGAAGGTGGCTTTTTGGCTGCTGACCGACCTGACGATTGAGGGTCAGGAAAACTTCCCCGCGGAAGGGCCGCTGATCGTGATTGGCAACCACTTCAGCTTTGTCGATCCGGCCGCTTTTGTGCGAGTCTCACCGGCTCCGTTGGACTTTGTCGGCGGAGCGGTCAACCCGCATGCCCCGGCGTTTATCCTGTTCATCCCGCGCTTGTGGGGATTCTTCCCGGTCAAGCGCGGTACCGGATCGACCTTCGCGCTGCGCCAGGCAGAGAATGTGCTCAACGAGGGCGGCATCCTGGGGATCTTTCCGGAGGGCGGGAACTGGGCTCATGTCCTGCGTCCGCCGCGGCCCGGGGCTGCTTTCCTGGTCTCGCGCACCGAGGCGCAGGTGCTGCCGGTCGGTCTGGTGGGGATGGAGCAAGTCTTTCCAACCCTGCGACAGTTCAAGCGGCCGAAAGTGGCGATCCGGGTGGGGAAACCTTACACCCCGCAGAAGGTGACCGGCAAAGGCCGGGAACGCCGCGAGCAACTAGATGAGATCGGGCACGAGATGATGCGCAAGCTCGCCGAATTGCTCCCCCCCGAGAAGTGCGGCCACTACTCCGATGACCCGGAGATCAGGGCAGCCGCGCAGGGCACCGAGATCTATCCCTGGGCAGACAAGGCTGAAGGCGAGGTAATCGGGCAGGTGAGTTAGGTTTATTCGTAATGCTGAAACGAAAAAGCGGCGCAGTCTGAAAACTGCGCCGCTTTTTTACTTTTATTGGTTGCGAAGGTCTGATCGGCTAGCGTCTTCCGCCGCGGTCACGTCCGCCGCGATCCCCGCCGCGGTTACCGCCACGGTCTCCACCGCGGCTGCCGCCGCTGCTCTTACCGCCGCTGTCACGTGCCTGGGCTTCTTCCAGGGTCCAGCCTTCCAGCACGGCCTGCCGGGAGAGGCGGACACGTCCGCTGATCTCATCGACATTGGTGACCATCACGGTGATCTCGTCACCCACGGTGGCCACGTCTTCCACACTGTTGACCCGGACAGAATCGAGCTGGGAGATATGCACCAGGCCGTCTGTGCCGGGGATGATCTCGACAAATGCGCCAAAGTCGGTGATCCGTACCACCTTGCCGGTGTAGATCCGGCCAGGGATGGCCGACTCGGTCAGGGCTTCGATCCGCTCGCGGGCGATCCGTTCGCTCTCACCGTCGGTGGTGGCGATGAAGACTGTGCCGTCATCGTCGATGTCGATCTTGGCACCGGTCTCTTCCTGGATTGAACGGATGGTTTCCCCGCCCTTGCCGATCACCGCCCCGATCTTGTCAATCGGGATTTGAATGGTGATGATGCGCGGGGCGTGGTCCTTCATTTCTGGACGCGGTGCCGGGATGACTTCCAGCATCTTGTTCAGGATGTGGGCCCGGCCCTGTTTGGCCTGTTCCAGCGCTTCAGACATCATTTCAGGCGATAAGCCATCAACCTTGATATCCATTTGCAGGGCGGTGATGCCCTTGTCGGTCCCGGCGACTTTGAAGTCCATATCACCGAGGTGGTCTTCCAGACCTTGAATGTCGCTCAGGATGACATACTTGTCGCCTTCGCTGACCATCCCCATCGCAATTCCGGAGACCGGCGCCTTGATCGGCACACCGGTATCCATCAGGGCAAGGGTTGAACCGCACACCGAGGCCATCGAGGTCGAGCCGTTGGAAGACAAGCATTCCGAAACCAGCCGCAGTGTGTACGGGAAATCCTTCTCTTCCGGGATCACTGCCAGCAAAGCCCGTTCGGCCAGAGCGCCATGCCCAATCTCTCGGCGAGAGGAACCGCGCAGCGGCCGGACCTCGCCAACAGAAAACGGCGGGAAGTTGTAGTGGTGCATATAGCGCTTGACCTCGTTGGGGGTCAGGTTGTCGAGGTTCTGCGCATCGCGCGGGGTGCCAAGAGTGGCAATCGTCAGCACCTGGGTCTCACCCCGGGTGAAGATGCCGGAACCGTGGGCGCGCGGGCTGTAATCGACATCGCACCAGATCGGGCGGATATCGGTGGTGCCGCGGCCATCGGGGCGCAGCTTCCGGTGCAGGATGCGGTCGCGGACGACCTTCTTGTTGGCAGCTTCAAAAGCCTCACGCAAGTCCGGCACCTGGGTCTCATCCCCGGCGGCCAGCGCTTCAACCGTTTCGGTGCGCAGGGCATTGATGGCATCATCCTGTTCGTGCTTGTTCAGATCGCGGTCGTAGACAGATTCAAGGCCGTCCTTGGCATGCGCCAGGACCTTTTCCTTGAGTTCCTCGGAGACCGAGAAGGGCGGATAGGCTTTTTTGGGTTTGCCAACAGCCTCGGCCAGGGCGAGCTGTGCGTCGATCAGGGGCTGCATGACCTCATGCGCGTAGGTCAGCGCCCGGGTCATGGTTGGCTCGTCGACCTCGTTGGCGCCTGCCTCCACCATCAGCAGCGCGTCTCTGGTGCCGGCCACTCTGAGGTCCAGGGTGGATTCTTCCAGTTCGGCATAGGTCGGGTTAACGACGAATTCACCGTTGATCAGGCCAACCCGAACAGCGGCGACCGGTCCACCCCAGGGGGCATCGGAGATCATCACGGCGGCAGAACCGGCGTTGATCGCGATCACATCCAGCGGATTGATGTTGTCAGATGAGATGGCGTACATGATCACCTGGACGTCGTTGCGCATATCATTGGGGAACAAGGGGCGCAGCGGTCGGTCGGTCAGGCGGGCGGTCAGGATGGCATTTTCGGTTGGCCGGCCTTCCCGGCGGAAGAATCCACCAGGGATACGCCCACCGGCGTACATCCGTTCCTCATATTCCACGCTCAGGGGAAAGAAATTGATCCCCTCGCGCGGTTCGTTGCTCATGGTCGCGGTTGCAAGGATGAGCGAATTGTCCAGCCGGACGGTTACGGAACCGCCTGCCTGGAGGGCCAACTGGCCGGTTTCAAACGTGATGGTCTGATTCCCGACAGTCGCCGTGAACTGTTTCAGTTCAGGTTTCATGATGTAAACCTCCTAAGGTTTCCCCACTATGTCAGGAACTGGAGGCTAGTGACAACGGAAAGTGTTTGTCGATGAAGGGGGTTATCTCCAGCATCCATGTCCTAACGAGCGGGATAGATATATTTAGAGGGTAGATGCCGGTCGGGCACCTACCCTGATTTGGGCTCAGGTTTATTTGCGGCGGATCTTGAGCTGTTCGGTGATCCGCATATAGCTAGCGAAATCCTTCTTGTGGATGTAGGCCAGCAGTTTGCGGCGGCGTCCGACCAGTTTCAGCAGGCCGCGCCGCGACGATTCGTCGTGCTTGTGGGTCCGCAGGTGTTCGGTCAACTGGTTGATCCGCTTGCTCAGCAGAGCGATCTGGACTTCAGGGGAACCGGTATCTTTCTCGTCCCGCTGGTATTCCTTGATCAGTCCGGTTTTAACTTCTTTTTCCAATGCCATGACATCTGTCCTTTCAGTTTACAGGTCTCCTGGCGGGCAGCTCAGTTTTGCCGCCTGCCGGTCTAGTCAGCGAATCATTATACCACCAGGAAGAATGGCAATCAAGCATAGATTTCAAGGTGGGCTTCCATTTTACCCTGACTCGGCCGGAATAAAAACAGACCCCGCATATCATGCAGGGTCTGTTTTTGAGGTTTTCAGGCTCATCTTCCGGCGAACTGAGGGCCAAAAACGGCTTCCAGGGTGGATAGAACTTGTTCATCGCTGCCAACATACAGGACGATCAGTTTTCCACTCTTGAAAAAGTGCGGTACATCCACCCAGAAGGGTTGCGCCGTTCCGATCGAACTGCCGCTGGCATCGACCATTCCAGCATCCGCCTCTGCAGCGGCTTGATCGGAATATTCCATCACCTGCAGGCTGCCTTCGGCACCTTCCAGCAGTAAGGCTGGGACGGAGAACAGATCCGCCTCGAGGCGCTGGCCTTTCGAGACCCCCAGCCCCTGTGCTTCCAGGGCGGCGATCAACTCGTCAGCGCTTTCAGGGGTTCCCGGAGCGGCTGTGCTGCTGCAGGCGGTGATGACAAATGCCAATAAACCAACGATCAAAACCAGTAATTTTGCTTTCATTTCTTTTTCACCTTTCCATTTCTAATCTGTCGAAGATATCCAGCGGTTGCAATCGCTCATGGAATTTAAACGAAAGAACTATCCAAATGTTCCCTGAATTCATTAACCGGTGAAAAAAAGTTGGGGTTATTCTTCCCTGCGAGGTGTGATCAACGGCTGTAAACGGGTTTGATATTCGGGCGGCAGCGCTTCCAGGGTGCGGCGGGCCAGCCAGACCAGGTGCTGGTTGGGATCTTCCTCCAGCAGTGTACGCAGCAGGTAGGTGATCTCTTGCGGGGCGCGCCTCGCCAGCGGCAACAGCAGGTCGAGCAGATAGGGCCGCAGCGCTTTGGGCGCAGCCTGCAGCAGCGGCGTCAGCAGGGCATAAATGCGCGGCAGGTTCTCATAGTCCGGGTCGGAGACAAACGGCAAAAGTGCAGCCAGACCCAGTTTCTGCAGGCTGGTGCGCTGTGCTGGGGTGGTATCTTGCTGGGGTTCGTGCAGCCAGATCCGGATGCGCTCCAGCACTTCATCCGGTGCGTCCTGCTGGAGTGTATTCAAACTGTTGACCGCCAGAGCACTCAGCAGGATCTCTTCAGGGCTGGTTTGTCCCCACTCGGTGACCAGGCGCAGGGTTTCGCTGGCCTGGCTGGCCGGCAGTTTGCCGATCATCAAAGCAGCCAGATGCCGGTATTCCAGCACGGGGTGTTTCCACAGCCCACGCACCAGTGAAATGATAGCATGCGGGGTGTTTTCGGCGTAAGGCGTCATCTGGACGACCACCTGCCGCAGGACGGGGGCGGGCACATTTTCTGAAGGCAGCCCAGCCGGCCGCCGCACCAGTTTACTCGAGCGCAGGGTCTTGTCACCGTAATAGTTGAAAAGGTGCTTCAACTCCCGGCTGAACTTATCCGCATCCGCATAGTGATCAACGAGATTCTCGATCTGCTGGCGCAGGCGGGGCAAGTGGATCGCCGGCATCAGCGCTCCGTGAGCAACGCGAAGGCAGCCGCGGCATCCGGCGCTAGCAGCAGCAAATCCCGATGGGCTGTCGGTACATACGCCTCCAATTCGGAGGCCATGGTCGCGAAGGTGCGCTGCCAGCCAGCGCCGATCAAGATCAGCGGCCGTGCGAGGATGGCGGTGGTTTGCATCTGGTTCCACATCATGGCGATCTCCGCCAGGGTACCGACCCCACCAGGCAGGGCAAAGGCGGCCTCACACTCATTGATCAGGGTCAGCAGCCGCTCGTGAATGGTCGGCAGCCGGAGCTCCTCGATCACCCAGGCATTCGGTTTGACCGGCCGCCAGCCTTCGATCTCGTCACACGTGACCCCAATCACGTGCCCGCCGGCTTCCGCGCAGCCGCGCGAGACCGCTTCCATCGTGCCGATATAACCGCCGGTCAACACGGTGTGTCCGGCCTGACCGATCAGCGAGCCGAGGGTGTACGCTTCCTGATAGGCGGGGGTGCCGGGTTGTGGGGCTGAGCCGCCAAATACTGTGATCCGCATCGAGATCCTCCTGGGGTCAGGGTAGCTGGCGTTCGACTGCTTTGACCAGGGGTGAGATGACGACCTGCTGGATAGCCTCCAGCCGCATGGGGAGCAGCGTATCCGGTGTACGGGCCAGGCGGCCGGCCCAGCCGGTGATGAAGGTCCACATCACTGCCAGGTCCCACAGTTGGTTAAATTCGTCATTGCTGAAGTTGTGTGCGCCGGCCTGGGCAAGCCGGGTGCGGTAGTGGCCGGCGATCTCGTCAGGCGGCAGCGGCAGGGGAGAGAACCACCAGCTGCTGGACTGGATAAAACTAAGCAGGTCAAGCACACCGGGGCCGATCGCGGCGTTTTCCCAGTCGTAGACGGTCACACCGCTCTGCTGATGGATCAGGACATTCCCCGGCCAGTAATCGCCATGCAGCAGGGTGGCTGTGCTGTCTTTCAGTGCGGCGGATACCAGATCAATGTTGTCGATGATCCGCTCTGTGATGGATACCAGATCGGTGGTTGTTGCCAGGAATCCGTCGCGGTTGTGCATGAATTTTTCCGCGTCGTCCCGAGCACCTTTTAGGTAGATCTCGCGGCTGGCATCCAACGGCTGCTCCAGCCAGGGATACGTGCTCAGGTCGGCATCCAGCCCCCAAAACCGGTCATGGAGGATAGCCAGCTGCTCGGCGCCCAGCAAGTAATCGGCGGCCGACCATTTATCCGGCAGCCGCCCGACCGGCAGATGCAGCATCACCAGCCACTCGCCGCGCGGGTGAGCGCAGATCAAGGTCGGCAGCTTGAGCGGCAGATGATCTTTGAAGGTCAGATAGATGTTGACCTCGCGCACGCCGGCTCCGGCCGAGCCAACCCGGGTGCTGCCCATATTCTCCTTCAGGACGAGCGTGAACAGCGCCGCGCCAGAACTGCCATCCGCCTGGACTTCGATCCCGCGCAGTTGGCCAATCGCAGGGCGGCGCTGGGTGATCTCGCGTTCTGAGATAGCCGTGATCTTCAGGCGCGGGTCACCACTGTGCCGCCGGAGCCCGGCAGTCAGTTCGCCCTCGCTGAAGGGCCATTTGCCGAATTGGTTGGCATTCTCTTTGGCTGTTTGTTCTTCCATCTGTTGTTTCCGGTTCACTCCCAGGTCCGGCCGTAATTCTGGCGGACCTTTTCCAGGATCGCGGTTTCAAGATCGATCCCGGCAATGTGGGCCAATTGTAACAAATACAGGCCGACATCGGCTAACTCCCCGGTGAATGCCTCGGGGTCGGAGAGGGTCTCCTCCCACTGTAGATGTTCCAGCACCTCGGCGGCTTCCACCGAGAGCGAGATCGCCAGATTGCGCAGGGTTTGCTGGCGCGGGCTTTCAGGGGCGTACCAGCCTTTGGCGGCTACCAGTCGGTCCATCTCAGCAGTCAGGTCACGGATATCCATAGTCGCTCCTGTGGCGGGGTCAGGCTTCCGGTTCATTCTTGAGGGCATCCAGCGCCATCTGCGCCGACCGGACCTGTTCGGGATGCCAGTCCGGTTCGGTGGTCATCCGGGCCAGATGGGCCAGGGCGTAGTCCTGTTCCTCCCTGATGAGTTGCTGGTAAGCGGCCAGGATGCGTTCGGGCTGGCGGGAAAGGATCTCTGTCCAGATGTCCATCACAGTTTGTCGTGGGTCTTGATGACCCTGGCCGGGTTGCCGACCGCAGTCACCTGCGGCGGAATATCGCGCACCACTACGCTGCCTGCGCCGACCACCGACCACTCACCAACCGTTTTGCCTTCGATCAGGTTGGCGCCGGTCCCGATGAAACTGCCGGTCTTGAGGGTCACATTGCCGGAAATATGTACGCCCGGCGAGACGGTCACAAAGTCCTCGATGATGACATCATGCCCGACCGTGCAATCCAGGTTCAGGTGGACATGGTCGCCGATCCGGATGTTGTTGGTCAGGATGCAGCCGGCTGTGATCACCACGCCCGCGCCGAATGTCACCCAGCGGGTCAGGATGGCGCGCGGGTGGGCCACCGAAAAGAAGGACACGCCGGCTGTCTCGGCCTGCCGGATCAAACGCTGGCGCGTGTCGGGCGCTCCAACCCCGCAAACCGCTCTGACCTCGCTGGCGTGGTCAGCCAGCCAATCGAAATACCCCAACACCGGCGCTTCGTTGATCTGTTCGCCGGGCTGCTGGTATCCCGGTTCGGTCACAAATCCCAGGATCTGATAGGTCGGGGAGACTGCGTTGACCGCTTCCAGCACATCCAGCACTTCGCGGCCGAAGCCGCCGGTGCCAATGATGACAACTTTTTGCAGGCTCATCGGGATGTCCTTTCGATCAATTGTTTCCCCGGGGCCGCACCGAGCGCGGTGAACGACCCGAATTTCGGATTCCAGGGGTTGCGGAAACTCAACAGGTTGAGGATCATGTTTTGCAATTTTGGCGGTTTGACAGAGGCAAGGTCTGCGCCGGGGGAGTGAAAGAGATGCAGCTCGTAGCCCGCCTGGAGGAACAGGTTTTTGAGTTCCTCCAGCGGGAAGCCGGTGCCGGGCTGGTGGTGGATCTCGGCCTTCAGGTTCAGTTTAGCCTGCTCAGTATTGCGGAAGATGTACTTGCTTTTCCAGACCCTGCTGAGCAGCCGATACACCGGGAAACGCAGGTCGAACACGAACACGGCTAGCCGGCTGAAGGCCACCATCTCCCGGCTCGGTTCGGCATCCAGCACGATCCCGCCAGCGGGATGGCAGACCCGGCCGGCTTCCCGGACCACGGCCTGCCAGTCCTGGATGTGATGCAGTACGGAGGCTTCGGTCACCAGGCCAAACACATCAGCCCGGAAAGGCATTCGGGTGGCATCTCCGCACACCACCAGCGCGCCGGTGGACTGACGGGCGTTGCGCAGGTTGGCCAGCGAGACATCCAGGCCGACCGGCGTCAGCCCGGTATCCTGCAGCCAGCCGAGTACCTGTCCCGGGCCGCAGCCGAAGTCCAGGTGATAGCGCGGGGTATCGGCTGTGAAAATGTCCTGCAGCCGACGGGCGGCATCCCGGATCCGGAGGGCGTTCTCCGGCAGACGCCGGGTGTAGGCCAGGTACTCGTCGGAGATCGTGTTATAGATCTGCAGGTTGGCGCCCAGGTTACTTTCCGGGTCCGGTTCGGCCAGCATTTGCGCTTTCAGCGCGGGGGTCCATAGCACCGGGATGTGGTCGGCAGTGACCGGGAAAACCGCTTTGCACTGGTGGCAGCGCAGGTGCTGGCCGGAGGGTTCGAAAGGCAGGTCGTCCGGGTATGGCTGGGCGACGCTCTCCAGCGGCGCAACACCGCACGCCGGGCACTGCAGCAAGCCCAGCAAGGCGCTGATCTGGTTGGTCATAGATTCACCACCTGCTGATAGAAGGCGGCGGCCTGCGCCATTACGGCCTGATAATTGGCGCGTTCCCGGATCATGGCTAGGTTGGCCTCGGCGGCGCGCTGGCGCAAGCCGGGCGACGACAAGGCTTTAAGGATGGCATCGGCGATTGACCTGGGACTGTTCGGGTCAAACAGCAGGCTGTTTTCGCCGTCCGTCAGCCATTCCTGCACAGATTCGATCCGCCCGGCGACCGGGAAACAGCCGCAGGCCATCGCTTCCAGGATGGTGTTCGGCGTGCCGTCGTGGGTCGAGGGTGAGACCACGAGATGGGCCTGCCGGAACAGTTCCGCCATCCGGCCCTGCGGTACCACCGACAAAAGTTCGACTGCGTGTTCAAGCCCGAACTCTTTCACCCAACGCTGGGCTTCCAGTTCGTGGGCGGCAGCGGGCGATATGAACCGGGCCTGCGGAGAGTGTTCCAACACCAGCGGGATGGCCTGGAAATAGCTGTCATTGCGGATATAGGTACGGAAGCCGCGCGGGTTGATGATCACCGGCGGCTGCTCCGAGCGCGGTGACTCAGGCGGGTAAAACAGTGCTTCGCGCACGCCGCCGGAGCCGGGCAGCACGACCGCCGGTTTTTCTTGTGCGAAACCCATCTGCCGCGCCAGCCGCAGGTCGCGCTGGCAGTCGGTGTGCAAGGCATCCGTCCGGCGCAGGGCGCGGCGAGTGGCGCTTCCGAGGAGGGGATTCGAGCGGGCATGAAGGGTGAAATCGTTGCCCCACACCGATACCAGCAGCGGGGCGGCTGGGTCAGCCTGGGCGGCCAGGATGCCTTCATAAGGGTAGCGCATGGCATGCACCAGGTCGGGTTGGATCGCGGCGATCATGGGTCTCAACTGGCGGGCGGTGGCCGGCAGGGTCAGCGGCCCGAGCCACTGCCGGATGAAGGTACGCAGCCACATCGGCGCGGCCTGCCGCAGTCCGGGCAGCCGGCCTGGTCTGGCCGTTGCCGCACTCTGCGCGGTCAGGCCGGCACCCGAAAAGGCAACCGGCAGCACTTGGAGGGAGGTCAGCCCCGGGATCCCGTTGCATGGAGAAGTCGAGATCAGGTGGACTTCGTGCTCCCCGGTTACAAATCCGGCGATCCAGTTGCGGGCGGTCGGCGAACGGCCGTCGGCGATGTAGAGCAGTCGCATATCAGTTGTACTTTAATCTATGTTGGGTGAATTTGCAAATCAGACCGGCAGTGCCGGCAGGGGAAACGGGACTAATCCGCGTGGTCGTTGCCTTCCAGTATGCCCAGGAATTCCTCTGAGGTGGCGTTGCCGGGGGCATTGATCCCTTCGCGGGTGATGACCTTGGCGACGGTCTTGAACAGGATCGTGATATCCAGCCATACCGACCAGTGGTCGACATACCAGACATCCAGTTCAAATTTGATCTCCCAGGAGACATTGTTGCGGCCGTTCACCTGCGCCCAGCCGGTGATGCCGGGAAGCACATGGTGGCGGCGGCCCTGCTCGGTGTTGTAGCGCGGCAGGTAAGAGACCAGCAGCGGCCGCGGCCCGATCAGGCTCATCTCCCCCTGGATCACATTCCATATCTCCGGCAGTTCATCCAGGCTGCTGGCGCGCAGGAACTTGCCGAAGGCAGTCAGGCGCTGTTCATCCGGCAGCAGATTGCCGCGGCTGTCCCGGTGATTGGTCATCGAGCGGAATTTGTACAGGGTAAAGGGCTTCCCCTGGTATCCAGCCCTTTCCTGTCGGAAGATCACCGGCCGACCAAGAAACACCGCCACCAGGAGGTAGATGACTGCCATCAGCGGCAGCAGGAGGGGCGAAAAGATCACGATCAGCGTCAGGTCGAAAACGCGTTTGGCAATTGGGATCTGCGGCGGTGCGGGTGAAATCTTCACATCTGAATTTTACCAACAAACAACCTGTTGATCGGACAGATAGGTCTATTGGGGGATAAAAAAAGCCCCTCGAAAGGGGCTAGGTTCTACTATTGTGGTTGGGTTGATCAGATCGGGGTGGCGTCCATTTGGCGGATCACCATCACGACTTTGCCCTGGACTTCAACTGAATTAGGATCCTCGATGATGATCGGCTGCATGGTCGGGTTGGCCGGCTGCAGGCGGACGTGCCCATTTTCCCGGTAGAAATACTTCAGGGTGGTCTCGTCGCTGCCTTTCAGGCGGATTGCGACCATCTCGCCATTGCGGGCTTCCTGGGTGTGCTTCATGATGACAATATCGCCGTCGTCGACCATCGCGTCGATCATCGAGTCTCCCTGGACTTCCAGCGCGTACAGGCTTGAGGCGGCATCCCGCTCCGAAAGCATGCTGCGGGCAACCTCGATCCCTTCGTCGGGATCGTACAGGTTGAAGTCAGTATCCGGGGGCTGGATGACGATACCGGCACCGATGCGCCCGGCCAGCGGGATGCGGACCATGTTCTCCAGGGTGTTTTCGACGGCATCGATCAGTTGGCCGGTGACATCCTTCAGCAGGCGCATGCCGCGTGAGACCTTCCGATCGCGCTCGATGAAGCCTTTTTCTTCCAGCTGGTCAAGGTAATAATTGACCACCGAGGTCGAGGAGATCCCGGCCTGCTTGCCGATCTCCCGGATCGAGGGCGGATATCCGACGTTGGTTTGGTAATCCTCGAGGACTTCAAGGATTTTCTTATGACGGTCACTGAGTCCTTGTTTCTTGCGAGCCATGAAACACTCCTTTAAG
The DNA here is from genome assembly GCA_020059485.1 of Anaerolineales bacterium. Lineage (GTDB taxonomy): Bacteria > Chloroflexota > Anaerolineae > Anaerolineales > UBA11579 > UBA11579. The sequence continues at coordinate 49,921 of JAGVCA010000031.1, forward strand.
ATGAACTTGCGGTGATTGCCTGGTCCGGGGATGGGGTTGTAGCAGTTGCCTTGCCCTGGAGCCAAAATTAGTTCATTTGTGCTATATTCTACACGAACATACGTTCTGTGTCAACCCCGGCAGGGCCCCACATCCGGGTGTCAAGGACCTGAACTGCGATGGCAACTGATGAATCAAAAGGGGCCGGTTAGCACCGGCCCCGGATCTGATCAAGATGATCTGTTACCAGCCACCAAGTCCGGCTCGGTCAGGGCTGACGAATTGCAACCCATGGATCTGGTAGCAGGGATCGTTGATGACCTCCTGGATGATCGCAAATTCTCCCCAGATGACCGGTCCGATCTCGGTGCCGTCTGCGGCATACCAGGTACCACCGATGTTGTTGGCGTCCGCTGGCACAGCCACGATCTTGACGAAGTAATTCCACTGGCAGACCTCGCCGTTTAGTTCGTATTCCCCGGACATATGGTTTGTGATCCAGGCGCCAGAGCCGATATAGCTTGGATATCCATGGTGCCGGTCAAGCAGACCATCGCCATCGCAATCCTGATTTGAAAGCCAGGCATCGTTCCACTTCATGGCGAGTTTGTCATCCTTATAAGGTTGGCACCAGGCTGCATCGCGGTAAGCATCGCAGTAATAACCGGAAAACAGATGGGCCTGGTAGTTGTATCCCCACTGGTCGAAGCCAACTTGAAGGATACGTCCATCCGAGGTCAGCAGATCTCCCGATTGGATCGTGGTGCAGGTATTCTGTTTCGCAGAGACGGTTGATGCTGCACCCAGGATCAGCAGTAATACGACAATTGTAAACACGACTTTTTTAGACATGATCTCTCCTTTTGGGTGGTTAGACTCTAAATTTGAAGTATGTTGTTTGAATGGCCCTCCTTTCAAAACAAAAAAACCGGCCATCAGGCCGGTTTCGCCACTAGCTCCCCAAAGTTTCCCCTCGTTGTCGATGCGGACGGTGTTGATGAGGAAGGCGACCAGAAAATCTTTGGATCATCGCTTCCCGATTTGGTAACCTTAATATATCATAAATTTTGACCGCAATACAAGGTTTGTTGTGCGGGCTGACCCGGCGCTGTAACCAGAGAGAATGGAAGAAAAAAAGGATTGCTGGTTCCCGCCCGCCTAGTTTCAGGCTGTATTGGTGATAAGATACACAAGGACAACTCCCTCCGGAATCTTGGAGAGCCGTCCGTATGCTGAATCAAACCTGGATCAAGCCGCAAGTGCTCACTATTGGCAGCAGAAAATGATCGAGATCAAACAACTAGCACCGGACGAAGCAGACTGGCAGTCACTGGTCGATTGCCTTCGGGTTGGCGGTGATGCTCACTGGGTGCTGGATGAGTACGGACAACCCAAAACCGATGACCTGGTCTTCCTGGCCGGGCTGGTCGATGGCCAGGTGGTAGGTCAACTGGTCCTGCGCCGCCAACCGATCATGATCCCGGCAACCGAATGGGCTGCCGAGCGGGACCGCCTCTTGCGGGACCCGGATGGCGAACCCTTGTACGAGACCCTCGTCCAGACTTTCCGGGTGGTGGAAGCCCACCGCCGCCAGGGCGTTGGCCGGGCGATGCAGCTGCGGGCACTCGATCTGACCAAAGCGCTGGGCTGCATCCAGATGCGCTCCTGGTCATCCCTCGACAAGCCGGCCAACTACCACCTTAAGCTGTCGCTCGGCTTTGGCTTCCATCCCGAGGTCCAGGAAACGCCCAGCAGCCTGAAAGTCAGCGGCGGGTACTTCGTCAAACGGGTATAATTCTTTCAATGGAACAGTCCCAGACAGGACATTTGGCTGGTTTTCGTTGGGACATCCGACACTTGATAGCCTGCCAACCAAAATCCATAATGGTACAGGCCGGATTGTATGCATGATGGTCTTATCTTGTGTTGCATCACTTCGCATCTCTAGGAGGTTAGATTCGTATGGCTACGTTTGACAAGAAACCCGTAAAACCACTCCCCCTCAAGCCCCTGAAACCCGTCCCGAGCGATATTGACATTGCTCAGGCTGCCGCCAAGGGGATGAAAAAGATCACCACGCTGATGGAAGAAGTCGGCCTGCTCCCTGAAGAGGTCGAGCTGCATGGTGATTACAAGGCCAAGATCAAGCTGGAAACCCTGAAGCGCCTGAAAGATGTCCCGGATGGCAAATATGTCGATGTGACTGCTATCACGCCGACCCCGCTGGGCGAAGGTAAGTCCACCACCATGGTCGGGCTGAGCCAGGCCCTTGGCGCTCATCTGGGGAAAAGCGTCTTCACCTGCATCCGCCAGCCCAGCCAGGGCCCGACCTTCGGCATCAAGGGCGGCGCGGCCGGCGGCGGTTACAGCCAGGTCATCCCAATGGAGGACTTCAACCTGCACCTGACCGGCGATATCCACGCCATCACCGCCGCCAACAACCTGGTGGCTGCGGCCATCGACACCCGCCTGTTCCATGAGTCCGAGCAGAGTGACCAGGCGCTGTTCGAGCGGCTGTGCCCGCCCGACAAGCAAGGCAAGCGCGAATTCGCACCTTCGATGCTCAAACGGCTCAAGAAACTGGGCATCAACAAAATCGACCCCAACGACCTGACCGATGAAGAGATTTCCCGCTTTGCCCGGTTGGACTTTGATGAGTCCACCATCACCTGGCGGCGGGTATTGGACACCAACGATCGCATGCTGCGCGGTGTGACCGTTGGCACCGGCCCGGCTGAGAAAGGCTTCAACCGTGAGACTGGCTTCGACATCACTGTAGCCAGCGAGATCATGGCGATCCTGGCCCTGACTTCCAGCCTGGCAGACATGCGCGAGCGCTTTGGCCGTGTGGTGGTTGGCACCAGCAAGGCCGGCGAAGCCATCACTTGCGAAGATCTGGGTGTGGCCGGCGCGATGACCGTTCTGATGAAGGATGCCATCAAACCAACCCTGATGCAGACCCTGGAAGGGACCCCGGCCTTTGTGCACGCCGGCCCGTTCGCCAATATCGCCCACGGCAACAGCTCGATCATCGCCGACAAGATCGCATTGAAACTGGCCGATTACGTTGTGACCGAATCCGGCTTTGGCGCGGACATCGGGATGGAGAAATTCTTCAATATCAAGTGCCGCTACAGCGGCCTGATCCCGAACTGTGTAGTCCTGGTCGCAACCGTCCGCGCCCTCAAGATGCATGGCGGCGGACCCAAGGTGACCCCTGGCAGCCCGCTGGCCCCTGAATACACCGAAGAGAATCTTGATCTGCTGCGTGCCGGCTTGCCCAACCTGGAAGCCCATATCCAGAACGTGCTGCGATTCGGCATCCCGGCCGTGGTGGCGGTCAATTCCTTCAAGGATGACACCCAGGCCGAAGTTGAGCTGATCCGCGACTATGCCCTCAAAGCCGGAGCGGAGGATGCGGTTGTCTCCCGTCACTGGATGGAAGGCGGCGCCGGTGCCAAGGCCCTGGCTGAAGCGGTTGTGGCTGCCTGCGAGAAGCCGAGCAACTTCTCCTTCCTCTATGATCTGGAAACCACCACGATCAAGGACAAGATCGAGATCATCTGCAAAGAGATCTACGGCGCGGACGGCGTGACCTACTCCGAAGAGGCCGAGGCCAAGATCGCGCTGTACACCAAGCTGGGCTTTGACAAGATCCCGATGTGCATGGCCAAGACTCACCTGAGCCTGAGCCATGACCCGAGCCTGAAAGGCCGCCCGAAAGGTTTCACCGTCCCGATCCGCGATATCCGCGCTTCGGTCGGTGCCGGGTTCCTGTACCCGCTGCTGGGCACAATGAGCACCATGCCCGGCTTGCCGACCCGCCCGGCCTACTACGATGTCGATATCGACCTCGAGACCGGACAGGTGATCGGCTTGTTCTAGGACTGAAAAGGTAGTGACGAAACAGGGATGAGCGCAGGTTCATCCCTGTTTTTCACTCCCACAGGAGCGGCAGATGTTCGAGGATAGGTTTGCATACGACCCGCACCACGACCCGGACCTCCGGTCAGCGGGTGAGCGCGTCACTGGCAGCGCCCGGGTGCGTGAATTTACCTTCCGCACCTCTGTCGGAGTCCGTCGGGCAGCCTATCTCGTGCGCCCAGAGCAGGAATCCGGCAAACCGCATCCGGCGGTCTTGTTCGTCCACTGGTATGAACCTGAATCGCACGACAGCAACCGCACACAGTTCCTCTCGGAAGCGGTCGAGCTGGCCGGGCATGGCGTGGTCTCGCTGTTGGTGGAAGCCATGTGGTCCGACCGGGAATGGTTCCTCAAACGCACGCAAGCGGATGACCTGCCTAACGCGGTGGAGCAAGTGATCGAGCTGCGCCAAGCGATCGACCTGCTGTTAGCCGAGCCGGGGGTCAGCCCGGAGTGGCTGTTCTATGTCGGGCACGATTTCGGCGGGATGTACGGCGTCCTGATGGGCGCGGTCGATCCCCGGCCGTGCGGGTATGTCATCATGGCGGCCACCCCGCGCTTTCCGGACTGGTTCCTGTATTATCCCCGGCTGGCAGATGAAGAAGCCCAGACTTTCCGGGAAACATTTGCCCCCTTCGACCCGTTCACCCATGTCGCCAGCCTGTCGCCGGCCCCGTTGCTGTTCCAGTTTGCAGACAACGACCCCCATGTGCCGCTCGAGCGCGCCCGTGAGTTCTTTGAGGCTGCCGCTGAGCCAAAAGAGGTCGGCTGGTACCAGGCCGGACATGGTCTGAACGATCAGGCCCGGCGTGACCGGTTGGCCTGGCTGCTGAAACAAATGAACATCAAATGATCAGGAGAGGATTATGCGGAAAAAAGTGATCTTGATCACCGGCGCATCCGGCGAGATCGGCCATGCGCTGGTGGACAACCTGGCAGAGGGCGGGGACTGCGAACTGGTGACCCTCGACTTGCAGGAACTGCCGGACGCCGCCGCCCGCAAGGTCAAGCGCCATATCAAGGGCAGCATCACGGACAAAATGACCCTGGACGCGATTGCCAGCGAGTACGAGATCGATGTCATCTATCACCTGGCGGCGTTGCTCTCCACCCGGGCCGAGGTGATCCCCGGCACGGCCCACCGGGTGAATGTGGAAGGCACGCTGCTGCTGTTGGAGATGGCCGCCGAGCAGTCCCAGTTCCGGGGCAAGCCGGTCCAGTTCATCTTCCCCAGTTCGATTGCCGCTTACGGTATGCCCGACCTGGAGACCAAGGCGGCCTACCCGCGCGTCCGGGAATGGGAGTGGAACTATCCCACCACTATGTACGGTGCTAACAAACTGTACTGCGAGCGGCTAGGGATCTATTTCTCCGACCACTACAAACAGCTCTCAGAGGAACGCCCGACCACCCTGGATTTCCGGTGTCTGCGCTACCCTGGTCTGATTAGCGCCTTCACCGTCCCCAGCGGCGGGACCAGCGACTACGGCCCGGAGATGCTGCACGCTGCTGCCAAGGGCGTACCGTATCACTGCTTCGTCCGGCCGGATACCTCCATCAACTTCATGGCCATGCCGGATGCCGTCAAGGCCGCCCTCTCGCTGGCCGCTGCCCCGGCAAAGAGCCTGACCCAACGGGTGTATAACATCACTGCTTTCGGCCTGTCTGCAGAGCAGTTCCGTGACCAGGTGGTCAAAGCCTTCCCCGGCGCCGAGATCGGATATCAGATCCACGAGAAACGCCAGGGGATCGTCGATACCTGGCCGATGGACACCGACGACAAGCACGCCCGCCGTGATTGGGGCTGGCAGCCGGACTACGGCATGGAACGCTGTTTTGAGGAATACCTGGTACCGAATATCCGCAAGCGGTATGAGTGATCGGTGATTCGGGAGTGGGGATAGGGAGTAGGGACAATCGATGTTTGAAATATTGTGCGGCGTGGGGGCTGGCATTGCTCTTGCTTCTGGCTGGATGTACGGGCACTTCAGACGGTTCAGCGGTCACCACCCCGACCAAGCTGGCGGATGCCAGCCTGGTCGGCCTTGACGTTGACAATTATCCCGTCGTGGATGGTTCCACCTCCGCCCTGCCTTTGCAGCAAACGGTCGCCTGCCATGTGCTGGGATTGGTGTGCGGCTGGCAGTCTGGCTTCCTGTTCAACGAGACCCGCAGTATTTTGCCGGATTTTGAGAACCCTGGGCCTCAGGCGGAGGTCGAGTTCCTGTTCAATCTCACCCATGCCGGCACCCATGATGCCTACATGAACCTGATCCGGGGGGACGCCGAGCTGATCCTGGTCGCCCGCCAGCCTTCACAGGATGAACTGCTTTCTGCCCGTCTCCGCGGGGTGGGACTGGATGTCCGTCCGGTTGCGCTGGATGCTTTCGTGTTCCTGGTCAATGTGGAAAACCAGATCGAGACCCTGACGATCGACCAGATCAGGCAGATCTATACCGGCAAGCTCACGTCCTGGGACCAGCTTGGGGTGGATCTGTCGGTGGATGGCGTTTCAGCGATCAGAACCTATCGGCGCGACCGCAACTCTGGCAGCCAGGAGTTGATGGAATCCCTGGTGATGGGGGATGAAAACATGATCGATTCGCCTGACCTGCTGTTGTACACGATGGTCGGGCCGTTCAATGCCATCGGCGGGGATGTGCTCGGGATCGGCTATTCGGTCTACTATTTTGCTGTGTACATGCTGCCGACCGAGACTGTCCGCATGCTGCCGATCGAGGGCGTTTTCCCGGATAGCGGGAGGATCGCAGATGGATCCTACCCGTTTGCCACTGAGGTCTATGTAGTCGTGCGTCAGGATGCCCCGTCGGACAGTCCGGGCATCCGGTTGCGCAATTGGCTGCTCACGCCCGCAGGCCAAGAAGTGGTAGCCCAAAGCGGTTATGTGTCGATCATAGCGCCGGAGGAGTGATTTCGGCTGTTCCGTAGGCGAAACGTAGGGTAATCGGGCAGCAATTGGAGAACAAGCGTCAAGCAAATCTGGATGGAGAGAAGTATTATAGAGACACTTAGGGTAAACTCTTCTTCTCCTCCTCCTTGGCAAGAGCCGGGCACAGACGCCCGGCTCTTGGCTTTTAACCGGGTGAACCATCATCCCCGGACCTTCTCTCAAGGATTGGGAGAAGGGTGCCTCGCAAACTGGCTCGCTGGATACCCCGGTCTTTGTAGGTATCTTTACAAGTAAACTAATTTATTTGCTTTTGTGCGATTATATCGTATGATCTTCTTTGAAGATCTGCCGGAAATAACTATCATCAGGC
>JAGVCA010000013.1 GCA_020059485.1 Anaerolineales bacterium
GGCATTGAGCACAGATTGAACCCGTGAGTGGTCCGGCAGTCAGCCGACCCCCGTTGGGTGCCAGCGGCAGAATGGGTCGCCCCGAAAACCTAATGGGAGCAGTGTTAAGACCCGGGCAAGTCACCGACCCGGAAACGGCGTTGTGAACTCAGGAACCCCCTGCCTTTAGGCATGGGGAGATTTCAGAATGTTGGATCCCTCGTCTACACCTGAAACCGCGCCACCACCGGCGCATGGTCCGGGGGGACCTTGTCGACGCGCAGGTTGGGGTTATCGCCGATCGAGTCCAGCCCTTCAGCAAAATCTACCAGGCTGTCCGCAAACGGGATTGCCCGGTCGCCCGCTGCATTGCGCGGGAACAATTCCTCGGAGGCCAGGATCTGGTCGAGCAGTTCCTCCCGGCTGTGGTGGATGCGGGAGTAGCGTCGCTCCTCCGGGATGGCGGCGGCCAGGTTGAACAGCCGGGCGTCGTCTCCCTGGTCAGGGCGGTTGAAGCCTCGGGTTCCCAGTTCGCTGCCGGTCGGGCCGAGCAGCAGCAGGGAGGTCTGGGCATCGGGCACGTCGTTCATATCGCCCAGCAAGATCAAGGGTGTGCCGGACTGGTTCTCGAGCAGCAGGTTGACGCGGTGGCGCAGGGTGACCGCCTCGGCGGTGCGTTTGTGCAGGGCGATCCCGCCGACCTGAGCGCGCTCGAACTCGTCGCGCGGGCTGAAACTGGCACCGCCGCCTTCCCGGCGGAAGGTCAGCAGTTTGGATTTGAGGTGGGCGTTGATCACGTAGACTTCCAGGTCGTCCTTCTTGACGCGGATCAGCAGTGCGCCGCGGCTCATCCGGTTGATCGGGATCGACTGGTTGTCGCTGGTCAGCGAGAAGATCTCGGTGGCCGGGCCGGCCGGGAAGTCGGCAATATCCTCTACCTTGGTGATCTCGTGTCTGGTCAGAAAGGCAACCCGGATACCGCGGTTATCGGGAAAGGCCGAGACGATCCGGTTGGGGTAGGTGTTGTTGAGGGCCATTTGCAGATCATTGAGCGGTTCCTCGCCGCCGACTTCCTGAAGGCCAATCACGTCCGGGTCAGCTGCGGCGATCACATTGGCGATCAGGTTGAGCTTAAAGGCATAAGTGATATGCTCCTCGACCTCGGCATCGATCGAAGGCGTGAACAGGTTTTCGACATTCCAGGTCATGACGGTAAATGTGGTCATCGGGCCTCCCTCCGCTGGTTGGTGCGCTTTCTCTAACATTACAATACAAGTCCGATTTGGACAAGCGATTTTTGAAATTCGGCTATAATTAATCCACCTCTCAGAGGAGAACCTTCATGAAGATCCTGATCGGTTATCACCAACGCAGCGGGAGCACCCTTCTGCAGCACATCCTGAACACACATTCCAGAATCCGCTCATACAGCGATGCTAATTCCATGTTCGTACTGCCGGCCTTACTGGCCGGTTATACCCCGCCCGAGAACATCTGCGTCAAGCCAATGGATACGTTCTTTCTGTGGCGGCCGCGGTTGCTCTACCAGCGTTTCGACAAATTTATCTGGCTGGCGCGCGACCCGCGCGATTCCTATCTGTCCTCGCTGGAGGTCGGATACGCTTATGGCACCAGCCTGTACCTGCCGGGGAAAAAGCTTCATGGTATTGATATTGGGCTGCTGCAGCGCTGGAAGCGGGTATACCGGCAGTATTTCAGCGGGAACGGACGCTGGCACCTGATCCGCTATGAGGACCTGGTCGATAATCCAGAGCCGGTGCTCCACCGCCTGTTTGAATACCTCGAGGTGCCTTACGAGCGGGTGTATCCCTTCCCCAAGTTCAATTTCATCGCAGCCGGGGGCGATCCCAAACTCAGCCAGACCAAGACGATCCACAAAAAGTCCGTCCAGCGCTACAAAGAAAAACTGAACGCGCTCCAATTGCGCGTGTTCAAAAAGTTCCTTGGCAAGGAGATGAAAGCGCTCGGCTATCTCTGATCCATAAAAATCTCCAACCGGGATGTGAATGCTGCCCGGAATGTGTTAGCAAGTGCATTCGGCTACCTCGGACGGAGCGATCAAGACAGAATGTGGGCGGCTGCGCTGAGCGTGTCTTGAGAAGCTGTCGCCTTCAATCGACAGAGTCGTCACCTGCCTTTATTTGTGAGGCTTGGTGGGGGAGAGTGCCAATCCTTCTGCAGGGAATTGATAGTATAATCCCACCAGAATCCAGCCTCTCTGAGACCCGATGTTAAATGACAACCATCCATCACGATGATCCGACAGTACTGCAGATCAAAGACCTAAATGTCTTTTACGGCAGTTTCAGGGCTGTCAAGCATGTCAATCTGGATATTGTCAGAAACAAGATCACAGCGATCATCGGGTCTTCAGGCTGCGGAAAGAGCACCATGCTCCGGTCGATCAACCGGATGAACGAACTGATCCCGACCTGCCGCATCGAGGGAGAGATCATCTACCGAGGGCGCAATATCCTGGGGGTGGACGTAGATCCGGTAGTAATTCGGAGCCAGATCGGCATGGTCTTTCAGAAGCCGAACCCATTTCCCAAAAGTATCTTCGATAATGTTGCCTGGGGCGTGAAAGCGAACCAGATTCAGGGCGATCTGTACCAGATCGTAGAAAATGCACTGCGTCAGGCGGCGCTGTGGGATGAGGTAAAGGACAAGCTCGCTGAGAGTGCTTTTTCCCTCTCCGGCGGCCAGCAGCAGCGGCTGTGCATCGCCAGGGCGATCGCCATTAAGCCGGATGTGATCCTGATGGATGAACCCGCCTCTGCCCTCGACCCAATCGCCACCCTCAAGATCGAGGACCTGATGCGTCAACTGGCCGAGGATTACACAATCATCATTGTGACCCATAATATGCAGCAAGCCGCCCGTGCATCCCACTTCACTGCTTTCTTCAATATGGATGATGACCGGGCGGGCTATCTGGTCGAGTACGGCCGCAGCGACCAGATCTTTACCCAGCCCAAGCAGATGTTGACCGAATCTTATATCACTGGGCGATTCGGCTGAGCAAAAGAGGACGAATGTCTCGCGTATTTTTGGACCAAACGATCGTCAGGTTACAAACAGAGCTGCTGGAGGTCGGCCAGATGGTGGCAGATGCCACTGCAAAGGCTGTGCAGTCCCTCCTGACGAATGACCGGGAACTGGCTATCCAGGTCTATAGAGCCGACCGTGAGATCAACGCCCGCAGATTTTCGATTGAGCATGAATGCCTCATCACGATTGCTACTCAACAGCCATTGGCCACAGATCTGCGCGTGTTGGCTTCGATCATTGAGGTCGTTACAGAACTCGAGCGGATGGGAGACTATGCCAAGGGCATCGCCAAGATCAACCTGCTGGTTGAGCCTGGCAAGGTCCGGTTGGATGCCATCGATAGCCTTTCTGAGATGTCCGAAATCACGATCAGGCTGCTCACCAGGGCGCTGCAAGCGTTTGTGGCGCGTGATGTTGATACAGCCCGCAGCCTGCCGGTAGAAGATGATGCCGTTGATGCTTTATTCAATCGGATCTACCGCAATCTCGTCGCGGTGATGATCGAGGATCGTGATCTGATCGAACTATCCAACCACCTGCAGTGGGCAGCGCACAACATCGAGCGGATGTCCGACAGGGTTATCAATATCTGCGAGCGGATAATTTTCATCCAAACCGGCGAGATGAGTGAGCTTGAGGAATCCGATGATGAAACGGTGGTGAAGATCTGATGAAAAGCCACTTGACTCGCGTTTTGGCATCATGCATTGTTCTGCTCTTTCTGGCGGCTTGCACGTTAAGCAACGCTGGGAGTGAAGTGTCCTCCGGCGAACAGGTCGTTTCCTCGATCGAAAATAAGGGCTCTGATACCATCGTCAATCTTGCTTTGGCCTGGGCCGAGCGATATCAGTCTGAACATCCGGAGGTCCGGATCTCGGTCACTGGCGGAGGTTCCGGGACGGGGATCGCCTCTTTGATCAATAACACCGTGGATATTGCCAATGCTTCTCGCCAGATAAAACCAGATGAGATCGAAACTGCCCGCGAAAACGGGATCGAACCGGTTGAATTTGTCATCGCTCGGGATGCAATCGCGGTCATCGTTCACCCGGATAATCCGATCGACCGGCTGACGTTACAGGAGATCTCTGCGATCTACTCCGGGCAGATCAACAATTGGAGCGAACTGGGTGGCGAAGACCGCCCGATCGTCCGCCTGTCTCGAGAGACCAATTCGGGCACCCATGTTTATTTCCTTGAGACTGTCCTCCGGCGAGGGGACACAAACAGCACATTACTGTTTTCCACCGATACGCTGCTGTTGCCCTCATCCGAGGGTATCATCAAAGAGGTCAGCCAAAACCCAAATTGTATCGGATACGATGGCCTGGGTTATGTGACAGAAGAGGTTAAAGTGATCGGGGTTTCTCTGGAGGCGGGCGGCGATTATGTTTATCCCTCGCTGGAAACCGTCAATTCAGGCAAATATCCGATAGCCCGGGATCTATATATGTATACCAATGGACAGCCGCAGGGTATCTTGGCTGTTTATCTGGATTGGATATTCTCTCCTGAAGCACGTCAGATCGTTGCTGATCTTGGTTTTGTACCCATCAACCCATGAACAGGATTGCCGGATGAAAGCTGCCACGAAGCAACAGGAATTTTTCATCAATGTGATCATCAAAGCCTCTGGTTACTCGGCAATCTTTTTCGTACTCCTGATCCTCTATTTCCTGCTCAGCCAGGGCTTGCCGGCACTAAGCCTGGTGGAGTTTGATTCTCTTCTGGGAACTCGTTGGTATCCGATCGAAGAGTATTACGGTTTATTGCCCCTGATCACAGGTTCGCTGGTTGTAACGATAGGTGCGGCTGCGATAGCGGTCCCGATCGGGATTGGTTCTGCGATCTACCTTTCTGAGATCGCCCCCCGGTGGGCGCGTGAGATCCTCAAACCAGTGATCGAGATCCTGGCGGGTTTGCCATCGGTGGTACTCGGCTTCATCGGAATTACGGTGTTATCTTCATTCCTGCGTGAATCGCTCAATCTGCCGACCGGCCTGTCTGCTGTGACCGGGTCTTTACTCCTGGCGGCGATCTCTATCCCGACGATTGTTTCAGTCGCAGAAGACGCTTTGGATGCTGTGCCCAAAGAGTACCGTGATGGCGCTCTAGCGCTTGGCGGCACTCGCTGGCAGACTATCTGGACGGTGACCTTGCCGTCTGCCCGGTCTGGTGTTTTGACAGCCACGATGCTAGGGATCGCCCGTTCGATCGGAGAGACCATGACCGTGATGATGGTCACAGGTAACGCGCCGGTGCTGGCGGATAGTTGGCGGGTGTTCGTATCTCCTGTCCGGACGATGACAGCCACGATTGCCGCTGAGATGGGAGAAGTGGCGACCGGCAGCCCGCATTACCATGTACTCTTCCTGATCGGGATCGTGCTCTTTACGATTTCCCTGGTAATTAACGTGCTGGCTTCATTCTACGTTTACCGGAATATCTCTCGTAAAGAGAGGCTGCTGTCATGAATATCTTCCGGGACCAATATCTGCGCCGGAAATTAAATGAACGTTTTGGGTTCTTTTTTCTAGGCTTGGTCACGGTTATGACGATCGCACCTATTTTCCTGATCGTTGGCTATATCGTGGTGAAAGGCCTGCCAGCGATCTCCTGGGAGTTCCTAACTGAATTCCCACGCGATGGGATGAAATCTGGCGGGATCCTGCCTGCAATCGTCGGGACGTTCTATCTCACCATCGGAACAGCCATCTTCTCTGTCCCATTGGGTATCGGGGCGGCAATCTACCTCTCGGAGTACGCCCCTGACAATAACCTCACTCGCCTGATCCGGATCGCGATCATCAATCTGGCGGGCATTCCCTCGGTAGTATACGGCCTCTTTGGGCTAGGGTTCTTCGTTCTGTTCCTCAACTTCGGTACCAGTATCCTGGCAGGATCCCTCACACTTTCGATCATGACTTTGCCAATCATCATTAGTACAGCGGAAGAAGCGCTGCGGGCGGTGCCCCAGTCATTCAGAGTTGTGAGTGTTTCTCTGGGAGGTACAAAGTGGCAGACAATCAGGCGGGTGGTCCTGCCACAGGCCCTCCCAGGGATCATCACCGGAATCATCCTCGGACTGGAGCGCGCGGCCGGAGAGACAGCTCCAATCCTGTTTACTGTGGCCGCCTTTTTCCTCCCGCGCCTGCCAGCTACCGCAATGGATGCCACCATGGCGCTGCCGTATCACCTGTTCGTTATCAGCACCCAGGTCCCTGGAATGCCGGTCAAGATCCAATTCGGCACCGCGCTCGTCCTGCTGATCTTTGCTCTCTCGATGAATCTGATCGCAACCTTGATCCGGTTCCGAGCCCGTTCTCGACGGAGGTGGTGAGATGGCTGCTGTGGGCAAAGTCAAGATCCAGATAGAAAACCTGACAGTCCGTTATTCAGACGGGGTAGAATCGCTGACAGGTATTACTATGGGGATTTACGAAAAGCAGATCAATGTGCTATTGGGGCCATCCGGGGGGGGGAAGTCTTCTCTGTTGAGGACACTTAACCGCTTGAACGACCTGGCGGATCTTAAGGAAGTCAGCGGCCGGGTGCTGCTCGATGGCACCAATATTCTCGATCCCGCGGTGGATGTGATTTCTCTCCGGCGCCGCATCGGCATGGTTTTCTCCCAGCCAGTGGTATTGCCGATGACGATCGAGGAGAACATCACATATGGGTTGAAGCTAGCCGGGATCCGCAATCGGGCTGTGCTGGCGGAATCTGTTGAACGCTGCCTGACTCAAGCCGCGTTGCTGGATGAAGTCAAGGATCGTCTTGGGGATTCAGCCTTCGATCTCTCTGGCGGCCAGAAACAACGCCTTTGCCTGGCCCGAGCCTTGGCGACCAAGCCAGAGGTGGTACTCCTGGATGAACCGACCTCGGGATTGGATCCGGTATCCACCCTCAAAGTGGAAGATTCACTGGCGAAACTTAAGGCGGATTTCACCATTGTTCTCGTGCCGCATTCTATCCAGCAGGCTGCCAGAACAGCGGATCAGGCGGCATTCTTCCTTCAAGGCCGACTGATCGAGCACCTTCCCGGGACGCTGATGTTCACCAACCCACAGGTATCGGAAACCAAGAATTATATTGAAGGCCGTTTCGGTTAATACACGCTGCACCACGCTCGTTCCCTGATCCAATTGAACAGTTTATTTGGGGATGAGCCGGGTACGGACAGAATCCCGTATAATGAGGTTATACGTTCCGGAACCTGCCGATGACCGAACTGCCCAACCCCACCCCTGAGATCACAATAAAACTGCGTCGGCCCTGGGTGCCGATTCTCGGGGTGGCCTTCTTGATCCTGCAGCAGTTCTCTCCTTCGCATGCCTGGATGGCGCTTGGCGTGGTATTGGGCGGGATCTCGCTGCTCGGGTGGGTGTGGGCCGCCAGCCTGGCGCGCGGTCTGCGATTGGAACGCTCCTCTCGTTATGGCTGGAGCCAGGTCGGAGATGCCTTTGAGGAAAAGCTCTACCTGGAAAACCGCGGCTTGTTTCCCGGTGTTTGGCTGCTGATCCGGGATGGTTCGACGCTCCTTGGGCACACCATCAGTGTGGGCACCGGCATAGAGGGACACGGTTCCCGCCGTTGGACAAAACGCTCTATCTGCACCCGGCGGGGTGAATACGCCCTTGGACCGACCACCCTGGAAACCGGCGATATTTTTGGCCTTTTTCAGGTCCTGATCCACTACCCGCAAACGCATAGCTTTCTGGTTGCCCCGCCGGTCATTTCCCTGCCGCTGGAATTGCAGATCACGACCGGCGCTCAACCCCATGACCACCGTTCGGCAGAGAGGACCGCGCAGCGTTCCACTGTCAGTGCCAGTACCCGGCCTTTCGCCCCAGGCGATTCGCTCCTCCGGATCCACTGGCTGACATCTGCCCGGCAGGAGGAGCCATTTGTCCGCCAGTTTGAAAATATCCATGCCTCTGACGCCTGCTGGCTGGTACTTGACCTGGACGGACAGGCCTACGGCCTTGACCGGATCTCGGACAAGATCGAGAATGCGATTATCGCCGCAGTATCGCTGGCGCATGCCTGGCTCAGGGATGGATTGGCAGTCGGCTTGCTGGCATCCGGTCAACAGCTGGTCAGGATTCCGCCTGGCAAGAGTACCGTACATCTCAGACGTATCCAGCGGGCTTTGGCAACGATCCAGCCGGGCAATCTGCCGTTGGCGGATCTGTTGAGCCAGACCTGGAATCAATTGGGTGAGCACCACAATCTGGTGGTGATTACGCCTGCCACCGGCCGCGGCTGGCTTGAGCAGCTGCACCACCTGCGAAAGAAACGTCTGAATCCGACGGTCGTCCATCTGGAGACAGACCTTTCTTCAGACGGCGAGGTCCTGGCGCTCACAACCCGGATGGCCCGCTATGGGATCCGGGTCGTTACGATCCCGGCCCAGGTCTTTTCTACCGCCGAGACGCGGCCTGGTACGCGCGGGGCGCGTTCCTGGCAGATCACACCACTCGGCCGGGCGATCCTCTCTGTGGACGAGGGTCCGAAGATGGAGTCAGCCCGATGATCGCCCGTTTTTTGCGTTCCCGGCTGGCAGCAGTTGACCGGATGGCCGTCTTCGCCTACCTTCTGACGGGGGCAGTCACAGTGACGTTCGTTATCGGGATCCACCAGATGGTGCGGGGTTTGCATCTTTTAACGGCGATCTTTTTTAGCCTGACTGCGCTGGTCGTCGTCCATAATTTGGCAGGCAGGCCAACCTGTCGGGGCAGGTCTCTGGTGGCGGCTGGCATGGCGGGGTTTGGTTTGATCCTGGCAGTGACCGCCCGTTTGCCTGGTCCGCTTGCCGCGCTCCTTCGAAACTTGCCGCCACTCACCAGGCACGAACCTGCCAGCCGTTCGCTCTTGAGGGCTGCTGCCCGAACCCAGGCCTGGCAATTGATCACGATCAACTGGCGGACATTTGCGGCCGAGATGGGGGTGTGGTGGGAGAGTCTCTGGCTTGGAAAACCACTCTACCTGGAGACGTCGACGAGATTGATCTGGGGCCTGGTTTTCTTTTTCCTGACCCTCTGGCTAGGCTGGCAGTTACAGGTTGCTCGCCGGCCGTTCCGGGCCATCCTGCCGGTGGTGTTGGTCACGGCTGTGCTGATGGAGGTTACTGGTGCTGAGCGGTATTCATTTGCCATTCTGCTTGCTGCGGCGGTCTTCCTGTGGGGTGTCTGGCTGCATATTGATCGGGAGCGAAGCTGGGAAGAAGCGGGGTTAGGATATTCTCTGGAATTGCGTCTGGACGTGGCCATCCCCACCATTTTTATCGCCGTGCTGGGCTTTCTGGCTGCTGCTTTCCTGCCGAACTGGTCGGTGAGAACAGCACTCGAACGGCTGGAAGAGCGGCGGACTGCCAGTGATCCAGCCCCGGAATACAGTGCCAGTTTTGGGGTCTTTGAGAGTCAACCCGGTGAGGGCGGCGCTGCGGGCACACTCCCGCGGAGTCATCTGATCGGGCTGGCACCAGAGCTTCGAGATGGGCTGCTCTTCCAGGTCTGGCTGCATGAACCGGATATAGGTGATCCTGCTCCCGGGTATTACTGGCGGACCCATACTTACGACCAATATACCGGGACCGGCTGGCTTCCTGGAGAAGCCCTTCCGCAGCAGGTAGACAGCGGTGAGGCACTTCAAGCGATGCCTTCAACCAGCGTTGTGCCGGTTCGAATGACAGTTCAGAGTGCTCCATACGACCAGCCGCATATGCTGGTCCATACCGGGCAATTGGTGAGCGCCAACCACCCGCTGGATGTGATGTGGCGGGCTGCGCCTGGAGGACAGGCGGATCTGTACTCGGCCCTGACTGCAGCCTCAACCTATACAATCACCGCCTTCCGGCCTTTGACCACCCAGGATGCTCTGGCCGCGGATTCGGAGGCTGTCCCGGCGTGGCTGGCCGAGCGCTATCTGCAGCTGCCGCCGGACTTGCCCGACCGCGTCCACCGCCTGGCGCTGGAGATCGTGCGCGGACACGCCACTCCTTACGAACAGGCCCAGGCCATCGAGGCGTATCTACGACAGTTCCCTTACGACCTGGATGTCCCTTTGCCGCCGGCCAATCAGGATGTGGTCGACTACTTCCTGTTTGACCTGCAGCGAGGCTACTGTGACTACTACGCTTCGGCGATGGTCGTTCTGGCGCGGTCTGCCGGCCTCCCCAGCCGGGTCGTTTCGGGGTACTCGACCGGTACGTATGATCCCCAGACTGACGCCTACCGGGTGGTGGGATCCAATGCCCATTCCTGGGTGGAGGTCAATTTCGCCGGGACGGGCTGGCTGGAATTCGAGCCGACAGCCGGGCGGCCGATGATCCCGCGTGAACTGAGTCAGGAACAACACGCACAGGTCACGCCCGGGCTACTGCCCGAACCGCCAAGCGTTGTACTGCCGGAGACGATCTGGAATTTGAGTTGGGGTTTGGGCTTGGGCTTGGTGGTCCTGATCCCGCTTGGCTGGCTGGTCTACGACCGGCTGCGCATATTAAGGTTATCCCGGGTCGAGCTGCTGCGCCTGGTTCGCACTCAGTTGCACCGGACGGCTGCAACGTGTGGGCTGGTCCGTCCAGAAGTGTACACGCTCTCGGAGATCACAGCGTTTATAGCCCAAATGGCGCATGACCCAAATCTTTACCCGCCGGTCCGGTGGGTCGGGGGCTGGTTGGAAAATGGCATCCTCAGGCAGGTGGAAGTGTTGGGGGAGGTATCCTATCGAGGCCGCACCGTCGCCGGATTGAGCAAACCCCGGCTGGTCGGACTGCTCCTGTTTGGGCGCAGGGCGGTGGGGTTGGCACGGATCTTTTCCCGCCATTTGGCTGCCGGAGTGAGGGGATAGGACGAAAATGCCACCATACAATTAAGCCAAATTTAACCTAAAATCTTCGCTAGCAGGCTATAATTTTCTGAAACCATGCACAATACGTGATCGAATGCAATTAGATTCAGGCAGAGGACCGCACACCAAACCCCGGCTGACCTTCCTCACCCTCATGATCGCCGTCAGCTTGTTCACGGCGTCTGTGGCATTCGTGTCAGTTGTTCCGGTCTCCGCCTCCCCCGTGCACGACGAACCGATCCCTCTTCCCGAGCCGGACGGTCCGGATGAAGAACACTCACCTAATTACCCACCCAACCGACGCACACTCTATAAGATCAAAGACCGGGTTTATCAACACTGGATGCTGACCCGGCTGGGTGATGATCCGGTCGAATGCCACCTTTACATGGCCGATGTCGGCGATCCTGGGCCGTCGGAAGTGCTTGGATACTGCGGCATGTCTATCTTCCGTCAGTGGCAGGAATATGTGTGCTACCAGACCATTGACCGAGAGACGCCCTGTGAAGGGCTTACCTTGCATTACATCGGGCCGATCGATGAGGCGCTCAAAGTCTCGATCAAGCTGCCGGGTTCGGTGGCCTATGCCGGGTTGGTCAACTGCCCCGCCTGGGGACCCTGTCTGACCCCGCCGCAGATGTCCTTTGGCGGGATCGAGCCGCTAACCAACCACCAAATCAATCTGGTCCACATTGAGTTTGAGGACAATCACGAGGTGGTGTGTGCAGCCAGTGAGTGCACCATCGACATGCCTTTCACCAACGCTGAGGGAATGGAGGTGACCTATTATGTCACCTCATCCTACGGCGATGACAGCCTCAAGACTACTTTCCTGCTGCGCAATTTCTTGCTGGCAGATGGCAGCTATCTATTCCAGTTGGTCGGACCGGAGTGGGCGGAGATGGTGCCGGCCAGCGCGTCTTTGTGGGGTTTCTTCCCGGCGCTGGATATAGAATCCGTGACCTGGCTTTCGGATGTGGCGGCCCCGGAAGAACTGGATACCAGTTACGATTTCGCCTACCTGGCCGGGTTCCTGATCCTGCGCGGGGATGTCGATGCCTCCACCTGTTTGGATGGCGGTTTGCTGCCGAATGAAGCCGCCAGCACTTGCGGGCTGGAAAAAGCCCGCGAGCAGGTGATTGCCGCCCAAAACCGCTTCAACGCCGAGATCCTGCAGGCCGCAACCGAATACCGCATCCCGCCCAAGCTGCTCAAAGGGTTGATTGGGCAGGAGTCGCAGTTCTGGAATGGTTGGGTGATCGAAGGGGAATATGGTTACGGCATGCTGACGGATGAAGGCGCGGACCTGCTGCTCACCTGGCACCTGCCGACCTTCCTGGAGTTGTGTATCCCTTCATTCGGGTGGGATACCTGCGCCTGGGGGTACTCCAGATTGGCAGATTACCCGCGCGCTTATCTGCGCGGGCTGGCCTTGCAGGAGATCGGTACCGAGCAGGAATTTGACCTGATCGCCCGCACGCTGTACGCTGCCGCCGGCCAGGCCGGCCAGATCGTCCGGAATGTAACCGGCGAGGAGCCCGGGGAGGTCACCACCTATCGTGATCTGTGGTTGATGAGCCTGGCCCTGTATCACGGCGGCGGGGGTTGTGTCGGTACGGCGGTGGAAGAAGCCTGGGATGCGGCTGGAGACCTGGGCTGGGGGACGGTCAGCGAATACCTGCAAGGGGATTGTCAGTTGGTTGCCGATTACCCTTACCGCGTCACCCGTTTCGGGGACGCAGATTTGGAAGAATAATCTCCCGAGTTTCGTTCACAACAAGCCCAACTTTTGGGCCATCAGGGCGGCCTGGGTTCGATCGCGCGCCCCGATCTTGTTCAGGATCGCCGAAACATAGTTCTTGACGGTACCCTCGGCCAGATACAACCGCTGGGCGATCTCCCGATTGGTCTGGCCCTTGGCCATCATCCGCAGGATCTCCATCTCTCGCTCTGAGAGCGGACCCAAAAGTTCTCCCTGCTCGCCCTGGTTGTTCGGGAGCCGGGCAAACTCGGCCACCATTTTGCGCGCCACAGAAGGTTCGATCAGCGCGCCGCCGCCATGCACGGTGCGGATCGCCTCGGCCAGTTCCTTGCCGGAGACATCTTTCAGGAGATAGCCCAGCGCGCCGGCTCGCAGTCCTTCGAAGATATACAGGTCATCGTCAAAGGTTGTCAGGATAATGATCAGCGCTTCAGGGTGTTCAGCTACCAATTGCCGGGTTGCTGCCACCCCGTCCATCTCAGGCATCTGGATGTCCATCAGGACCACATCGGGCTGGTGTTCGAGATAATGGCTTATGGCTTCCAGACCATTACCGGCCTCGGTTACAACTTCCAGATCGGGTTCCAGTTCCAGCAGGGTGCGCATGCCGTCCCGCATCAGCCTTTGGTCATCGACCAGCATCAAACGGATCTTATCACTCATTCGCCGTCTCCCTGATGATGGGCAGCCAGACAGAGATCTGAGCGCCGCCGCCAGTGCGGGCCTCGAAACTGCTGCCCCCTCCCAATAAAGCCGCCCTTTCCTGGATGCCGCGCAACCCGTAACCTTGTTGAGGCGCGCTATCCGGCAGCCCTTTGCCGTTGTCGCTGATCGTCAGTGAAAGAATCTCCTGTGCAGCATGTAGATGGACCCAGGCCCGGGTGGCACCAGCGTGCCGCTGGATGTTGGTCAGGCTTTCCTGCACGGTGCGGTAGATCACCTGGCGGTGCTGTGGATACAAGGCAGGCAGATCGGCGAGGGTCAGTTCCACTTTCAGATCGGTGCCGGTCTCAAAACTAGCGGCCAGCCGCTCCAGCGCTTGACCGATTGGCAGATCAAACTCGATTGGCTGGCGCAGCGCAGTGACGGTCTGGCGCAGTTCGGCCAGGGCCTCGCGCACCTGCTCCCGCACTGTACCAACGATCCCGGCGGCCTTGTCCGGGTCCTGCGGGATCAAGCGTTGGGCACCTTCCAGTTGCACCGCTGAGACAGTCAGCCGGTGGCCGATCGAATCGTGCATCTCACGGGCCAGGCGGTTCCGTTCACTGGTTACCGCAAGTTCTTCCAGTTGCTGCACAGATTGCTGCAGTTGAGCATGGGTTTTCTGCAGTTCATCATATAACTGCTGGCTGCGTTCATTGGCATAAGTGGCATCCTGCAATGCTTTCCCGAAGATCCCGAAGAATAGGTATCCGCCGCCATACACCAGCATCAGCATCAAGGCTTCCTGCATTCCTTCCAAACGAACAAATGAAAGTGTGCTGATCACCGCCAGGAGGAAGATCCAACCCAGACCATTCAACCCTTCAAGCGACATCATTGCCTGGGCGCTGATGACAAAGAAGATCACCAGATAGAGGCCAGGCGGGATATTGAAAAAGTACAGGCTGGCGGTGGTCAGGGTGATGACCAGCAGATAGAGCCAGGTCAGGTTTCTGTTCTGGGCGAACTGGAAGAAGGCCATTTCCACTGCGATCAAAGCGAAGACGGCGAAGATCGTCCAGAACGACTGTCCCTCTGGCAGGTTGAGCAGCGTTCCGACCGCAACAGAAGCCAGGGTGGCATAAGCTGTCAACCAGAGCATTGCACCGGTCGATTTGTTGGATTTCATGTGTCCATTGTACATTGTTTTTGATCTCCGGATGATGCACGCGCCGGGAGAGCGGGCCGCTTTTCAGCGAGCGCCGCTCTCTGGTTGTGATCGGTGGTGGATCTATCGTTATCATTCATCCTGGAAGCGGAAACGCCACACCGCGAACAGAAAGAACACCAGGGCGAATCCGGCCAGGACGCCGGTCTCCAGCCAGACATCCGCCAGGCCGAGGCCGCGCACGATCACGTCCTGATATCCGGCCAGAGCCCAGTTGTGCGGAGAGATCCTGGCGATGGTCTGCATGATCTCCGGCATGGTGAAGGTTGGGACCATCATCCCGCCAACAGCCGCCAGAGTGACCGCCAGCAGGGTGGAAAGCCCGCCGACCTGTTCCGGGGTCTTGCCCAGGGAGGCAACCAGCAGCCCAAGCCCGGTGGCGGCGGCAGACGTCGCCAGGGTAACCACGATCATCCCGGCCGGGGAATTGCCCAGGCGCATCCCGAAGACGAAATGCCCGATGGCGAACATGCTGGCGACCTGTATCAGATTGACCACGTAGTACGGCAGGAGTTTGCCGAGCAGCAAGGCGGTCTGCGGCAGGGGGGCAACCAGCAAACGGCGGAAGGTGCCATCCTGTTTTTCCCGGAGGATACTGGTAGCCAGCACCTGGATGATGAAGAATACGCCGAATAGAGTGTAGCCCGGTACATTCTGTTCGGCGGCGGTCGGGAATTTTTCCACCTGGTAGGCTGCCGGTGCGGACTGCTCAAAGCGCACGCCAAGGTTGGAGATCTCACCAGCATCGCTGCCGGAGGTCAGCCCGGCGATGAACTGGGTGCCAATTTCTTTGACGAAGGGAGCCTGCTCGGCAGGCATGCCGGCGGCCAGGCTTTCAAAACCGGATTCCAGCCGGAGTGGCATCTGAGCATAGGCGGCCTGCTCGCGGATAAAGCCTTCCAGCGCGCCGCGCACCGGGGCGAGGAACTGGTATGAGGTGCTTGGGTCTGCAATGAAATCCACGACTGCCTGATCGGCGTCCGGGTCGTTGGCAGCCGCCAAGACCTTCCCGCTGAAGTCCGCCGGGAAAACGACGGCCACATTGAAGAGGTTATCGACGATCAGGTTTTCTGCCCCTCTCCGGTCCAATTGTACCTCTTCGAATTCCGAGATCGCGATGATCCCGTCCACGCTTTGGAGCGCTTCGATGGCTTCATCGGCGAGATCGCCGGCATCGTTGTTGACCACCAGTATCTCGAGCGGGTTGTCATTACTGGCGGGTTCGAACATTTGCTGCTGGGCGGCGCTCATCACCAGGATAAACATGATCGGCATCAGGAACAGCGAGATCATCCCGCCGCGGTCCCGCACCAGGACCTGCCAGTCTTTGATCGTGATCGCGAATATTTGCTGTAACATTGTCTTTCTCCTCTTATTATCAGTTGCGCAGGCTGCGGCCTGTCAGGGTCAGGAAAACGGTCTCGAGGTTCGGTTCGTGGATCTCGAGTGAGGTGATGGTGGCATCCATCCGGTTGGCGACCTCAAGCAGTTCGAGCAGTGCCTGGCGCGATTCGTGGGTCTGGATCATCAGCTCGCCTTCCAGCCGCTGGGCATCTTTGACGGACGGGAGGCGCAGGGCGGCTTCTGTGAATGCTGGCAGTTTACCGTTCAGCAGGCCAACTCGCAACAAGCCGCCGCCTAATGAACGGATCAGCGCCTGGGGGGTGTCTTGTGAGATGATCTGGCCGTGGTCGATGATCGCCACCCGCTGGCAGAGCCGCTCGGCTTCTTCCATGTAGTGGGTGGTATACAATATCGTCAGCCCTTGCCGGTTGAGTTCCTCGATGCTCTCAAAGATGGCATTCCGGCTCTGCGGGTCCACCCCGACAGTCGGCTCATCCAGGAAGAGGATCTCCGGGTTGTGCAGCAAGCCGGCGGCGATGTTGACCCGTCGCTTCATCCCGCCCGAGTAATCTTCGATCGGGTCTTTGGCCCTGTCGGTGAGCGAGACCATTTCCAGGACGGCATCCACTCGCTGGCGCAGTTCCTTTCCACCCAGGCGGTAGATGCGCCCGAAGAACTTCAGGTTCTCGTAGGCGGAAAGGGTCGGGTAGAGGGCCAATTCCTGCGGCACGAAGCCGATGCGTGTCTTGAGGTGGTTGGCGCGCGCCGTCAGTTCTTCACCATCTACCAGCACGCGCCCGGAGGTTGGGCGGACCAACCCAGTCAGCATCGAGATGGTGGTGGTCTTGCCGGCACCGTTCGGGCCGAGGAAACCGAAGATTTCTCCGCGGGCGATCTCGAACGAGACGCCTTTGACGGCTTTGAGGTCGCCATAGGTTTTCATCAGGTTTTCGGTTTTGAGCATGGGTGTATTCATTGTTACTCCTTGCGATCAATTTGATTGCGGTTAGGATACAGGTTCAGCGGTCATATGACGGAGTGCTGGAGGTCATGTCCTGGTCATATGACTGCGGGAGACCAGGCAATCAAAAACGCCTGCCGGATGGGCAGGCGTTGGTCATTCTGGTTAATCGGATTACTTTCTGAGTTTATTTATTGTTGATGGGGTTGACCTCAATACTGAGATGGTCGATTTTTACCTCGGATAACAATTGCTGCTTGTAGTACTGTGGCGATCGGGGCGACTTGGTCTGTATACTGATGATCGCGCTGTTGATATTCGGGCCAATCGACCAAAGATGCAGGTCTGTAATTTCCACTTCGTCGCCGTCCTGAAGGATTTCCCTGATCTGCTCCTGGAGGGCATCGGAGCCCTGTTTATCCAGCAGCACATCGGTGGTTGTGCGGATCAGCCCAATGGACCAGCGCGCTACCAGGACCGCACCGACGATACCCATGAGTGGATCCATCCAGGTCAGACCGAAATACTTACCGGCAAGCAGGGCAAAGATGGCGAAGATGGATGTCAGTGTATCGGCAAGAACATGCAGATATGCTGAGCGCAGATTATGATCGTCGTCATGCTCACCTTCAACTTTGTGATGATGGCCATGATCCTCTCGCTGGCCAGGCTGTCCGCCTAGAATGAAAACCGAGACGCCATTCACGATCAGCCCGAGGATCGCGACGATAATGGCCTGATCAAAGGAAATCTCGACCGGATTCATTAAGCGGTCAATGCTCTCCCAGACCATGATTAAAGCAAAGACGGCCAGCAAAACCGCTCCGGTGTAGCCGCCCAGCGCGTTGACTTTGCCGGTCCCAAAACTGAAATCTCTGTTGTTGGCCTGGCGGCGAGCGTAGATGTAGGCGAAGGCGGTGATTGTCAGGGCCGAGGCATGTGAAGCCATATGTAACCCATCTGCCAGAAGGGCGATCGAACTAAAAATTATTCCGGAAGCGATCTCAACTACCATCATGGTTGCCGTGATGGCAATCACGATCATCGTTCGGACTTCGCCCTCTCGTTTCTTATCCTGATTGAAAGTGTGGCTGTCCTGGATTGTGTATGGGGTCGATTTATTCATTGGTTTTCTTCACCTGAGATGATTTAATTGCTGCAACCAGTGCAGGGACATCAAATTATACACCGTCATAAACGGACGATATTTTCCGATCTGACTGTATATCTGGAAGCTTGGCCGGAACACTCTCCGGGCGCTGGAATCAATCTGGTTCGCTGAGGGCGGATGGTCCAGACTAGAAACACCTGCCGGAGTGGCAAACGCTGAATGGAGGTGGATGATGGTCAGGGGTTGGTGCTGGCCATGTGGTCGTAGGATTCTTTGATCAGCGTCCGCAGGACATCTTTATCCACATCGGCCAGTTTGTTGATATACAGACAGTCCTTGCCGGTTTTGTGTTTGCCAAGTTTGCCAAGGAGCGTGTCATAGTTGTCGAATCCTGGCATGATGTACACCGTCATGCTTTGTTTGCGGGGCGAAAAGGCGATCAGCGGCATGTCTCCCTCCCGGCCGGATTCGTACTTGAAGTGGTACTGGCCAAACCCGACAATGGTGTCGCCCCACATCTTCGGTTCCTTGCCGGTGACTTCCTGCATCATCTGCAGGACTTCAAAACCGTCCATGCGGCGGGTTTCGTTCTCAACGCTCTGAAGGAAGGCTTCCACGTTCTGTTCGTTTTTAACGGTTTTCATTATATCGGCTCTCTTTTTCCGGTTGGAGTTTCGATATTGGATATTATATGTCAGATTTTGATGGAACAGAGGAAAGGCCGTTAGGCCCTATCAGGCCGCTCGCCGAAATACTGGTAATAATTGACTTCGATATTGGCGTTGAAGAGTTTGCGGACCTTGTCCGGCTCGGCGCGCTTGAAGTAGTCCGGGAACTTCTTGTCGCCGGTCAGGATGTACACCGACCAGCCCGACTTGTTGCGGAACATCTTATTGAGTGTGAGGTAGATCTGGTTGATCTCGCGGTACTCACCCAGCTTGACGCCATACGGCGGGTTGGAGATCACGATACCGTACTGCTGGTCGATCCACAGATCGTGGATGTCCTTGTGTTCGAAGAGGATGTCATCCCCAACCCCGGCTGCCCTGGCATTGGCCTTGCTGGCCTGGACCATCTCCGGGTCGATATCGGAGCCGAACAGGAGCAGTTCGCCGGTGCGGTCGATGGCCTGCCGGGCATCGTGACGGGCAAGATCCCAGGCGCGCTGCGGGACCTGCGGCCAGCCCATGGCGGCAAAATCGGCGTTCAGGTTTGGGGCGATGTTGCGGGCGATCAGCGCGGCTTCGATCAGGATGGTGCCTGAACCGCACATCGGGTCGATCAGCAGCCGGTCCTTGTCGTAGAAGCTCAGCAGTACCAACGCCGCCGCCATGGTCTCCTTCAGCGAAGCCTGCCCGGCCAATTTGCGGTAGCCGCGCCGGTTGAGTCCCTGGCCGGAAGTGTCGATCGTCAGGGTGGCGGTGTCCTTGAGCAGCGAGACCTGGATGGTGTACTCCGGTCCGCTCTCGGGGAATACCTCGGTGCCGTACTTTTCGGATAATTTATCGACCACCGCTTTTTTAACGATCGATTGGCAGGCTCGCACGCTGGCCAGGGTGGATTTGACGGATTTGCCGGTGACAGTGAATTTAGCGTCCCGGGTGATCCACTGCTCCCAGGGCAGGGCTTTGGTGTGTTCAAACAGGGCGTCAAAGGTGTCGGCGTAGAACTCCCCCATTTTGAGCAGCACCCGGTCGGCGCTGCGCAGCCATAGGTTCGGCAGCGGGATCTGCGTGACATCTGCCTGGAACTCGACCCTGCCGTTGGCGACGGTCAGGTCGCTGAACCCGAGGTCCAGCAGTTCGCGTTTGACCACCGACTCCAGTCCGAAGGTGTGGATGGCGACTAAGGTAACTTTTTCCATGCACCTATTGTAATCTAGGTAGCCGCTTGGCCGGGTACAGGTGTGGTCTGCTCTCGGCGGTAGATGGTGAGGAAGACGTACACGAACAAACCGGTCAGCACTACTGAACTGAAGACACCTGGCGACCAGGTTCCCAGACGATCCAGCATCAGGCCGCCGATGCTTGGCGCGATCACGCGTGTCAGGCTTTCCAGCGAGGCAGACAAACCGAGCAGCCCGCCGACCTCACTGGAACGCACGGCTTTGGTCAGCGCACTGGAAACGACAGTGTTCAGGATCCCGCCGGAGGCCGCGATTGGGGCCAGGATCACCAGCAGCATCAACACAGAAGGCACAAATCCCCAGGCCAGCAGAGAGACCGCCATGACCGCTACGCTGACGGTAATCAGCGTGCGGTCCCGGAAACGCTCGCTCAACCGCCCGATCAACCCGCCCTGCACGATCACTGAGAGTACCCCAACATAGGTCAGGATGAAACCGGTCTGCTGTGCACCCAGGCCGAAGCGGCGCAGTGCGTAGAGCGCAAAGATGGTCTGGAAGAGCGAAAAGGCTAAGCCAAAGAAGAAGCGCGTGATCAGCAGCGGCCCGGAGAGCGGCCGTCGCAGCGCTTCTAGCAATGCTTGCAGAGAGATACGCGGCTGTTCTCCCTGAGCCATCTCGGCCCTTCTTTCTGGGCTGAGCGATTCGGGCAGCCATAATGCGACCAACAGCAGGTTGATTGTCACCAAGCCGGCGGCGGCAAAAGCCGGCACGGCGTATCCAAATTGGCTCAACAGACCGCCGGTGGCTGGTCCCAGGATGAACCCCAATCCGAAGGCTGCCCCGATCATGCCCAGGCCGCGCGCCCGGCTTTTCTCATCGGTGACATCGGTGATATACGCCTGGGCTACGCTGATATTCCCGCCGGTCAGCCCATCCAGGATGCGGGAGAGGAACAGCACGGCCAACGAACGGGCCACGCCGAGCAGCACAAACCCTACCAGTGTGCCGAACAGGCTGACCAGCAGTACTGGGCGGCGTCCCCACCGGTCTGAGAAGCGCCCCAGCAGCGGCGCACCGACCAGCTGTGCTGCGGCATACGAGGCTACCAGCAGCCCGATGACGGTGTCGCTGGCGCCGAAGGTTTCAGCGTAGTACGGCAGCAGCGGCAGGATCAGGCCGAAGCCAAGCAGGTCGATAAAGACGATCAGGAAGATCGCAAACAGCGGTCGGTTTTTCATGTAATTGTTTCCCTTAAAGCAGCAAGAGCACGCCGAAGACGATCTCGACCGCCAGGCTGATCCAATTCGAGCGCTCGAACGAACGGTCAATGAACATCGCCGGCAGCCTGACCGCAGCGATGGCCAGGTAAGCGATCCCCAAGGTCAGATATGCCCCGCCGGGTCCGGCGATCAGGGCAGCGAGGCCCAGGCCAATGAAAAGTCCGCCAAAGATCGCTCGGATCTCGACGAGGCCGCGTCCGCCCACCGGGCTGATCCCGGTGAACCCTTCAATCCGATTGGGGGCCAGCAAAGCAAACAAGCCGGTCAGGATGGTGGCGGTGATAATGGCGTAATGAACATAGGTCAGCATTTTTTAATCCTCCTATTGTGGCAACAGCATGCCGAAAAACTCGGCTAATTTCTGTTTGTAGTGGTCAAAGATCCGTTTGAGGCGGCTGGGCTATCGCCATGCGCCTGTCATTTCAAGCCAACCGGTCAGATCGCTGAATGAGATCATTCTGCGCGGCACCACCCAGGAATCGCAGGTATAACACAATCTGTGTCGATGCCAGAGCAATAAAAATCCCGGTTGGGGGATGGCGATATTTGTTTTTTCATGGATTTCCGTTTCTAAGTTGTCAGGTCTACGAGGGCGGCCTGCAGGTCTGTGAACTGGAATTCGTATCCAGCGGCCAGCAGGCGTTCCGGCCGAATGTCTTGCATCTCCAGCACAATCGAAGCTTTTTCCCCCAGTACGGCTTTTAACAGCCAGGCGGGCAGATTGAACCAGTTTGGCCGGCGCAGGACTTTTCCGGCTGTGACGGCAAACTGGCGGTAGTTCACACTGTCAGGCGCAGCCAGGTTATAAGCGCCCCGGGCGGTCTCATTCATCAGCAAGAAGCGAATCGCCCCGATCTCATCCCGGATATGGATCCAGGCGATTGGCTGCAACCCGCTGCCCAAATAGCCGCCAACGAACAGCCGGAATGGCAGCAGCATGATCCCCATGATCCCGCCCTGGCGGGTGAACACCAGGCCGGTACGGATAATTACCCTGCGCAGCCCGGCATCTTCCACCCCGGCGGTGGAGGCTTCCCAGGTGGCACAGATATGGGCCGAAAAGTCCGACCCAACCGGGCTGGACTCGGTCAGGGGCTCTGTCCCGCTTGGGCTGTAGTAACCCATGGCGGAGGCCTGGATCAGCACGGATGGTTTTTTCTCAGCAGCCAGGATCGCTTCAGCCAGGGCTTGGCCCACATTCACCCGGCTGGTGATGATCCGGTCCTTTTTGGCTTGGGTCCAGCGGTCGGTCAGCACAGCCAGGATCGAGTCGCCGCTGGTGCTCTCGCCGGCCAGGTTAATGACCGCGTCTGCCCACTCGATCCATTCGCCCAGTCCTTTCTGGGTTTTGGCGTCCCAGCCGGCAGCCGTAACACCTGCAGGTAATTGGCCAGCATATTTTTCCGGGCTGCGGGTGAGGATGGTGATCTGGTGGCCGTCTGCTGCCAGTAGTTCTGTCAGGGCGGAACCGATCAGACCAGTTCCACCGGAGATCAGGATTTTCATGCTCTCCTCCTATCTTCCCTGGCGGCCGTTATAATTTTCGATCTGCTTCGCGCCGTGCTCCAGCCAGCGGACGAGCGGTTGGGCGGACTCGCCCATCACATCGAGCACTGCCTGACGATAACGGTTTACAAACTCAACTAGCAGGTCGCCGGGGATCTGGAAATTGGTGATCAAGCCGTAGGCCCATTCAAGATCGCTGTGAAGGTAATCAAGATCTCCCAACTTGATGGCAGAGATCAGGTACTTTGAGATGTAGTTGTTCGGCGCAGACAGAAGCAAAGGGATATCATCAAAAGCTGCCGTCAGGTGGGTTTCAATGTGGGGCAGTTTCATGCGTAGTTCTTCCAGGTATGGCGGTGTTTTTGGGTGGAAGGCTTCGAGCTTGGAAGACGAAGTGGAAAGGACCTTTTCGATCACTCCGACGGCCTGTTTCAGGTCATCGCCGAGATACTTGCCGGGCATATTCTCCCGCAATTGGGGCAGCCGGATGAATACCAGACCGCCAAATGCCACCCGGAGAGACAGCCCGGCCAGTTCGTTGACCAGTGTCAGCATTGAGGCGGCTGTCACCAGCAGGTGGGCGGTCAGGATCAACAGGTTCGGGCGCAGTTCCTCGATCGTTTCCCGGAAATTCTCAACCGGTACATCCGCCCCCAGATAGACGACATCATATCCCCGCCGCCGCAGCAGGTAGGTCATCAGCAGGGAGGAGAGTACATGGACCTCTTCGGGCGGCGCGGCGATCACGATCTTTTCGAACCGGTTGGGCTGCGGTGCGCCGGCGATCAAGGCGTTCAGCCGCCGAACGACCAGGGCGGAGGCGTAGTGTTCCTGCTGGACTGAGGCTTTTCCCTGATACCAAAGATCCCCAATCGCGCTGAGACCGCCGAACAGGACTTCAAAACTGACTGTTTCCGGCGGGAATTGAGAAAAAGCCTCGGTCAGCACCTGGTCGGCTTTGACGTTATTAAAATCCATCGAGGCCTCGATCCACGCCTGGCGGTAGGCGGCTAGCGATCCGCCCTCGACCACCGGGGTGAGGGTGTACGGATCGGCTTTAGTGGTCTCAGCCAGCGGATCGATCCCGGCGTCCACCTGGGTGTGCCACAACTCGGCAGCCTGGCTGATGCGCAGGCCTTTGTTCTGCTGGGCGATCAGCCAATGCACGATCTCGAGGTCGCGTTGGGAATACAGTCGCTGGCCGCCGTCGCTGCGGGTCGGCTGGGGCAGGTTATACCGCCGTTCCCAGGCGCGCAGGGTATCGGGGTGCAGGCCAGTCTCGCGCGTGATTGCGCCAAGGTTGTAGTACAGAGGCGGTTTGTTTGTGGTCATGTCGATCCTATCGATGGAGGAATATTACTTACGGAGATTTTATCTGGAATATATATTCTTGTCAATGATTTGCACATATAAATTATACAAACAATCAACACTATATCGGTGTGCGCATAGTTCCGGAAAATATCGTCTTTTATTCCGTATGTGAGAGCATGACCCTCACCGGGTGAACTACAACACCCTCTATCCCCTCGATCGCCTTGGGGAA
>JAGVCA010000029.1 GCA_020059485.1 Anaerolineales bacterium
ACAATGAAACATTTGTTCTTGTTTCAGATTATACAACACCTCAGCATACAAGACAAGCAAATCCCGCGTGGCTTTTCATCCCCACGGCTCGAAGCCGGGAATGAAAAGCCACTATTTCGGTAAAAAGAATGCAGTTCGTGAAAACTGCATTCTCTTGTGTACTATTTCAATTTTACCGCCGCTTTGGTGTCACTCCCGGAAATGCGGACCCGCCGGTTCGGTTCTTTGCCGTAGGAGTGGGAGACCAGTTGGGCTTCGGAGGCAAGCTGGTGCTGCAAGCGGCGAATGCGGGCAGCGGCGGGCGGCAGTTCCACCCAGCGTTCCCCGTTCAGCACCGCAGTGATGGCCTCGCGGGTCTGGTCGACCACCTGCTGACTGCCGTCTCCACGTACCTGGTCTGCCGTGTTCAGGTCGAACAGGCCGATCAGGAAGCGTTCCATCTGGTCCACGGTGTTGGCCCGCAGAACATGCACAGGCATCCCGCGCCGCTCGGCATCCACAATCACGCGCTGACGTTTGCGGTAGTAGTTTCGCAGCGTGACCAACACCTGGGCCTCACTCAGGTCGCGGGCGATCATGATCGGCACGCCGAGATAATTGGCGGCATTCTCCAGCCGGTTGCGGGCCACGCCGTAGGCAAAGATCCGGATCGGTTCCTTGCGGACCGGTTCCAGACTGGTTTCATACAGCTGCTCGCGCGGGGTCTTGATCTGCTCCTTGAACTGCGGCGACGACGGCGCGGCCCCAGCGCCATTCCCGCGGCGGAGCGGGCCCTGGCTGCTCATCGAGGTGCGCTGCGAGCCTTTCCCGACGATCCGGGCCGGCTGGGTGGTTTTGATGCTGCCGTCCTGCTGGCGGGCACGGATCTCGGCCGGGGCGTCGTAGCCGCGCAGCAAGGCGTCCACGGCCGCCGAGACATCGTTATGCACCGCGATCACATCCCGGGTCTGGATCTCGACCAGGATATCGAAGGTCGGTGGGGAGCGGCGTTCCAGCACGGTCTTTTGGGTGCCGCGCCGGCGGGCTTCCTCATCGGAGAGGGTGACGGATTCGATCCCGCCGACCAGGTCCGAAAGCGTCGGGTTGAGCAGCAGGTTTTCCAGCGTGTTGCCGTGGGCGGTGCCGATCAACTGCACACCTCGCTCGGCAATCGTCCGGGCGGCTTCAGCTTCGCGCTGGCGCCCGATCTCGTCGATCACGATCACTTCGGGATTGTGGTTCTCGACCGCTTCGATCATCACTTCGTGCTGCAAGGAGGGCGTGGCCACCTGCATCCGGCGGGCCCGGCCGACGGCGGGATGGGCGACATCGCCATCGCCACCGATCTCGTTGGAGGTATCGACGATCACAACGCGCTTGGTCTCCGCCAGAATGCGGGCCGCCTCACGCAGCATGGTGGTCTTGCCGACACCCGGCCGGCCGAGGATCAGCAGGCTTTTGCCCTGATCGATCAGGTCTTGCAGGATATCGATCGTGCCATACACTGCCCGGCCAACGCGGCAGGTCAGTCCGACGATATCGCCGCGCCGGTTGCGGATGGCAGAGATGCGGTGCAGGGTACGCTCAAGCCCGGCGCGGTTATCGGCATCGAAATCGCCCAGGCGCTCGACCACGTAGTCGATATACGCCCGGGTGACTTCCTGCTCCAACAGGACGACCTCTTCGGCGACCAGACGGGCGGTAGGCACTCGCCCCAGGTCCATGATGATCTCGAGCAGATCGGCGCTGTGGTTTAGTTTTTTTACTGCCTGGGCGACCTTTTCAGGAAGCACATCCATGAGGACGTCCAGGTCATCGGTGATCCTTCTTTGTGTCATAATAATTTATCCAATAGATACAGGCTGCTGATCGAACAGGCAGACAGGTCAATGATATTCTGTCGTTTACCAAAACAGGGGGTGAAAGGCTTCAAATGTTCATCTGACGGTGTACTCATTGGCATTTCAGCAGCTACCCTCTATTATACCGCCTTAGGATTTCTTTGTATAATAATCACATTAAATATTCACGGAGCCAGGACTTTGATCCATCTGCGAGAAATCCAACTGAGAGACGGCGAAACCCGCCCGGAGACGTTTCCTTTCGATCTGCCGTTCGTCCGGCAGTGGGAAACCGTGCTGTTCGATCAGCCGGTAACTCTACTGGTCGGGGAGAACGGGTCAGGGAAGTCCACTTTGTTGGAAGGATTGGCAGCGGCGGCAGAAATGGTCACGGTCGGCAGCGGCAGCGCACACCGCGACCCGAGTCTGAGCCATATCCATCCCTTTGCCAAGTGGCTGCGGCTGGTGTGGAATAAACGCACCCGCAAGGGTTTCTTTCTGCGGGCGGAGGATTTCTTTGGCTATGTCCGGCAGCAGGCCCACACCCGCCAGGAGATGGAGCAGGAACTCGAGCGGGTTGAGCGTGAATATCAGGACCGCTCGAAACAAGCCCAGGGGCTGGCGCGCATGCCGTTTGCCGGTCAGTTGGCTGACATGCGGCAGCGCTATGGCGCCGGGCTGGATGCCCGCTCCCACGGCGAGAGCTTTATGGACCTGTTTCAGTCCCGCTTTGTACCCGGCGGGCTGTATCTGCTGGACGAACCGGAAGCACCGCTCTCGCCGCTGCGACAATTGGCGCTGATCTCGGCGATCAAGGAGATGGTCGAGCAGGAATCCCAGTTCATCATCGCCACCCACTCTCCGATCCTGATGGCCTTCCCGGGGGCGGAGATCCTGAGCTTTGACGAATTGCCGATCCTGCCGGTACGGTACGAGTCGATCGAGCATGTCCGGCTGCTGCGGGACTTCCTCAATGACCCCGATGCCTTCCTGCGGCATTTATGACCCACCGAGCCATGGCACCACTCCAGGCACCCACATTTGGGGGGTGCGATCCTGACTTGCTTGGTCCAAATTTGTGGATAACCGGGGAAAAAGTGTGGATAACCCGGCTAAACTGGGGAGAACCAGCTAAAAACTGCCCAAAGAGCGATTTTCAGGAACCCCCATATATGGGGGCACTGGTTTTCGCAAAGACACATCTTTACCAGACGATCATTCTCACCGAAAAACATCCCCAAAGCCTGGTTTTATCCCGAATCTATACCCAGCCGGACTGTTGATAACTTTTGGGGGTGTACGCCATATCCGTGGGCACCGGGGAGACGCACTCCAGCACATCTTGGGCATTTTCCCCAGCGGGAGCGGGTTACCCACATATCCACAGCCCCTACTACGAATACTATTAACTATTAATCCATATATGATATGGATAATTAATTAACCACATTCTGCAAAAAAAGCCACTTAAAAATCCTTTCCTCCCTCACCAACTTCTGGTCAAAATCGAGTTTCTTTGATTAAATAGACAGGTTATGAAACTTGGAATTATTGGATTACCACAAACTGGCAAAACCACGATCTTCAATGCCCTCACCCGGCAGAATAAGCCGACCCAGGTTAGCGGCAAGATCGAGGTCAATACCGCGATTGTCGATGTGCCCGATGAGCGCGTCGATCGATTGGCGGCGATCTACCTTCCCAAAAAGGTGACCTATGCCAAGGTGACCTATGCGGATATCGCCGGGCTGGAGGGCAAGGGGCAGGGAGCGGTCTCCGGCCAGCTGCGCAACGAGCTCGGCAATATGGATACCTTCCTGCATGTCGTCCGCTGCTTTGAGGACGAGTCTGTCCCGCATGCCTTCGGCTCGCCAGATCCGGGCCGGGATATCGCTTCCATGAACGCCGAACTGCTGCTCAATGACCTGATCACCGTGGAACGAAAACAGGAACGTCTGGCGGAGGAGCGCGGCAAGGGCGGCCGGGATAAAGATCTGATCCTGCGCGAGATCGCATTGTTCGAGCGCCTCCATGCGCACCTGTCGGATGACCAGCCCCTGCGCACCCTGGAATTGAATCCGGAAGAGACCAGAATGCTGTCCGGCTATCAGTTCCTGACCCAGAAACCGATGCTGATCGTGCTCAACCTGGGAGAAGGACAGCCCGAACCGGACCTGGCTGGTGCGGCCGGTGATTTGCCTGTGATCGGATTGCAGGGTAAACTGGAAATGGACCTGGCGCAGCTGCCGCCGGACGAAGCGGCCGAATATCTGGCCGAATACCAGATCGAGGAACCCGGCCTCAACCGGATGATCCGCGAGTCGTATACGCTGCTCGGGCTGCAGTCGTTCTTCACCGTTGGGGAAGATGAGGTCCGGTCGTGGGCAGTGCGCAAGGGATCGACGGCCCAGGAGGCCGCCGGCGTGATCCATACCGACCTGGCCCGCGGCTTCATCCGTGCGGAGGTCGCCCCGTATGCGCTGCTACTGCAGGCTGGCAGCATGTCCCATCTGCGTGACCAGGGGAAACTGCAGGTGGAAGGCAAGTTGTATCCGGTCCAGGATGGCGATATCGTCCACGTGCGCTTCAATGTTTAACGGCTGAGTCTGAAAGGATCAGATGTCACTACCGGTTGGCCAGATACTGCAAGGAGACTGTGTCGAACAGCTTGCAGCGCTGCCAGCCGGCAGCGTCGATATGGTCTTCGCCGATCCGCCCTATAACCTGCAACTTAACGACAAGCTCTACCGGCCGAACATGACTGAAGTGGTCGGCGTGGATGACACCTGGGACCAATTCGGCAGCTTCGCCGAGTATGACCGCTTCAGCCGGGCCTGGCTGGCGGAATGCCGGCGGGTGCTCAAACCGACCGGTTCGATCTGGGTGATCGGGTCGTATCACAACATCTTCAGGCTGGGCGGTATTATGCAGGATCTGGGTTTCTGGATGCTCAATGATGTCATCTGGATCAAGACCAACCCGACGCCGAACTTCAGGGGCGCACGCTTCACCAATGCCCATGAGACCCTGATCTGGGCCAAAATGGACGAGAAGTCCCGCTATACCTTTAACTACCACGCCATGAAAGCCCTGCACGAGGATAAACAGATGCGCAGCGATTGGTGGCTGATGCCGCATGTCACCGGGGCGGAACGGTACTTGGTGGACGGCGAGAAAGCCCACCATGCCCAGAAGCCCGAGTCGCTGCTGTACCGCGTGCTGGTGGCATCAACCAACCCCGGCGACGTGGTGCTCGACCCGTTCTTTGGCTCCGGCACGACCGGCGTGGTGGCCACCAGGCTGCACCGCCAGTGGATCGGGATCGAGCAAGACCCGGCCTATGTCCGCATCGCCCGGGAGCGGATCGCGGCGGTGGACCCGGAGCCGTATGACCGGGCGTCCTTCGATGTGCGCGGGCCGCGGCGCAAAGGCCCGAGGGTGCCTTTTGCGGCTTTGCTGGAAAATGGCCTGCTCCAGCCGGGGCAGATATTGTATTTCCGCAAACATGAGGCCCTGTCCGCCACGATCAAACCGGACAGCAAACTGCGCTTCCAGGAGATGGAAGGCTCGATTCATAAGCTCGGGCGAGCGCTGGCCAATAACAGCCCGTGCAACGGCTGGGACCACTGGTATTACCGCGATGATGAGGGCGGCTTGCAGCCGATCGAAACGCTGCGGCAGCGGCTGCGGGAGTTGCTGGATGATGACGCCGCGTAACTGGGCCGCCAACAAACGCGATCCGTCCGTGGGGCGTTTTTTTTTGATATAATCCGGTCAAGTTTTATCTAAATCATCAATATTAAAAGCGGGTCCCCGCGCCACACCAGCCCTTTCTGAACAACCCAATTTCAGCCGCACACAGGGAAAACCACATCTCTATCGGAGGTAATCATGATGAGAGATCGACGTTCGCTGATCATTGTGCTGGTCGTGCTGCTGCTGTTGTGCTGCTGCTGCGCAGTCCCGGGATATCTGTGGTGGTCGGGCCGGCTGGACGACTTGATCGGAGACTATCGCATCCCCTTTATCGATCGGGGAGAAGAACTGGTTGTGGATTCCGGCGAGACCAGTATCGAGCAGCAGACCCAGACAGCCGATCCAGATAACGGGCTATTCCTACCAACCCCAACGCCACCCGACACCGATGTGAGGTACATCTTTTCCCCGTATGGGTACATCGAGGTAGTTCATGATATTGGCTTTTCCTGGATCCTGTACTTCATGTACATCTACGACCAGGACCTCGATCCGGTGGAGGGTGTTGAAGTCGCCACCAGCCTGACCTACCCCGATAGCAGTACCGAGACCCAAACGGCAATGACAGACAGTCTGGGAATGGCTGAATTCCAGTATCAGATCTTTGAATATTACGATTACCCGTTCCGGGTCGAGAAGGCGACCTTTGCCGGCTTTGAGTACGAGCCTTCATTCGACTTCGCCCGTGAATGGACTGTCAATGTCAACGCGAACGAGATCCGGCATGTGCCAACCGGGCTGTTTGTGGACTATTATGCCGGGTTCAACCAGGCGATGGCGTCCGGCGATACCGATTCGCTGTACAACAACTTGCACCCGAAGGTGATCGAACAATACAGCGAGGAACAATGCCTGGCTTACCTGGATTCTGTCATCAATCAGCCGATCGAGGTGACGGTGAATGATGTCCCAGCCTTTGGCTCCTGGGACTGGCAGGTGGGTGAAACTGCGGTAGAGATCAAGGCGGCCTACACACTGGATGTAAACCTCAACCTTTCTGATGGCAGTACAGTGCTCCAGGAGACGCATCTGGCGTTAGTCCCGGGAGATATGCCTGCTTTAGGCTGGTTCACCTACTGCGACGCGAATCAATAACCTGCCAGGTCGTTGCATTGATCACTTAAAAAAGAACAGGCCGGACACTGCGTCCGGCCTAAATTTATTTCGGGGCTTTATCCGCCATCACCCACACCGAGCCCCTCCCGTCAGACTGGACCGCCACCGCGGCGCCCTTCACAGCGGCCATCGCCCGGATCTCGTCCGGGGTGTGGAAATGGGATTTCATCAGCAGCACGGTTTCCATCAGTGCGATCAATTTGACGGCAAACAGCCGGATATCCGGCTCCTCGATCAGCAGACGGCCGCCAGCCGCCAGCACCCGCAGCATCTCGTTGGTGGTGGCGTGCTGGTCGGGCATGTGGTGCAGGGCATCGACCACCAGGATACGTTCAAATGTGCCGGGGGCAAACGGCAGGTCGGTGGCAGAGGCCTGCACCAGGTGGCGGATCCCTTTCGCTCGGCCTGAGGCCAGCATGGGGAAGGACAGGTCGCAGACCAGCCGGCGGCCGATCTTGGTCTGCAGCCCATCGGAACTCCGTCCGGTGCCGCCCCCCAGATCCAGCAGCCAGCCTTCCGCCGGCAAGCGCAGCGGATCGTCCAGCCGGTCAGGTTCCGGCTGCCGAAAGATCCGGTCGTACAGCGGGCCGAGCAAATCGAAAAGGATGTTGTTGGGCATGGGGGGATTATACGCCAGAACCGAGGCCGCGGCCGGAGGCGATTGAACGAATTGCAGTATAATACCCGCAAAATCCCATCAGGAGCGAACAATGACATACGAACTCGGTAAGTGGCAGCTGGACGACCTGTATCCAGGCCATGACAGCGCAGAGATGAAACAAGCCTTTGCCTCTCTGGAAAGCCAGGTGGCGGAATTTGAGTCCTACCGCGAGAAACTGGGCGCGGATATGGATGTGGAGGTCTTCATGAGCGCGGTCGAAGCGCAGGAGACTGCCAGCCGGTTGGCCAACCGCATCGGGCAGTTTGCCGGCCTGTGGTTCTCGGAGGATACCCAGAATCAGGAAGCCCAGACCTTCCAGGCCAAGGTGCAGCAGTTCATGGCCGGGATGCAGAACCGCACCCTGTTCTTCAGCCTGTGGTGGAAGAGCCTTGAAGAGGACGAAACCAAGCGTTTCATGGAAGTGGCCGGCGAATACCAGTACTGGCTGCAGCAGATCCGCAATTTCAAGCCCTACACCCTGACCGAGCCGGAAGAGAAGATCATCAACACCAAGGATGTCACTGGCATCAACGCCATCCGCACGCTGTACAGTTCGATCACCAACCGGTATGTCTTTCGCGTCGAGGTGGATGGCGAGGAAAAAGAACTGACCCGCGGCGAACTGATGGCCCTGGTGCAGGGATCGGACCCGGATGTGCGCGCCCGCGCCTACCAGCAGCTCTATAAAGTGTATGGCGATGATGGGACCATCCTCGGCCAGATGTACCAGACGATCGTGCGCGACTTTCGCAATGAGAACATTGACCTGCGCGGTTTCGACACGCCGATCTCGGTCCGCAACCTGGATAACGACATCCCCAATGATGTCGTCAGCATCCTGCTGGATGTGGCTGAGAAGAATACCGGGCTGTTCCAGCGCTTCTTCCGGCTGAAGGCGAAATGGCTCAAGATGGACAAACTGCGCCGGTATGATATCTATGCGCCGGTGGCGCAGGCCGACAAGATCTACGAGTACGAACCGGCCGTACAATTGGTGCTTGACTCGTTCAAGGACTTCTCTCCGCGCGTGGCCGACCTGGCCCGCCGGGTATTCGATCAGCAGCATATCGACAGTTCGGTCCGCAAAGGCAAGCGCAGCGGAGCGTTCTGCTCCTCCGGCGATCCGGACGTCACGCCCTTCGTGCTGGTGAATTACAACGGCAAGGCCAACGATGTCGGCACCCTGGCACACGAACTTGGGCACGCCATCCATGCCATGCTGGCCGAACATCACAATGTCTTTAATTTCCATTCCAGCCTGCCGCTGGCCGAAACGGCCTCGACCTTTGCCGAGATGCTGCTAATCGACCGGCTGCTGGAAGAGGAGACCGACGAGGAGGTCCGCCGCGATATCCTGTTCTCGCAGATCGATGACGCCTACGCCACGATCATGCGCCAGATCTTCTTTGCGCTCTTTGAGCGCCAGGCCCACGAGCTGGTCGCGCAGGATGCTTCGGTTGAGGACCTGGCCGATGCCTATATGAAAAACCTCGAAAAGCAGTTCGGCGAGGCAGTCTCGGTCGGCGATGAGTTCCGCTGGGAATGGGTCTCGATTCCGCACATCTACCTGTGGCCGTTCTATGTGTATGCCTATTCCTTCGGACAGCTGCTGGTGCTGGCGCTTTACCAGCAGTACCAGCAGGAAGGCGAGAGTTTCATCCCGCGCTATCTCGAGATCCTGTCCGCGGGCGGGTCGATGCCGCCGGTGGAGATCCTGGACCGGGCCGGGGTGGATGTCCGTACGCCGGCGTTCTGGCAGGGCGGTTTTGATGTGCTCTCCCGGATGGTTGACGCACTGGAAGCAATTCCGGTAGAATAGCGCAGATACCTTAGGGGATAGACGAAGTGGCGCAGTAAGGGACCAACCGCTGCGCCACTTTTGTATTCAGGAGGAAGAAATGCAAGCATTGTTATTCTTGATCGCGGTCGGGATCCTGAGCGGGATGGCCATTGGGCTACAAGGCCCGCTGGCTTCGATCATCACACAGAAACTTGGCGTTTTTGAGAGCGTGCTGATCGTGCATGCCGGCGGCGTGCTGGTCAGCCTGCTGCCGCTGATGGTGCTGCAGCGCGGTGGCAACCTTGCCCGATGGCGGGAGTTGCCCTGGTATGTCTTCGCGGCCGGGGTCTTTGGCCTGATCGTACTGGCCTCGATCAGTTACATGATCCCGCGGATCGGGGTGTCTCCGGCCATGATGCTGATCATCATCGGGCAGATCCTGGTCGGCGCACTGCTCGACCATTATGGACTGCTGGGTGCGGCTGTGCGGGAGTTATCCTGGCCCAAGCTGGCCGGTTTTTCGATCATGTTGCTGGGTGCCTGGGTGACCCTCAGGAGTTGACGGGTATTGCGGTCGCGCTCCGAAACAGGATAGAATAATTCAGCCCTGATTGTGGCAATTTGTTTTGGCGTGGTCCTCCAACGAGTCAGGAGAAGGGGATGGCAGAAGGAACACCCGGGAATGGAAAGCGTTTCCTCCCACTGCGGTTGAAACTGCTGCTGGCCTATGGCAGTTTCTTCCTTTTGACCTTTATCGCTCTGTATTTCAACCTGATCTATGCCGTGACCGATCATGCGGATAAACAGGTGAAAGACGACCTGGTGGATACCATGACTGGCGCGGCGGCCGGTGTGGACACTGATCTGTTGTTGGCCCTGGCCGCCACCGGCGAACCCAACCCGGAAGGGTTTTCGAATGACCCGCGCTACCTGGCGCTGATCGAATGGCTGGATACCATCCACCAGGCGGAGCCGGATGCCTGGCCGTTCCTGTATCTGCGCGGCGAAACCCCGGAAGAGATCGTGATCGTGGTGGATCTGCATGCCATCTACAACGCGCCTCATGCAGCTGGTATTCTGCAAGTCGAACGGGGCAATATCGAGGATGCCGTCAACGGCTTGGAGGAACCGACCTTCCGGCATGGGGAAGGTCCGTTTGTAAGGCAATTGCGGGAGTGGTCTGCGGCCAACCAGGGGAGGTGGATCGGAGCACTGCAATCCTCGATGGCGGACTTCCTGGAGTCCTCAGGGATCGATCCACCGCGTGACTTTGGCATCTATAAAGATCAGTTTGGCCGTTGGGCGACCGCCTACATGCCGCTGACCAGTCCCACCGGTGAGAAGGTGGCCGGGATTGGGGTTGATTATCAGGCCGATATTGTTGAGGCCGTCCGCGCCGATGCACAATCGCGCGTCTTAGATGTCATGCTGTATAGCATCCCGCTGGGATTGCTGTTCCTGTA
The DNA here is from genome assembly GCA_020059485.1 of Anaerolineales bacterium. Classification (GTDB taxonomy): domain Bacteria; phylum Chloroflexota; class Anaerolineae; order Anaerolineales; family UBA11579; genus UBA11579. The sequence goes on from JAGVCA010000029.1 coordinate 10,597, forward strand.
TCTGCTGCTGAACCGGTTCGTCAATCCGGTCAAGTCGCTCATCCAGATCGCTCGTAAAATACCGAAAGAAGACCAGCCGGTCTCTTTTCACGGCATCCGCGAAACATGGATGTTTGATGAGGTCGACATCCTTGCTCAGGTGCTTGAGGAAATGGTGGTTGACCTGCGCAAGCGCGAGCGCCGCTACCACGCGGTGATCTCAACCCAGAATACCGTGGTCATCCGCTCCTCGCCGGAGGGGGAATTCACGTTCTACAATCAGGCCTACCTGGACCTGAGGGGGGAACATGCTGTCGCCGAGCAGGCGTCCATCACCGGTGAAGGCATTCACCCGGAGGACCGGCAGGCGGCTTTGAAGTTCTTGTCTGAAGAGGTGCCGGCCCTGACCCCTGAAATTCCGGAATGTTCACATGAAATGCGGATCTACGACCAGCATCAGCGGCTGCGCTGGATGATCTGGACGGTCACCGGGATCTATGACCGCGAGGGCAGCCTGTTGGAGTATCAGGTCATGGGGCAGGATATCACCCCCTTGAAGGAAACCCAGCAGAAGCTGGAACAAGCCAACCAGCGGCTGCGAGACATATCACGCGACCTGATCACCGCCCAAGAACGCGAACGTACCAACCTGGCGCGCGAGATTCATGATGATCTCCTGAATTACCTGTCTGAAATCTTGCTTGATCTGGATGGAGATGTCCCGGCAGATCTGGTGCGGGAGACCTACCTGCAGATCGCGGACCGCTTGCGCAATTCGATTTACGAGCTGCGCCCGCCGATGCTGGCATACAGCCTGTATCATGGATTGGATGATTATCTCGACCACCTGCAAAGGCGGATCAAAGACGAGACCAGGGTGGTGGTGGAGGTTAAGAACTCCGGTTCGAATTACGAGCAGGAAGTCAAAACGCAGCTGTTCCGCATCGTCCAGCAAGCCTGTGAGAATGCAGTCGAGCATGCCGGGGCTTCGGAGATCAAAGTCAGCGGCCAGCTATTACCGGACAAGGCCGACCTGCAGATCTCGGATAATGGTCGCGGTTTCCGGTGGGAGGGGGAGCAGTCAGTCAATGACTCTGTGCGTCAGAAACGGTTTGGGCTGGCCGGGATATTCGAACGCGGGGTGATCATCGGTGCCGAAGTCCAGATCTCGTCCGCGTCCGAAGAGGGCACATGCCTCTCGGTGCGCTGGTACCGCGATGGACGATCATCCAAAAAATAGAATCAGATCGGTTACTGTACGCCCCAGGTACGGATCTCTGAGATAGTGAAGGTGAAATTGCCGGCCTCTCCCGCCTGGACATAGATGCCATAGCGGCCCCAAGGGAAGGTGGTATCCGTGATGGTGGTAAAGTACCGCCGGTTGGGATACAGCGAGATCGAACTGCCGTCGAACAAAATGCCGATGGTGTTGTCCTGGTCCTTGCCGGCATAGATTAGATCAGTAGCGGTTGGCAGCAGGATCGATGTGGCGACGTATGGGGTGACCGAATCGAGCCGTTTGGCGTAGACCTTCCCATCGCAGGTGAAGGCGATCAGGTAACCCCGGGTCGGCTGCCCGGATTGCGAAGCGCGCAGGATCATGCCGTAGGCATCGTCCGGATTGCAGTCGCCGGTATTGACATCCATCTCGATATAGAAATTGGTCAGGGTGAACCCGCTGACCCACCAGGTATCCCACTGTCCGAGTTTTCCTGTGACGGTCATGACGCTGTCCGCCATTTCCATCTTGAGGTATTGGGAGTCGGGCAGTGAGCCGGATTGGTCGGTCCACAGGCTGACGGTTTCCATCTCATCGACATGGTGCGCGCCAGTAAATTCCTGGTCTGGATCGATCTCGACACCTGCCAAGGTGGGGCGCGGGGTGGCGGACCCGGTGGGTGCGGGTGTGCCTTCCTCATCTGCGCCGGCAGTGGGTTCGGGGGTATTCGTGGGGGTGGCCTCGACCGGGGTGTTGGTCGGGGCGGGTGTATCCGTGGGGGCTAAGGTTTCGGTCGGTGTCGGGGGGACCGGGGTGTCGGTTGGCAGCGGGATCGGGGTGGAGGTCAGGATCTCCTCCAGCATGGTAGTCGCTGCAGTGGTAGGTGGGACAGGCGGCGCTACCTGGCGGACGCAACCGGCCAACGCCAGGGCGGCGAGAACCAGGGCTGCGGCTTGCAATAACAGAGGGCGATGGATGTTCTTCTTCATTGTCAATAGGATAGCATAAAGCCCTGAAATCCGCCGCCAAATTTACGGGTCAGGTCTCGTGACGGCGGTCAGGACAGGATAAATGCAAGCGCTTCGGCTGCGGCTTGCTCAAAGTCGGGCGGATACGCATGTCCCAGCCCGGGGAAGGTCTGCAATTGGGTCGGGATCCCGCCCTGGTTGAGCAGCTCTGCCAGCCTGCGGATATTCTCGCGCGGGATGGTCTCGTCCGCCTCCCCCATCAGGATCGCCCCGCGCAATCCCCGCCCGGCAGCCTGCGCGATCAAGGGCTGCCAGTCTTCGATCTGGTCCATCATCCGACCGCCCGGCCCAAGCAGGAAGAAGCCGCTGGCGGGGAGATCGCCGCTCAGGGCCAGGGCCAGGGCGATCTCTCCGCCCATCGAAAAACCGCCCCATACCAGTCGCTGTTCGTCGAGGCTGTACTGGTTGGTGATCCGCTGGTAGTTTTCGGTCAATTCCTGACGGGCAGTTTCGTGGTCGGTCCACATATATGCGCCAGCCCACAGGGCATTGCTGGACTGCGGTACGGCCACCAGCCAGCCTTCTGCCGGTAGGTGAGCCCAGGCTTCCAGATTCTTTTGGGCGGAATCCATGTTACCGTGCAGGAAAATGACCGCCGGGCAACCGGCCTCGCCAGGATTGCAGGCATCTTGCGGCCGGGCGACCAGCAGCGGGACCTCCGCGCCGTCCACTTCCCGCATCTGGGCCGAAATCCCGGCCAGACGTTCAAACTCGGTGTTGCCCTGCATTTTTTCCAGCGAGGGCGACTGCCGCAGCAGGAAATCGGACAGCCAGATACCGGAGGCCAGCGTTGATTCCAGGATGGTGTTGCACAGGTCAGGTTGGTCCAGCCGGGCGGCCAGGCAAATGCGCCAGTAATTAATGGTGGTGTATTCTTCCGGGAAGGCGGTGAGGTGCTTGCTGGCGAGCGAAAGCCCTTCGGCATAGGTCTGCTCGGCGAAGTGTTTTTGGATCTGCTCTGCCAGTTCGGGGAAGGTCAACTCGGTCATGATGTCTCCTGGTTGCGGTTTGGTTTCAGAAAAGCCCCTGCCGGGTAACCGACCACTTGCTCCAGATCGCCTGTGACCGCCCCAGAGGTGGCGTAATGCAGGATGGCGGTTTCCGATGCGCCTAACTGCCGGACAGCCGTCATCACTGCCACGATCGCCATGATCCCGCAAGCCTGGGCCTGCCCGCAGCGGTGTGTTTCGATCACGGCCTCGACACTGCCGCTGGCAACCGCCTCAAGCAACATCCGATCCATCTTGTTGGCGGCCGCTTCCGGGTAGAAATGGGAGAGGTCGGTGCTGGCGACCAGCAAGGCATTCTGTCCATCCAGGCAGCGGGCCAAAGCCCGGCCCAGGGCCTGGGCGCACGGGTAGGTGATCGAAGCCAGCATCAGCGGGAGCAATTTGAATTCGCCATCCAACGCGCATTGCAGGAAAGGCAGCTGGATCTCGATGGCATGCTCACTCTCGTGGTCCATCGGCAGCGGCGGCGGCAGTCCATCCTCGGTCATGTGCGCACCCAGCCTGGTCAGGGTATCTGTATCCACCGGCACTTGCCCGAGAGGGGTGGCATACTGGCGGAATACAGTAGTCAGCGTGGGCGCCGGGTGCCCGGCATGGAAAGGCGACAGGACGGCGACCGTATCATACTGCCGTCCGGTGACTGCCGCGTAGGCATACCCTGCCACCGGTCCGGAAAACCGGTGTCCGGCATGCGGCGCGATCAGCCCGACAACTTCGCGGGTCTGGTGGACGCGGCCGGCTGACGCAAGGTATCCGTCCACCTCTTTGCGAAGCGCGGCCGGGTCAGCTGGGTACCAGCGTCCGGCCAGGATCGCCGGGCGGACTGTGGAAGTACTCATACTTCCATTTTACATTAATTCAGGGAGCGGGGGAGAACTGAGCCTGCAGTTCCTGATAGGACTGGCGCATCCAGGGATGGATGACCTTGATTTTGCGGCTGGACCACAGCCAGCGCTGGTAGGCAAAGGCTGCCGCCTCGAGAGACCCTGCCAGGGCGGCTTGAATTTCTGATCCATACGGAGGAGGGCCGTGTTGGTCCCAGGCCAGTTTGTCGGCCACAAATAAGACCAGGTCGAGCTGTGAAGGGCTGGACCGCAAGGTGGTGTGGCAGCCGATGGCTTGCAGGATGGCCGCATCCCGAACTTGGAAGATCTCCCGGGCGATCTCAGCTGAGATCTTCTGGTGCAGCAGCAGCGGTACTTCGGCCTCTTCTGGCAGGATCTCCAATTCCAACTGCCGGGCGACTTCCAGCCGCTGGTCGTTGGGGAAGACTGCGCTGATATCGTGCAGCCAGGCTGCCGTGGAGACAGAGGCCGTTGGCACGCCAAACCGCTCTGACAGGATCACAGCGGCGGCTTCCACATCCCGGGAATGGGCGGCGGTGCCCGGGCAGTTGTGCCGAATCAGGAAAGCGGCGGCATCCAACTCCAGGCGGCCGGTTGGTTCGAATCCAGTTGTCAGGGTGTGCAGCATGGGTGCATCGGGCGGGACGATCAGCGCGGCGGTTCGGCTACGGTGACCTCTTCGAGGTTGATACCGAGGACAATCAGGTGCTCTTCCAGATCGCTGATCTGCTCGCGGAACCGGGTCTCCATTTCGGAGAGTACATCGGTGCCATCCCGTCGTTTGAGCTGGGATTCCATCCGTAATTGCCAGGCGGGAGAATCTTCCAGGTGCTTGATACGGGCTTTCAGATCGGCGATCACGCCATCCAGGCGTTTTAGCTCAGTCTTCAGACCGGCGATCTCCTGTTCCTTGGTCTGGTCTGGAGAGTCCACCGGTCGGTCGGGTTGTTCCGCCAGTGAGCGCAAGGCTTTCAGGTCGCGGTTGGCGTAAGCCTGGTTGACGCGGGTCATCACCTCTTCGCGCCATTTCTTTTCTACGGGATCTGAGGTCAGGTCCGGGTGGAAGCGGCGGGCCAGTTCGCGGAACAGGGTTTTGATCTGTTCTTCCATCTTCGGGCTGTATTTGGATTTCTTACCGTTATCGATCTTTCGCCAGCCCTGGTTATCCTCGCGGTCCTGGTAAGCGAAATCTTCTTCTTCCGGGAAAGTGTCGGGCTCGTCTTCCGGTCCGGGCCGCTGGGATTCAAGAACTTCATACAATTTGCGACGCAAGGCGCGCAAATACTCTTCCAGCGGACCGACGCGTTCATTGTAAAGTTTCATGAACTCATGGATGGTGACCCGGGTGTTGAACAGCTCCAGTTCCAGGATGGCGATATACTCGCGCTTCTTGTTCAGGCGCATGCGCAGCCGGGCGATTTCTGC
>JAGVCA010000028.1 GCA_020059485.1 Anaerolineales bacterium
CGGGGCCGGTACGGCCGCCAACCTGGCCTACCTGCCGGCAGAGATCGACTATTTTGCCCTCGACAATTCATTCGCCATGCTCCGTCAGGCCCAACGGCAGGCTGGCCGGCTTGAACGCTGGGCAGAATTCTTCCAGGCAGATGCCGCTTATTTGCCCTTCCGCGATGGCATTTTCGACCTGGTCTTCCAGATGGGTGCGCTGCAGTTCATCCGCGATCCCTTCCGTTCGGTCAGCGAGATGGCCCGGCTGGCGCGGCCGGGCACCACCGTGCATATTCTGGATGAGGTTAGCGGCGCGCAGCTTGTCCTGAGCCGCATGCCGGCCCACCGCAAGTATGCCAGCACACCTGAGGAGGCTGTCGGCGCGATCGTCCGCCTGGTCCCGCACAGCATGCAAGGCATCACTTCCAGGATCATTGACGGCACAGATTTCTACGCCCTCACCTTCCAGATCCCCACTCTGCCTCGCCCGGTGCAGGCCTAGACATGTCGCGCGGCCGGCGCATCGCGCGCGTCAAGTTCATCCCTCCCAACCCGAAAACCCGAGCCCGTTACCTCCGGGAGTGGGACCCGCGCCAGCTTTACCACCATCCGGAAGAGTTTGGCGCCCTTACCAGCCGCCTGCTCTTCAAACGGGATGCCCCACTCACGCTGGAGATTGGCTGCGGCACTGGAGTATTCCTGATCGCCTGTGCTGAACTCGATCCCGCGGGCTGCTACCTGGGAGTGGAAGTCTCCCGGCGTACGGTTTACCATGCCGTCAACGCTGCTGCCAGGAAAGATCTTGAGAATATCCTCTTTATCCGGTCGGATTTCAATCTGCTCTATCCGCTGATCGCGCCAGCCAGCCTGGCGGGTGTCCACCTGATCTTCCCCGATCCCAACCTGGGCGGCGCGCGGCGGCAAAAGAACCGGATCTTTTCCGCGCGGTTCCTTGATCTGATGGCCACCGCTCTCTCCCCGGCCGGCATCCTCCAGGTGGTGACCGACCAACCGGACCTCCTGAAAGACATGCTCATGCTGGTCCAGGCTGAGCCGCGGCTGGCACGCACCCATTCTGAAGACTATCTACCCGATTTCGAATCCCCCGTCAAAACGCGCTTCCAGCGCGCCTGGGAGAAATTCGACCGTCCGTTATTCCGATTTGTGCTTTCCAGGACCAGTTAACCCCCATTTAGAGCCTCAAATCGGGTGATATTTGGATTTTAAGTTTTAAAATGTTATACTTTTTATAGACATGTCAGGCCCCGCAAGCAAGGAGCACCCTGTGAGTAAAAAGCCCGAATACCTGGAAAAAGGCGACTGGATCGTCCACGCGTATTACGGGATCGGTCAGATTCAAACAATCGAGACAAAAACCATCGGAGAGGACAAAGCCCGCTACTACCGGGTGGATGCGGCCAACAGCACCTTTTTTGTCCCCGTCCAGGATGCGATCAACGACCGCATCCGGATGCTGTCTTCCAGCTACAAACTACGCAAAGCCAAACAAACCCTGCGTACCAAGCCGGAAATTCTTCCCGAGAATCACAACGACCGACGCAAATTGATCTCAGAGATTACATCCCACAGCGAGATGGACACCTCTGCCCAGATGCTCAGAGACCTGCTCCACCGCAAGCGCGATCAGGGCCTGAACGACTTCGAACAGAAGATCTTTGATGCCGTCGAAGGGTTGTTCATCCAGGAGTGGTCAATCATCGAGGACATCACCCTGGACGAAGCCCGTTCCCGGCTGGAAAAGATCTATGATGAGATCACAGGTTGAGAGAGAGATTGATTAAGAAAAAAGAGGCGGCATTGATAGCCGCCTCTGTTTGTTCATCAAACCAGGTTCAGGACTTACGCCCGAATTTCTTCTCGAGCAGGTCAGCCAGGGTCGGCTGTCCGATCTCCTGCAGTTCATACCGCACCCGCTGATGGGGCTGCTTGATCTTAATGATCCGGGTCAGATCAATCGGCGTACCCACGATCACCAGGTCCACATCGGCGTTGGCGATCGTCTTCTCCAGTTCTTTCATTTGCTTGGTGCCATAGCCCATCGCAGGCAGAACCATCCCTGTGGTCGGATATTTTTTATAGGTCTCCACGATCGAACCAACCGCAAACGGCCGCGGGTCCACGATCTCGGCGGCACCGAAGCGGCGGGCAGCCACCCACCCCGCGCCATAAGCCATCTCGCCATGGGTCAGGGTCGGGCCATCTTCCACCACCAGCACCCGCTTGCCCTGAATGGCAGCCGGGTCATCAACAAACAGCGGAGAAGCGGCTTCGATCATGACCGCCTTCGGGTTCAGGCTGCGCAGCGACTCACGAACAGTCAGCACGCCCTCAGGGGTCGCGGTGTCGACCTTGTTCAGGACAAACACATCTGCCATCCGGACATTGGCCTCGCCAGGATGGTAGGTCAATTCGTGTCCGGGACGGTGCGGATCGGCCACGACAATATGGAGGTCAGGCTTGTAGAACGGCAGGTCATTGTTGCCGCCGTCCCACAAAACGATATCCACTTCCTGCTCAGCCTGCCGCACGATGCGCTCATAATCGACGCCGGCATACACGATCACGCCGTTGTCAATATGCGGTTCATATTCCTCGCGCTCCTCGATCGTGCAATCATGCTTGTCCAGGTCATCATAGTTTGCAAAGCGCTGCACGGCCTGTTTGGCCAGGTCGCCATAAGGCATCGGGTGACGGATGGCAGCCACCTTGTACCCCATCTCCCGCAGGATCAGCGAGACCCGCCGCGTAGTTTGGCTCTTACCGGAGCCGGTCCGGACAGCACACACCGAAACAACCGGCTTAGTCGATTTTATTGAAGTGCTGTCGAAACCCATCAGGCGGAAATCCGCACCAGCAGCCAGCACCATCGAGGCCTTGTTCATAACATAGGTATGCATCACATCACTGTAGGCAAACACTACCTGGTCGACCTTATGTTGTTTGATCAGGTCGAGCAGTTCTTCCTCCGGATGGATCGGGATCCCTTTCGGGTACAGCTTGCCAGCCAGTTCCGCCGGGTAAGTTCGTCCTTCAATATCCGGGATCTGAGTGGCTGTGAATGCCACCACTTCAAAATCCTCATTGTCCCGGAAAAAAGTGTTGAAATTGTGGAAATCTCGGCCTGCTGCCCCCATGATCAGAATTCTCTTTCGAGCCATATCGTATGTGTCCTCCAGATCTGTGAGTAAAGGTCAACCAAACCCCGTCATTATATCAAAACCTGACGGGTTTTCCTACTTCTGGTACAAATCGAGAATCTGGCTGGCGAGATCCTCAATCGTACGGCGGAGTGCCTCCGGCTCTAATACCAGAGCCGCGCTGCCCAGGTCCATGACCGTGCGCCGAGCTTCTCCAAAACTGAAGAACCGGGCAGATACCAGAAACCAGCCCTCGCGGGATGGATCTGGATCAATGCCGAGGACGGAGCAGGTATCGGCTTGCTGCAAGTGCGCTAGTCCTTTCTCGTTCGTGGAGAGCCAAACCATATACTCATACCCATCCTGGTGAGCATTCCATGATTTCCAGAACGCGCTCAAATCAAACCCGGCATCCCTGAAGAACTTTTCGTTTGTGACCTCGAGAGATCGAATATCTTCCAGCGAGAAAACTTTATATCTATCGCCAACCCGGCAGACCAGGTGCCACTCTCGGCGGAGAGCGATCAGACTATATGGCTCGACGAGGTGCCGCGCCCGGTATCCGAAGATGTATTCCACTTCGATCCTGACCTTGTGGTCGTTCCAGACTGCCTGGTAAAGTTCCCGTAGGAAACCTGGAGACCGGTCAGAGGCACCGCGCTGCCAGTCGGCATCGATCATAACCCGCTGGCGGACTCCAGTTTCTGCCTTCTGAAGGTAACCGGGCAGAGCTGCAGAAAGTTTAAGCATTGCCGCCTTTACTTCCCCACTCATCCCCAGAGAGGCGGCTGCAGCAGGGATGTTGAGCATAAACAACGCTTGGACCTCCCCGGGCGAAAGTCCCGTCAGTGAGGTCCGATACTCCTCGATCAACAGGATACCCCCACCCGGTCCTTTTTCCGTGTAGACTGGAACGCCGGCTGTGTTCAGCGCAGTCACATCTCGGTAGACCGTGCGGACGGAGACCTCGAGTTCTTCCGCCAGGCTCCGTGCAGTCTGTCGGCCTCTGGATTGCAGGATGAACATCATCTTTAGGAGTCGGTCTGCGCGCATCTCACCACCAATCCAATTTTAGCATAAATACCTGACAGTGGTTGTCATCTATAGGGGGTATGATGTGGAAGAAATGCGCACATACATAAAAACTACTGAATGAAAGGATGAATGATGGAAAAGATAGAAGTTAAAATTGTCACCCTTCCGCCGATGAAAGCCGTCGCCTTCTATGGCTTCGGTAATTCACCAGAACCGGAAGCACATGCGAAGGCGGTCGATTGGCTGAAAAAACACCAACTGTACAAGGCTGGCGCTTATCGCAACTTTGGTTTCAACAACCCCAGCCCTTCGTCCGCCAGTCCGAACTATGGCTACGAAGTCTGGATCGTCCCAGCCGACGGCCTGCCTGAGAATCATGGGGCAAAGGAGGTTGATTTCGGGGGCGGCTTGTACGCGGTGGCATACTGCCCGGACCTATCGATGATCGGGGAGATCTGGCAGAAGTTGGTTGCCTGGCGAGATGGCAGCAAATACGAACATGCCGCCCATCAGTGGTTTGAGGAGGAATACGACCATTGGGATGGCAGCCGGACCGGGAACCGCTTCGACCTCTTCCTTCCGATCCGGGAATAACCTGGTCACCTGTAATAAACGGGACGCGGCAGATGCCGCGTCCCGTTTTTATATACGGATGGATCAATCAGGCAAGCGCCGTGATCGCCTCCAGCACCTCAGAGCTGTGACTGGCCGGTTTGACATTTTCAAATATTTTTGCGATCTTTCCATTATTATCAATAATAAATGTCGTTCGGAAAATCCCCATGTACTCCTTGCCATACATCTTCTTCTTCCCCCATACTCCATATTGGTTCACGACCTCCTTACCAGTATCTGCCAGAAGGGTGAACGGTAAGTCGTATTTGGCCTTGAACTTGAGATGCGACTGTTCATCATCTGCACTGACCCCCAGAATGACCACATCTTCGCGCTCGTAAGCGGAATAGTCATCCCGGAAGTTGCAAGCCTCAGTCGTACAACCGCTGGTGTCGTCCTTCGGATAGAAATACAGCACTACGATCTTGCCACGGTAATCCGACAGCGAATGTGGAGTGCCATTCTCGTCTGGGAGCGTAAACTGCGGAGCCTGCATCCCAACCTTGATCTCTGCCATTCTTCCTCCGTTTCAGGGGATCATTTCCAGTGATTTCAGGGCTGCTTCCAGCACATCAAGCGTTATCGGCTTGATCACGTAGGCCGTTGCGCCGTTCTGCATGGCCCGATCAGCCGACTCCGGCTGGTCGTCCGATGTCACCACGATCACCGGAATCTCAGCTAGATGCGGTTCGCGCCTCATGAAACCGAGGACTTCAAAGCCGGTCAGCCCGGGCATATTGAGGTCCAGAAAAACGATATTCGGTGTAAATTCCTTTAAGGCATTCAGTCCGGCTCTGGCGCCATAAGCAGCCACGCCTTCCATCTCAAAGAATGCCAACATTTGCACCATACTGTCAGCGATCTGGCGGTTGTCATCCACGATCAGGGCTTTCAACGTTTTCTCCTTACGACACGGTTGCCATGGTTTTATTCATCACTCGGGTATTATAACCGGGGAGTCGGCTGACTGCCGCTTGAAAATCATCCCGATCGAGCAGTTCCCACAAGGGGCGAAGCAGATTGCTGTGAATATGCTCCTCTGGTACGACCAGATCGTAGCGTTCTTCGTACAGTGGGATGAAGTCCAGACCCAGCGCATCTGCAGCCGCGGCGATCCCCATCCCGCAGTCAGCCCGGCCTGAAGCGATCGAGGCAGCCACCATCAGGTGGCTGAACTCTTCATGAGCATACCCATGGATAGCTGCCCTGTCGATCCCCAATTGGTCCAGTTGATAATCCAGCAGGACGCGTGTCCCCGCGCCGCGCTGCCGGTTGATGATCCCAACATCCGGCCGGGCCAGGTCTCTCAGGTCCTGGATACCTTTCGGATTTCCCGCCGGCACCATCAATCCTTGCTGCCGCATCACCAGACCAATCAAACGGACGGGAACCCCTGGCAGATATTGACTGATATACCTCAGGTTATAAGCGCCCGTGTCGGGATCCAATAAATGAGACCCTGCCAGATGCGCCTCACCGCGCCGTAATGCCATCAGCCCGCCTAGGCTGCCTGCATTGGCTGATGTCAGCCGGCGCTGGTATTGGCTCAGGAATTGCGCGATCAGATCCAGGGTCAGGTCATGCGAACCGATCGACATGATCGTCCGTGAGATCTCTGCTTTGCTGCGGTACAGGCGAACCTTGATCGTTGCACCTGCTGACTCGCCCTGAGACCCGCGTGGGATCAAGGCCAATCCGTCCGCCCGCACCAGCGAGGAGATCACTCCCGCGCCGCGTGGCAGCGGCGCAGCCAGGATGCGCTCCCCCACCTGGCCAACCACCACCCGCTGAAAATCGTCATCCCCGCCAGGAGAAGTGACCTTCCGGGTCAATTCAGCCTCGATTATTTCCGGTTCCCGCGCCGTGCGGCCCAGCCAACGAGCCAGCAGCGGCTCGACAAACAATTCGCCGGTGATGGCAGCAGAAACCGGATAACCTGGAACACCAATGATCGGTACCTTACGATTCCCGTTCACATCCAGCAACCCCAGGATCACCGGATGCCCGGGCCGGACCGCCACCCCATGCACCAACAGCGTCCCCAGGCTTTCCACCACCCTGGCGGAAAAATCTTCCGCGCCGGCAGATGAACCGGCATTTAGCAGTACCAGGTCATGCTCTTTAGCGACCGCCTTCACAGTTTTTCTAATGATCTCGAATTCATCTGCCTGGATCGGCATCTGGTGCGGTAACCCACCCCACTCCTGCACCTGGGCCGCCAGCATCAGACTGTTATATTCCAGTATCTCACCAGGCTGGGCATCCGAACCAATCTCCACCAACTCTGTCCCGGTTGGGATGACTGCCACTTTTGGTCTGGTGCTGACAATCACCGCAGTCTGCCCGCTTCCAGCCAAAGCGCCTAGATCAACCGGCCGGATCACCTGCCCGGCTGGCAGCACCAACTGGGTTGCGATCATATCCTCGCCCAATGGGCGCACATGCTGCCAGGGCACCACCGCTTCCCGAATGCGGATCGCGGCCGGATTGCGAGGGTCTTCGGCGATCTCTCCGTCCGGGGTGAGCGCTTCAACATTCTCGATCGGGATGACAGCATCGAAGGATTCCGGCAGCAGATCACCGGTGTCCACATACCGGGATTTATCACCGCAAGCCAGGCTCATCGGCGCAGTCAGGCGCGCGCCGCGGGTTTCCTCTGCCCTGACGGCATAACCATCCATGGCAGCGGCATGATAATGCGGCGAAGAGACCCGAGCCCACACTGGCTGAGACAACACCCGGCCCACAGCTTTAAGGTCCAGCGGGATCGATTCCTCATCAAGCACGCCGGCCATTCCTGCCGTGTGCAGCGCTTTCCAGAAACGGTCCAGCGCCTCATCCAGAGGGATATCATGTAGATAGACAGACATTCAGTTCCTTTCTGGCTAGATCTTCCAGACCCGAACCTTCATCCCCGCTGGCAAGCCATTTGCATCGGCCGCCACCCGCACCAGTCCGTGCGCCCGGACATGGGTAAAGATCAGATTGCTTTTGCCATATACCGGCTCAGCCAGGAATTGACCATCCTTCTCCTCTAGCGAGACAGCCACAAAATCTTCACGGCCAGCCTGTGAGGCTAAATTTACGGTTAAAACCGCGTCCACCACTTCCGGGATGCGGTTGGCTTCCCGGCCGAGGAAACCGTAGATCACAGGCGTTACGAACAGGCCTGCGATCACCAGCGCGCTGACCGGGTTTCCGGGCAGTCCGACCACCGGTTTCCCATCACACACCCCCAGGATGGTGGGCTTTCCCGGCCTGACACTGACCCCGTGCACCAGTACGCCCGGCTTGCCGAGTGCATCGATCACCTGAGCGGTCAGATCGCGCACGCTGGCCGAAGACCCAGCGGTGATCACCACCAGATCGCACTCCCGATGTGCCTGCGCGGCCAACGCGGCCAACTTATCGAAGTTATCAGGCGAAACGCCGTACAGCCTGGCTCGGCCGCCAGCTCGCTCCACCAGCGCTTTCAAGGTAAAAGAATTAATATCCCGTACCTGCCCGGGCTGGACCGGCTTGTCCGGGGAGACGACCTCATCACCGCTCGACATGATCCCAACCAGGGGCGGGCGGGCGACTTTGACCTCGGTGACGCCTAAAGCCATCATGCCGCCGATCTCAGCCGGGCGGACCAGCCGCCCTACCGGGATCACTTCTTCACCAGCGGCCACGTCCTCGCCTATCTCGATCACATTCTCACCGACCGCCACCGGACGCAGCAACTCCACCTCATCTTCTCGGGCTTGCTGGGTATATTCGATCATAATGACAGCATTCGCCCCCTCGGGAAGCATCCCGCCGGTATGAATGACCGCACATTGGCCAGGTTGCAGAGAAAAATCCGGCGCCCTCCCCATCCGCACCTCGCCGATCAGCGGCAGGTATGCCGGCAAACCGTCACTGGCTCCATAGGTATCCTCTGCCCGGACCGCAAACCCGTCCACCGTCGAACGACGAAACTCTGGCATCGGGGTACCGGTGGTGACCGGCGAAAACACCACACGCCCGAGGGACTCGGGTACAGGGACAATTTCACTCTGGAGTGAAAACGACAAAGCGCCAAGGAACTTGTCAAGGGCTTCATCAGGGGGGATCAGGTTAAGGAATTCAGGCATATCAACGTGTCCAGAAAGAATAGGTGAACAGGTATAAGACCACCCCCGCCTGGGCGGCTGCGTTCAAGGTTAGGCCTTTCCAGTTCGGCTTGCCGCCACCAGCGATCAGACGCATTTGCCACCACAGAAAGACCCCCAACGGGAATGCCAGAAAAACCGGCAGCAGGATTGCGCGGGGGAAATCAAAGAACCACAAAGCCACCAGAGTGGCATACGCCAAAACATTTAGTGTATTCTGGACCGCCATGACGTTTTCCCAGCCCGCGCGGACCAGGAAATTCCGTTTGCCATACTTCAAATCGGTGGCATAGTCGGGGAATGAGACCAGCAGAAAAAACACAACCAGCAGCAAGGTTAGCGGGAGTGCCGCCAGTGCCACCAGCCGGTGGGCTTCGCCGGTCTGCAGGTTGTAACCAAGCATTGGTACCAGATAACCACCGATGATGGCGGCCACAAATTCGCCATACCCGGTGCGGGCCAACTGCACCGGAGGCAGAGAATAAGCCAACGCACCAGCCAGGATCAATGCCATCAGCAAACCGGAGGTCATGCCCACCGCGCCACTCCAGATCATCGTCAGGATCACCGCCATCGAAAGCGTCAGACTGACGACAAAACCCGACAATGCCACCCGCCGGGAAAGTTTCTCCGGGCCAGTGCCAAGCATGCCGCTGCCCCCTGAAAAAGCCGTCCGGTTCTCGACATGGCGGTCGACAGGCTCATCAAAATACTCATTCAAATAATGGGCAGCCAATTGCACCAGCAGCACCCACAATAACCCCAGAAAAAAGGTATTCCAATCGATCGTCCGACCCAAATACCGGGCGACACCAGCACCCAGGAATAATCCGCCCACACCACCCAGGAGGAAGATCGGCCGGGAAAGTTTGATGAATTTTAGAACAGGATTGGTCATAATTTTACAATTCGCCTAGTTTTCCCAAGTATATCCTATGATTGTTACCAGCATCTCCACCGGTAGGCTTTCCAAACGATGAATCGATATTCCTAAATAATAAGATGGTTTTTAGGTTACGGAACTTGGATCAGATCCCCGTCGACCGCATCATCCTCATGCGTGGTCAACCGCAGGAAAGCTGCCGGCCCGCCGTCCACGGTCAGGCGGACCCCAAAAGGTACCAGCACCAATCGGGGAGTACTTCCAGACAAGGTGATCTGATCTCGTCGACCTCGGCTTGGTGATACCTCCCGCATGTCCTCGAGTTGCAGGGTCGACTCACCGGATAGGATCGCCCAGACTTCATCCGCTTGTTCGCGTTGGATCACGAGCTCTTCTCCGGCAGCCAACGAGATGAAGTCAGCCTGGCCAAACCGCCGCAGCAGCGGGTCGCTGGCCGAGAGAATCGCCAGCCTGCTGCCCTGCTGTTCAATGTCTTTTATATACAGATCGACAATCGAAAAATCACCCATGTTCCCCTTCCTTGATCGCCCGGCGCACGTCCCGGATGTGGGCGCTGATGTGCACCGTGAACAGCCGCAACATTTCATTAATTGTAGTCTCTCCCAGGTAGGGATGCCGGCCAAATCGAAGCAGGTCAGGATCCTCCAGCGCGCGGATAAACGCCGTCATTTCCCTGCGCCGGTTCGCGAATTCCGCCAGCAAAGCAGCCGGGGTCATCGCGTCCAGTTTGGCCACTTGAGTGGCGTTATGAGAATCAATATCAAATTCCTTGCTGACGCCTGTACCGCCCCGGGTGATATTGCCGAATAAACGCAGGAATGAGCCTTCGGCTTCAACAATATGACCCAATACCTGCTGCACCGTCCATTCGGCTCCATCTGCATACAAGCGCACCGGCCAGGCTCGGTCGGGCAAGGCAGCAAAAAAGGCGATGGTCTTTTCTCCTTCGCTCTCGATTTTTTCAGCAAATCGCTCCACTTCCTTCATTCAACTCCTCCTAACGCAGGACGCGGGATGCATTCAACACAGCCAGTACCGTCACGCCGACATCCGCAAACACGGCCTCCCACATGGTAGCCTCGCCGGCGATTCCCAACGCAATAAAGACCGCCTTGATCCCCAGTGCGAGCCCGATGTTCTGCCATACGATCCGCCGGGTGCGTTTCCCCATCCAGATAGCCTCGGCCACTTTTTCGACTGAATCGGTCATCAGGACCACATCCGATGATTCCTTGGCCGCATCCGATCCCAATTCACCCATCGCGATCCCGACATCGGCCCGCGCCAGCGCTGGCGCATCGTTGATCCCATCCCCAACGAATGCCACTTTGCCCTTCACGTTGCTTTCCAAGACCCTCTCCAGCGCCGCCACTTTATCACCTGGAGATAACCCCGCCTGGAAATCATCCAGACCGATCTGCGCAGCCACTTTGGCCGCAGTTGAATAGGTGTCCCCTGAAAGCATGATCACATTCTCCACCCCCGCCGCATGCAGTTCAGATACCGCCTCCCTGGCCCCGGGTTTTATCTCATCCGCCACCACAAGATACCCCTGGTACTCGCCGTTCAAAGCAATGTGCACCACCGTGCCAGGCACATCGCAAGTGTCGTGCGGGATCCCTTCCTGGTGCAGAATGGCATCATTCCCGGCCAGGATCATGCGCCTGTTCTCGCTCACCTTGACACCCAAGCCAGCCATTTCCTGATATTCTGTCAACACTTCGATCCCGGACGAAGGCTGCTCGCCGCTTTCATGCTGGTAAGCCCGGCGGATCGGTTCGGCCATCGGATGGGTGGAATATTGCTCCGCCAGGGCTGCCAGCCGCAGGACATCCAGCCGGGCCACACCGGCGGCAGGTTCGATCTCAATAACTTCGAATTTTCCTTTTGTCAGGGTGCCGGTTTTGTCAAACAGCACAGTCCGCACTTCTGCCAGCACATCGAGGTAATTGGCACCTTTGACCAGGATCCCACGCCGGGATGCGCCGCCGATGCCGCCAAAATAACCTAACGGGATACTGATCACCAGCGCGCATGGGCATGAGATCACCAGCAAGACCAACGCCCGATACACCCAGGTCTGGAAGCTGGCACCAGGCACAAGCAGCGGTGGCAGCAGCGCCACCGCTGCGGCCAATCCCACCATGATCGGAGAGTACACCCGGGCAAAGCGCGTAATGAATTGTTCTGTCCTGGCTTTCCGACTAGCCGCATTCTGAACCAGATCGAGCATCCGGGCAGCGGTCGATTCGGTGGCCAGACTGGTCACCCGCACATCCAGCACCCCACCCTGATTGATCGTGCCGGCGAAGACCTTGTCTCCCGTCTTGACAGATACCGGCAGGGATTCTCCGGTCAGCATGGATGCATCAATTTGAGACGCCCCATGCATCACGACCCCATCCAGAGCGACCCGCTCTCCCGAATGCACCTGGATTGTGCTGCCAACCGAAACTGTCTCAGGATCCACCAGCGTTGCGGCACCATTCTCCCCCAGCAACCGGGCAGTATCGGGCTGCACAGCCATCATGGCCCCGATCATCCTCCGTGACCGGCGAACCGAACGCTCCTGAAGGTACTCGCCGACCTGATAGAAAAGCATCACCCCGACCGCCTCTGGCAGCTCATTGATCGCAATCGCCCCGAGTGTCGAGACGCTCATCAGGAAGTTCTCATCAAACCAGTTACCTGCTCGAATGTGGTTAAATGCCCTGAGTAATACCTGATGTCCTGAAACCAGATAAGCCGCACCCAACAGCACAGTACCCCAGTTTTGATCCCAATAGGTTGCAACACCCAACCCCAGAAGAAACAGCACGAGCGATCCGGCCAGCAGCCATGTGCTTCGCCCTACCCGCCTGCCTTCTTCCAGTTCCGGGTTATCGATTGCCCTGACCTGGACATTTGGCTCGATTGTGGAGATATACGCCAACACCGCGGCATGATCGTCGGCATCCAGGTGCAGACTGGCGTCGGCAAACCCCACATTGGCATAACGCACCCCCGACAGTTTCTCAACCGCTGATTCGATGTTGGCCGCACAGGTGGCGCAGTCCAGGTTCGTTAGCCGGTATTTGATCGGGTTTACTTTTGTGTCAGCCATGCAGGATATGCTCCTTGCCGATTCGATAGAGCTGCTCGACGTGCTCGTCGAGCAGCGAATAGAACACCATCCGCCCTTCCTTCCGCCCGCGCACCAGCCGCATTTGCCGGAGACCGCGCAAATGGTGGGAAGTAGCCGATTCCGTCAGGTCAACCTCTTGAGCGATTGTGCCGACGTTCTTCTCCCCGGCGGACAGAGACGCAATGATCTTCAACCGGCTGGCATCACTGAATGCCGAGAACAATTCTGCCAATGCCTGGAATTGCTGACCGTTCATCTCTTCGCCCCTTAATATGTCGGAATATTTGAGCATGTATTCATATATTGATTCTAATTCAGGACCGCACAGTTGTCAAATGTATTGCCTGATATTAGTAATTTATTTCCTGAACAAGCTGGAAATGAAGAACCACAGGTTAGCGGGCCGTTCCGCCAGCCGCCGCATAAAATATGGATACCACTCGGTACCGAACGGCACATAGACGCGCACCGGATAGCCCTGCGCAGCCAAACTTTGCTGCAAGTCCCTCCGGATGCCGTGCAGCATCTGGATCTCCAGCTTCTCGCGCGGCACACCGAGTTCTTCCGCAGTTTTGATCCCGTAGTTGATCCGGGCTTCATCATGCGTCCCGAGCGCTGTCACCGGCGGCCAGCGTCCTTCGTCACCCAGCGCGGGCGAATCCGGTTTAGCAGCATGTTCCAGCAATTGCCTGGTAATGCGGTCAAAAGCCGCGTCCACATCTGCTTTCTTCGGATAAGCCACCTCTGCCGGCTCTTTGTAGGCACCCTTGACCAATCTGATCTTGGTATCCGCCTCCAACAACGCGGCGATGTCCTCCTCACTGCGGTAAAGGTAGGACTGGATCACCATCCCAACATTATCGAACTTGTGCTCATGCCGAATTTTCCAATACACTTCCAGGGTTGATTCCAGACATTCCCAATCTTCCATATCTATGCGGACAAACAGGTTTTTCTTCTGGGCATCTTTCAGGATCCTGGCCAGGTTTGCCTCACACAGAGCATTATCCATGCCCAATCCAACCTGGGTCAATTTGATCGATAAACCTGAGCGCACACCGGAGCGGTCGATCTCTGCCAGGATCTTGAGGATATCTTCGGTAGTCTGGACTGCCTGTGCTTGGTTGGTGGTGTGTTCACCCAGTTGGTCCATCGTGGCATACAGGCCGCCAGTATTTAGTTTCCTGACCACTTCGATCGCTTCCTCGAGCGTTTCGCCCGCCACAAACCGCATGGCCACACGGCGGGCCAAAGGCACCCGCATTACCAGACGACGCATCCACTCAGCCTTGGAGAGGTAGATCAGAACTGTTCGCAGCATGTCTGTCCTTTATCGTATTCGGCATGAAAAGCAGCGTGAATTTTAACACAAATTGTCCGCCTCAGATTTGGATAAATTAACTATAAGAATACCTTTTTGCCAAAATATTGCCTGGTCAAATCATGTTATACTGCCAGCCAATCTGGTGTTACCAGATAAATTTGAGGTGAGATAAATGCGTATTCGCAGATCTGGCAACTTATTGCGCTGGAGTTCTCTGGTTTCGCTGTTGCTGGCGATCATTCTCCTGACCATCCAGCTGATCATGTTCAGCCGCTCCAGGATCACTTACCCGGCCAGCCTGCAGATTGCTGGCCTTCCGGTTGGCGGGCTGACCCGGGAACAGGCGGCTTCGCGTCTGCTGGAAGTCTACAGCCAGCCGGTCGAGATGCACTATCAGGATGCGGTCATCCAGATTGATCCAAATGTATTTGGCTTCCAGCTCCAGTTGGAGAGTATGCTGGCCACCGCCGACTTGTACCGCATCGGTGGAGACTTCTGGACCGAATTCTGGCAGTATATCTGGAACAACCCCGGTAATCTGGCTCCGGTGCCTTTGGATGCCGATTACTCCGAATCTCTTGTCCGGAGCTACCTGGAAAGTGAGATCAGCGCCCGATACGATCAGCCAGCTACATCCGCTGTTCCGCAGGTCGGTTCGGTCTCTTTCCAACCGGGTAATCCCGGGACGACCGTGGCTATCGACCGGGCAGTGATCCAGATCGAGAACGCCCTATTCTCACCTGACCGCCGGGTGGTCAACCTCCCGATGGAAGAGATCGATCCCGAAAGGCCAGCCTTCGCCAATCTTGAGATCCTGCTGAAGCAACTGCTCGATGTGGCGGAATTTGACGGCATTGCCAGCCTGTACCTACTCGACCTTCAGACCTCGCAGGAGATCCATTTCATCTATTCCAATGGTGTCGATTACCCCACTTCACCCGACATTAAATTCACCGCCTCATCGATCATCAAGATCCCGATCATGGTCTCAGCCTATACCGTCCTGCGCGAGCCGTATCCTACAGAAGCGATCAATCTGATCACCGGCATGATCGAGGAGTCTGGCAATGATCCGGCTGATTGGCTAATGGAAGGATACATCGATCAGGCCACCGGCCCACTGGTGGTCACCGAAACCATGCAGGAACTCGGCCTGGAGAACACGTTCCTGGCGGGCTTCTTCAGGATTGGCTCGCCGCTGTTGGCTTTTTACACCACCCCTTCAGACAGCCGCACCGATCTGACCACCGATCCAGACCTATACAATCAAACCACGGCTACGGATATCGGGATGCTGCTGGCTGACCTGTACCAGTGTGCGGAGTTTGGCGGCGGCTCGCTGTTGGCGGTCTTCCCTGATGAGATCACCCAGGCTGAATGTCAGGCGATGATCGAAACGCTGAACCGAAACAATACCCCCTTCCTGATCGAAGCCGGGGCACCGGATGACACCCGAATTGCCCATAAACACGGCTGGGTTTCCGATGTTGTCACCGGGGCGATCACCACGATTGGCGACGCCGGCATTGTGTACACACCTAGCGGCGATTACGTCCTTGTGATCTTTTTCTCCCATCCTACCCAGCTGGTCTGGGACCCGATGTCAAAATTGATGGGAGATCTCGCTCAGGCGATCTATAACTACTACAATATCCGCTAGTACCTACTCCAGAGGCAGTTCATCCCGGCCAACAAGCCGGTCACGTAATCTGCGCACCCGATTCCAAAAACGCTCCCCAAACCGCCGGATCAGATCAACTGCGGCATCTGATTCCGGCACCTGCCGGTCAAAGGCTTTTTCCAGATCAGCCTGGTGTTTCTTCAGCCACAGATAAAGGTCGGTCTCGGTACGTCCGGGGAAATCCTCCAGCACCTGGTGTTCACGGATCGCTTCGACAGCCGGGCAGTAGACATTATCCACCCAGCTGGCGCTGGCTTCCTCGATTGTGATATCCCGCTGGAGTTCCAGCCCCATATAGTACCGGTGGACCTGGATATGCTCCAGGATCTCGCGGTAGCGTCCGGGCAAGGTCACTTTGATCTCAACACCGGGTCTTACCTCTTCGAGTTGGGTGTCTTCCATCAGCTCCGCCCTTTCCGCTTTCAGAACCACGTCCTGAATATTATCGCCCGGGTCTAGATCAACGCTGGTACGGAACTCCTTGACATACGCCTCAATGGTTTGTGCCTCAAATTGTCGGGCGACAGACACCCGGTGATTGCCGTCGAGGACAAAATACACATCCCCCACCTGGTACACCTCGATCGGCTCCAGACCCTGCGTTTCCATCAATTCCTTCACCCGCGCCCATCGCTGTTCGTCACTGTCCGAGAGCGGGTTGAACTGGCGGTTAAAATCATGGTACCGGCTGACGGTCCCAACGATCGAATCTAATGGGATCACTTTTCGGGCTTCAAGCTTGGGGTGTGCCAATTCCAAGGTTCTGCGCACTTCGTCAAACACCAGCAGATCATCCGACCGGCCGGTGAGACGTGACAACAGCTTCCTTAGCCGGGCTCGCCGCCGCGCCTGTCTGAACTGCTGGATGGCATCCAACCGTTGGCGGCCTCCAATCTCATCATTCATCGTTTTTCCTCATTCAAATTCTACGACCTGGTATGGGCAGGCATTGATCACGATTGTTTGCTCAAAGGTCTGTGGTTTTAGTTCTCGGTGGTCATAATGGTGAATATGGCCGTGAAAATGATACTTTGGCCGAAATACCGTCAGAAACCAGCGATAAGCCTTGAAACCGGTATGAGCCCGGTCTTCGGCATCGCCAACCTGGTAAGCGGGCGAATGAGTCACCAGGATATCCAGGTACCGCCCGTATCTGATCCGGTTCCACAGCAGCGCTGGGAATTTCTGCACGACCTGCAGCCAGGCCTCCCACTGGGAGAATTGGTACTTCGCCTTGGAGTACCTGACCGACCCTTCAAACCCGACCAGGATGATGCCTTGGTGGTTGACGATCTTGCGGTGCAGGCTGGCTGCGCCCCAGGGATGTTTCCGCTCTCCGTGCGTGGCGAATTCCACCTCCGGATCATGATTGCCGTGCACGTAATAAAGCGGGACATTCAGCCGGTCGAGAATAAATTCTAGGTAGTAATACGGCAGATCGCCGCAACTGATCACCATATCCACATCTGGAAAAATGGAGCGGACCTGTTCGTTATAAAAACGGTCAACCACCTGGTCGCTAAGCAGCAGGATGCGCGTTTTACCGTTGTTCATATCATATAAAGGTTACCATAAATTGAACTCTGGCGTATCGATCCGGAAAACGTTTGATCACTCAAGGTTGAGAAACAATAAAATTATCAAAGAAAACATTGACATCAGTCTGGTCGAAAGCCCCGGCGATCAAACCGACATCCCCCACCTGGTAACTCGAGTCTTCCACAGAGGCCAGGAGCACGCCATTGACCGACAGGCTCAAGCGTTCTCCAACGCACTCGGCAGACAGATGATTGGTATTCAGCCCCGCCCGGACGGCCGGATCGTACTGGTACCCTTCCATCCCGATGAAAAACTCGTTGCCCTGGTACATCTTGAAGATGGCATACGCCCCATCCGAGCGCACTGTCAGGAAATAAAAATCCTGGTTGTTCTCCATCCGGCAGACGATCCCCATCTCCGCCAGCTCAGCCGCCCCAGTGAAGGCCACATCCACCTCAACCCGGACATCACCGTACGCTTGCTGCACCACACTCCAGGAGAAAATATTTGGGTCATCGATCTTGATATGATAAGTGCCGTTGTAATAATCTTTGACCCCGCCCTGCGAGCTGATCTCCCATCCGCTGCGAGAGTCAGAAAAATTCTCCTCGAACAAGATGCCAGTCATATTCTCGGAAACGCCAGGCAGGACTGGCCCACATCCGGCCAGGATGAGGATCAACAACCACCCTCCCAGCATAACCGCTGCCAATCTTTTGTTCGTCCGTTCCATGCCTGGCTGCACTCCTGTCTGATGCAAGTATATCAACCAACTGGCAGGATGCAAGTTCCATTCCACTCTGGGAGATGAAACCATGCATCCCGTTCTGCGTATAATGAAGTAACAACATCATTAGATGTGAGTACCAACCAACCTCGAATGGAGAAAAATGATGAACGAAGAAAACCAGGAAAAGGAAACCAAAGACTTCTCAATGGAATGGAACCTGACCGACAACAACTGGATCATGGGTGTCGCTCTGATCCTGTCTGGCGGTTTATTCCTGCTCGATACGATGAACATCGTCCAGATCGACCTGAGCAACTGGTGGGCGATCTTCATCCTCATTCCCGGTATCAATATGGCCGTCAACGGCTGGCGTCGTTATCAGCGGTCTGGTTCGAAAGGCGGGCTGAATACCAGTTTGTGGGGCCTGGTATTGATCATTGTGGCGTTTGCCTTCTTTTTCGACATCGCCTGGAGTCTGGTGTTCCCGGTGGTTCTGATCGCCATGGGGGCTTACCTGCTCCTGACACGCTAGACTATTGACATCAAGATAACCAAAAAGCGACCGAAATTCCGGTCGCTTTTTGGTTGTCTTTTAGTTCAGATCAGGCCATACTGCCTGTGCGGATCTTCAGATCGACAGCAAAAGCTGCCGTGTTGAGGATGAACTTCTTTTCAGCAGTATCGAAATTCACGCTCTGATAAGTGTAGCCGGTCATCACATTGCTGGAAGTTTCGCCGTTCACTTTGGCTTCCACCACAAACCCGGTCGATTCCACCCGCAGGCCAACCTCAGCCGGGACATCCACAGTGATATCGCCGGCAAAGAACCGCACCGAGTAGTAATTCTCGCCTGGGTGGAGTTCCATCCGGCTCAGATCGATATCGATATCACCGGCGAACATCCGCACTTCTTTCCCGCCAGCCGGCCATTCCCGGTCCAGGGTGATATCGCGGGCAAAATAGTGTTCCGCATTGTCAGGGGCGATCGCACGCGGGCGGAAGATCAGGATGGTCCCAACCGCGATGAAGACCAGCGGCCAGAACAGTTCGCCAGCATCGAAGTTGAAGATGTTCGCGGCCAGATACAGTGCGCCCAGCACGATCAGGAAGATTGCCAAAAGTTGTTGTCCACGCTTAGTCATTTTCTTTCTCCTAGGCTCCAGCATTCCCGGCTGGATGAGTTGA
This sequence comes from Anaerolineales bacterium, assembly GCA_020059485.1. Taxonomy (GTDB): domain Bacteria; phylum Chloroflexota; class Anaerolineae; order Anaerolineales; family UBA11579; genus UBA11579. The sequence goes on from JAGVCA010000028.1 coordinate 19,414, forward strand.
TTATACCCTCGCTGCAGCCTCGATGGCCGCAGTCTGTAGTTCCACTTACCCAATAGTACGGATTTCTGAATGGATGGTCGCGTGCCTGGGTCTGCGGCGAGGCTTAAAAAAGGATATATAATCACTCTATGCGCAAGTCCCTGACTGGATACCTGGGTTTCCCTCAGATCCTCCTGCTGCCCTTTTTATTCACCGCTGTCTTCCTCGACATACTGTTCTGCATCCCGCTGGCCGGACGGGCCTTAAAATGGATCTGGAACATTGTCCTGTCGGTCTTCCACTATCTGCTGGGACTGATTGAATGGGGTTTCTGGCTGCTCGGTATCCGGCCAGTGAAGAAAATGCGCCTCGGTTTCCTGCTCTTCAGAGATCCGGAAGGAAATCTGTTATCCAACCCGGATTCGATGATGCGCGCGGTCCAGAATGCCCGGACAGCCTTCGCTCAGGCTGGTGTCGAGATCCTGCCGGCATTCCCGCCCCCAAAACGGCTGACGGAAGAGGGCGAAAGCCCTCCCTCGGAGCACTGGTACCGCATCCTGCCCTACGATTCCACCCGACCGCTGGCTCGGGTAGGCTGCAATCTGGCAGCCGCCTTGCAGGACCTCGGCATCCCCGGGATGTATTTCCAGTACCACACCCTGACAAACTTCTTCGAGACCGGGCCGCGCCGCCTGACAGGATATGGCAGCCCGATCACTGTCTTCGCCGTGCCGGATATTGTCGATTTCGGTGGTTGCTCATTGGGCTGGCTGACCGATTACGTCACCGTTCAACACAACTCTCTGTTGACCACCGCCCATGAACTCGGCCACGCCTGCGGCCTTGGCCACCGCGAGGACACCCAGAACATCATGCATCCTTCCTCCGGCCGGTTGCGTGAGGTGACCATGACCAGCTGGCAGATCGCTGTGATCCGCGCTTCCCGCCATGTGACCCGCTTCTGATGACTTATCTGAATTCGGAAAGACCCACACAGGTACAACTGGCCCGCAACCTTGTCCGGCAGATCAAGCGCGGGCATGCCTGGGTGTATGCCGATGCCCTGCGCGGCGTCCCAAGTGTCGAGCCGGGATCTCCCGCACGTCTGCTGGACAACCGCGGCGGCAAGGAGATCGCCCGAGGTTATCTCGACCCGGACAGCCCTTTGGTCTTGCGCCTTTGCACCGTGCAGCCGGGCGAAGCCCTCGATGATCGCTGGCTGCTCCGGCGACTGGCGTCTGCCATTGACCTCCGAAGGACTTTGTTTCCCGATCCCGATCAGACCAATGCCTATCGGTTGATCAATGGCGAGGGAGACGGGCTGCCCGGACTGGTCTGTGACCTGTATGCCCGCGCGGCGGTGCTGGTCACCGACGGCGCCGGACCTGCGGGTTTCTATCACATCCCTCAGATTGCGGCCTGGCTGGCCGGTCAGTTTGACCTTGAGACGGTCATCCATCGCTTCCGGCTGCCCGACCGATCCGGCGCCGAAGTGATCATCGGCGAACCGGCCGTGGAACCCATCTCTTTTCGTGAGAACGGCCTGAACTTCACCGCCGACCTGATCGCCGGACAGAAGACCGGATTCTTCCTCGACCAGCGCGACAACCGGCATTTCCTGCAGCCCTTCTCGGCTGGCGCTCAGGTGCTGAATGCCTTCGGCTACACCGGCGCGTTTTCGGTCTATGCCGGCCAGGCAGGCGCAGGGCATGTCATCACCCTCGATTCTGCCGCGCCTGCCCTGGGGTTAGCCGACCGTCACTGGGCGATCAATGATCTCGATCCCGGGAAACATGAGACCGTCAATGCCGATGCTTTTGACTACCTTGAGCAGGCCTCCAGGCAGAAAGATACCTGGGACCTGGTGATCCTCGACCCGCCTTCCTTCGCGTCATCAGAAGCCAACGTGCCGGCCGCGGTCAATGCCTACACCAAATTGGTCCGCCTGGGCACGGCGGTCACATCCCCAGGCGGACTGTTGGCGGCCGCTTCGTGCTCCAGCCATATCACCCGCCAGATGTTCCTTGAGGTCATCGAGCAAGCCATCTCGGACGCCCGCCGTCAGGCTACCGTGCTGACCGTACGCGGCCAGCCGCCGGACCATCCCGCCCCGCTGGTGATGCCAGAACTTCAATATCTCAAATTCGTGCTTATCAAGTTGGATTGATCAACGCTCTCCGGACTCCAGAGCGGTGAGGATTTCCTCTACCGGGTACCACACCCCACGCGCCTCCCCCAGCATATACAACGATCCGGTCACGACCACCACCTCATCCTGGCTGGCCTGCTCAATGGCTATCCGCACCGCATCCGGGATCCGATCCACTTCCAGCACTTGCTGCCCCGGTGCGAGCGACCGGATCACCTCCGCCAGGGCAGACACCGGCGCGGCCGGCTTGCCGAACACTTTGGGTTGAGTTGCCACCCATTTGCCGGTCACCGGTGCCAGGGCCTGGATGATGCCGCGAAAGTCCTTGATCGAGAGCGTCCCTAGCACCATCGTCAGCCGTTTGCCCGGGAAAGCCGACGCCAGGCTGGCTGCCAGGGCCGAAGCCTTGTGCTGGTTATGAGCGCCATCCAGCACCACCACCGGCTCGGCCTGCACGATCTCAAACCGCCCGGCCACCTCCACCTGTGCCCCAGCCTGGAAAGCCCCTTCGTCCAATGAGAGCAATCCCCGGCCTTCCAGCAGGTCCAGGGCAGCCACAGCCAGGGCAGCATTCTCCACCTGGAACTCGCCTGCCATCGCCAATCGCAGGTCCGGATAGGTCCGATAGATACCCTGAACCGAGAAACCACCCTCCGCATCTTTTCGCCGGAAGGAGAAATCTTCTCCCACACAAAACAGCTCGGCGCCTTTTTCCTCTGCTTCCGCCCGGATGATCGCCAGCACCTCGGGCTTGGTCTCGGCGGTGATCGCCAGACCGCCTGGTTTGATGATCCCGGCTTTGTGCGCAGCGATCTCCGGCAGGCTTTCGCCCAGCACTTCCATATGGTCGTAATTGACATTCGTGATGACTGCCAGTTTGGCCGGGACCACGTTGGTCGGGTCGTAACGGCCGCCCAGACCGGTCTCGATCACCCCCCACTCGACGCCCTGCCGGGCCAGCCACAAAAATGTCAAAGCCACCCAGGCCTCGCCATACTTCATGGCGTTGAACTGGTCATTCTCAGTCAGCCAGCCCTGATACAGGCGGCGGTAATCCGCCACCAGCCCGGCAAACTCGGACGGCCGGATCATCTTTTGATCGACGATCAGCTTTTCGTTACACACCTGCAAATATGGGCTGACATGGTACCCCGTCCGGTAACCGCCCGCCCGCAGCATCCCGGCCAGGAAGTTGACTACGGATCCTTTACCGGAAGTCCCAGCCACATGGATCGAGGGGAAGCTCTGCTCAGGGTTGCCGCAAAAGTCGAGGAATGACTGCATCCGCGCGATCTGTTCCCGAAACTCGGCCAGACGCACCTCCGGGCTTTTCTCCTGAAAGTAGCGTTCGCCTTTTGGGTCGGTGATCAGGGTGAACAGCCATTTTTCCGCCTGGCGAAACTCTGCCAGGGCTTGTTCGGTTCGTTCTGGAGGTCGAGGCGATCGGGTCATGGCGCAGATTATACGCTTGAAATGGCTGCCGAACAATGACCAGCCGAAAAAACAGGCACAGATCGCTGTGATCTATGCCTGCGGAAAAGACTGCCTACGGCCCGGGTGTATTGGTATAGAAAGGCGGGGCGGTAGAAGCCGGGCTGGTGAATTCCGGCTGGGAAGGTCCGGGGACCACCACCTGCACCAGCAGCGGCTCGGTTTGCCCTGCGCCGCCGCCAAACAGCGTGCCGCTGTCATCCGACATCATCCATCGGCTGGTATAAGTCCCGGCTTGCGGCGGCGTCCACAGGGGCAGCGTTAAAGTGACGTACTTGCCCGGCGCGACGGCCACATCTGCGCCCAGCGGCAATGGGGTTTGTCCGCCCAACTGAAATCCGTCATAATGCACCAGGGCAAAGGCTCCGTTCCAGGTGCACGTCCCGACATTCTGCACCTGCCAGGATTTATAAAAGAGCGTCGAGGCGGCCACATACGTGCCTGGCGGGTAGCTGACATGGGCGACAAATCGGAAAGCCAGGCAGGGCACCTCGGTCGGGGTCGGAGTACCCGGCACGGGGGTGGCGGTTACCGTTTCGGTCGGCTCCGGGGTTGGCGTCGGGGTCCCGCTCTCGATCACGGCCAACGTCTGGGCCAGGGCAGTCAGGTTCAGTTCGGCGGTGGAGAGGGTTGGGGTAGCCGGCTCGGTGGTTGGGATCTCCGGCGGTGGGATCGTATTGGTTGGCGGCAAGGTCGGCGTCTGGACCGCTTCGTCGAGAGCGGCCTGGATGTTGGTCGCCAGGGCATTCAGTTCATCCTCCGAGGGAATCACCCCGGGATTACCGCCGGTGCCATCCTCGCTCCCGCCAAACCAGGGAGAATCAACCTGCTGCCCGGCAGCCACGGCCGTGCCGTCTGCCAATCGCTGTTCGAATGGCCCGCAGCCTGTCAGGACTGCCGACACCAAAAAAGCCATTAGGATCACTGCCCAGGTTGAACCTTTCATGCCATCTCCGCTAGATCTGCAACTTTCTTCAACTATACAGGAAGAACCACGAACACGCAACCAGCCGCACTTCCCATCCGCCAGCGTTATATGCCGATCAAACTGTAAGGGATGCCAGTTCAGACTGCAGTGCTGCCCGTTCCTCGGCGGTCAGTCCCGGGAGAGCTTCAAACTCGGGGCCGCGATACATCTGGTAGCGCATCTGCCGGCTTTCCCCGACGAGCTGCAAGCCGCTCCTAACCAGCCAATCCTGACCGGTTTCACCACTGCCGGTGGCGGCCCGGAAGAAAATATTGACAATGTCCTGATTGACCAGGCCCGGATAGGTCGGATCACCACTGGCCAGCCGCCCATTCTGCCGGATAAAATCATCCACGGTCATTGCAGGTTCTTCCGGTGTCTCGACGGTTGCTTCCAGCAACCCGTCCCCAGTCTCCTCGGACAGATTGCCGCTCCCTGTCTCATCAACCACTTCGTCAACTTTGATCTCGCCGATGTCAATACCCATCAGTTCTGCGATCGACTGTCGTTCATCTGAGATCAGGCCGGGCAGGTCCTCGACTCTTGAGCCGGTATACGTTTCCAAACGGTGGTCCACCAGATCCGCCAGCCCGGCCCGGGTCATCATTTCGCGCCCGCTGCGTTCCAGCCGGATGGCAGTCAGGTAGAAAGCATTGATGACCGCCTGATTATCTACTTCCGGACCATAGGTCGCTTCCGGGGCTTCCTGGACTTCCTGAAGTTCCTCCTCCGGTTCGGGTTCCTCCTCCGGGGCAGGGTTTTCAATCACCACCTCCGGCGGATCATCCACCGCTGGGGGTTCCATGATCCCCAGCGCCGCCATGATGGCATCCTTCTGACCATCTGTCAGTCCGGGCAGATCAGCGATCACCGGGCCATCGTACAGCGCATCCCGATCTTTGCCGATGTAATCCAGACCAGCCCGCTCAACCAGGGTCCAGCCGCCGATATCTTCCAACGTGGCGGCGTAGTAGATTGCGTTGATCAGGTCCTGGTGGGTGATATGCCACACCACCGAATTCCGGCCCTCCAGCCTGTCGACCTGTTCTGCCAGCGCCTTCCGGACATCTTGACTGACCGGCAGTTCCGACAACGCAGGACCATCGTACGGCCGCAGGCTGTTCCCGATCGGTTCGACCAGGTAATCCAACCCGCAGGTTTCTACCAGGCGCTCGGCATTCAAACCCAATTGATCGGCGGTGTCGATCAGCGCCGACATAAAATCCCCATTGGTGACAGCCGGCGCGGCTGGCCGCGGCGATTCAACCTTGAGCCAGCGGGCAAGGTCCGGATAACTGCCGGTGAACAGATTCATGTCCACACACGGCGCGCTGTCACGGATGCCCGGCACCACGCCCCGGTCTGTGGTCTGCCAGAACAGCCAGCCCTGACCGCCCCAATTACGCGCCGGCACCTTGGGCGAATCTACGCGCCAATGGGCGATCCACAGCGGGTTGCGGATGAACGCTTCAGTATTTTTAAACAGTTCGTTCCAGGTGTAATAATCGGTATAGATGATCGGCACCCGCCCGGTGGCTTGCTCGACGGTTTCCAGCCACACACCCACGCGCCGAATGCGTTCCTCGGTGTTGAACTGCTTCCATTCTTTCAGGACAAAATCGGGATATTGCTCGATATCTACTACCGGCGGCAGGTCGGTGGCATGCAGCGTCTGCCCGGCGATGCGGACAAAATGACGAGCCTGGGCCGCCGGATCCACCAGCGGACGGAAGAAATGATACGCCCCCCGGATGATCCCTTCCCGCCGGGTGTGGGTCCAGTTGTAATCGAAGCGCGCATCGATGAAATGGTCGGCTTCGGTGGCTTTGAGGAAGGCGAACTGTACGCCGCTCTGCTTCACCTGCCGCCAGTTGATCCGTTTTTTGTAATGGCTGACATCAATGCCAGGTGCCTGGTTTGTCTTGGTCACAGCTGCTCTCCGGATGAAAATTCCTGCTTTTGGAGAAAAAGGTTGCAGGAAAAGTGCCAGGAGCGGGCAGGTCACCTGGTGATCGGGCACCTGGGGACCAGGGAAAGGCCATACTTTCCCGGATTATCGCTCTCCCGCCTTCCCGGTATAATATAGATATTACGCAACCTGAGATCATCTACACTCGTATTAATTACTGTGACCACCTGACCACCAGACCACCTGACCACCAGACCACCTGACCAGGTGACTCGTTGACCATGTGACCAAATGACTGATATAAAACGCAAAGGAGCACATCCATGTCTTTCCTCGGCAATCTGATCTGGCTGATCTTTGGCGGCTTTCTGGCCGGGATCGGGTACGTTTTCGGCGGCCTGCTGATCTGCCTGACGATCGTCGGCATCCCGGTCGGCGTGCAGGCAATCAAACTCGGCTGGGCTACGATGGTACCGTTCGGCAAACAGATCGTCCCGAACGAAAACGCCGGCAAGCCCGGCATCATCGTCATCAATCTGATCTGGGCGATCCTGTTCGGCTGGGAAATTGCGGTCGCGCACCTGGTGCACGGCCTGATCCTGTACATCACGATCATCGGCATCCCGTTTGCCAACCAGCATTTCAAACTGATCCCGCTGGCGCTGGCCCCCTTCGGACGCGACCTGCGCTAAGGATTCTCCGGGGAGGCTGGCTGACGATCAGCCCGCCGCATCACGACAGCCCACAACACCACCGGCAGCAGACTGGCGATCACCAGATAACCGCCCAGCGTGCGTAGGTCGGTCGGCAAGGTGTCGAGCAGATAGCCGGTCAGGAACAGGGCCAACGAGGTCGCCAGGGTGAACATTCCAAGGTCGAACGAGAACACCCGGCCGAGGATCCGGTTCGGGACCTGCATCTGGATCAGGACCGTGCTGAAGGTCCAGTTGATCGAAGTACCCATCAGCCGGATACAGATCCCCAGGGCTGCCACCGCCAGATTAGGCGACCAGGCCACCAGGCCCCAACCGACCGGGATCAGTAGATACCCGACCAGGATCGCACGCCGGTAGCGTTCGTCACTCCCGTTCATGAAGCGGTTTCCGATCAAGGGGCCGAGTACCGCCCCCAGCCCGGCCGCGCCAAACAACACCCCCAGCGAAAGCGCGCCATCCTGCCCATACGGAAAATACTGCTCGGCAAACACGGCGATAAAGATGTCCGCGCTGCCGATCTGACCAAAGGATTTCACCAGCGCCAGCACGCCCTGGCGCGGCCTCTCGACCAGGTATTGGAACCCGCCAAAGATATCCTTCAGGCTGGGGGCGTGGGCGGTCTCCTCATCCGGGATGCGCGCATACGGGATCCCAAAGAGAAACGCCGCCGAGATCAAAAAAGTGATCGAATCTGCGATCAGGGCAGCCTGGGCTCCAAACACACCCGCAAACAATCCTCCCAGCGCGGCGCCCAGCGTCAGCATGGCCGACCAGGTGATGCTCGAGAGCACATTGGCAGTCCGCAGTTCCTGGCTTCCCTCAACCAGGCCCGGGATGATGGCCGAGGACGCTGGCTCGAAGAACGACGCCACCACGAATTGGGCGACCGTCAGCAGATAGATCAGCCACACCCGCTCCGGACGGTCCACCCACAGGAAACTCAGCACGATCACCGCCCGGAGCACATCGCTGATCACCATGACCGTCTTGCGGTTGACCCGGTCTGCCACCAGCCCGGCCAGGGGCACGAACAGGAAGCGCGGGATCGTGCGCGCGATCAGGATCCAGCTGATCGCCAGATCGGTCTCGGTGTAGCGGTTGACGATCATCACGCTGGCGATGGTGTTGAACCAATCCCCCAGGTAACTGACCAGCGAGGCCAGCCACAGATTACGGTAGCCCGGCCGCCGCCGCAGCAAGCCCAGGAACTGGTTGTTTTCGGTCATATGGGGAGCAATCCCTAGCTGGCTTGACGTCTGATCCGTTGGACCAGCCAGATGAGTGCAAAGACCAGCAGCACGAGGAAGCTGCCGTACACGAACAGCCACTTGATCAGCGTGAAGATCGCCGCAGCCCAGGCCACCAGCGGGATCCGTCCGGGATAGTAGCTCATCGCTGCGGCCGCGCTGATGTTCTCCAGATAGTCGAACAGCACACCCAATACCGGGGCCAGATTCAACAGCCGCCAGCGGCTGTCTTCGGCAAGACTGAGTTTGCCAAACCAGCTGATCGTGGTAGCCAAAAAGAACCCGTACACCAGCGGGAAGATCAGATCAAAGGTGAAACGTGCCTCGATATACGCCGCCCGGCCGGCTTCGCCGTATTGGTCTGCCAGGGAGAACAATGTCTCGGCGGTGTAGAAGAATGAAGTATCCGGCGACCCGACCTCACCGGTATATACCGCCGCCTTGGCCGCCTGGTCTGGCAGTACGACCGCCATGAAAATGGCAAACACACCTGCGGCCATCAACAACAACCCGAGGCTCGAGATCCGATACAGCCAGGCTGAGAGCGTCTTCATGATTATTTTTCCTTTCGTGCCGGTTTGTAATAATTGGTTACCCGCGCCGTGCTGAGCAACTCACCGCTCTCGACCAGAAAGATATCCACCTGGTGGACGATCATGGCCCGCGAGCGCCGCACCACCCTGCCTACCGCCCGGACTGTCCCCTCCTGTGCCGACCGGACATGCGAACCATTGATCTCGATCCCGACCGGCGCGATTTCCGACAGGTCTACACCCCAGCAGGCATGCACGCTCCCGGCAGTCTCTGCCAGCACCATGCTGATGCCGCCATGCAGCAGCCCAAAAGGCTGCCGGGCCTTGTCGCTGATCGGCATAATCAGCACGATCTGCTCGGCATTGATGGCTTCCAGCCGGATGCCCAGATGTTCGATCGCCGTGTTGACGTGCATGTGATCAAATCCGGCCAGCCAGGCTTTTTCATCGGTCGGGAATTCCATCCGGGCCTCCCTTCGGGAATAGTGCGGTGTTCAGTCTTTCTTTTCGAGGAAGCGCCGCTGCCACTCGTATAACTTGTTCAGGGCTTCCATCGGGCTGAGCGCATTGATATCGATCTGCCGCAGTTCGTCCAGCAGCGGGTTGGTTTCCGGGAACAAGGCCACTTGTTTCGGCGCGTTCGGGTTGATCTTGACCGCCCGGCCCGAACTGGCTTCCAGCTGCTGCAAGATCTCCTGGGCGCGCTGGACCACGGTTTTCGGCAAACCGGCCAGCTGCCCGACATGGATGCCGTACGATCGGTCTGCCCCACCGGGCACGATCTTGTGCAGGAAGACCACCTGGTTATCGGCCTCACTGACCGCCACGTTGTAATTCCGGACACCCGGCAGCAGGTCCGAGAGTTGGGTCAGTTCATGGTAATGGGTGGCAAACAGCGTCTTCGGACGCAGGTCGGGATAGTTGTGCAGGTACTCGACCACTGACCAGGCGATCGAGACCCCGTCATAGGTGCTGGTCCCGCGCCCGATCTCGTCCAGGATCAGCAGGCTGCGGTTGGTGGCGTGGTTCAGGATGTTGGCCGTCTCGACCATCTCGACCATAAAGGTCGACTGCCCGGCATGGATCTCGTCCTGCGCCCCGATGCGGGTAAAAATCCGGTCCACCACCCCAATCCGGGCGGCATCCGCCGGGACGTACCCGCCCATTTGGGCCAGCAGCACCACCAGCGCCACCTGTCGCAGGTAGGTCGATTTCCCGCTCATGTTCGGCCCAGTGATCAACCGGATCCGCTCCCCTTCCTCGAACTGGATGTCATTGGGCACAAAGCGTTCGCCGCGCCGCAGGCTATGTTCCACCACCGGGTGCCGGCTGTCCTGGACTTCCAGCACATCCTCGGCCACCACCTCCGGCCGGACATAACCATTCAGGGCGGCCACTTCAGCCAGCGTACTGAGCACATCAATCTCGGCGGCCGCTCGGGCTGCGGACAACATCTGATCTGCATCCTGGGCTAGCCGGCTGCAGATCGCCTTGAACAGCCGCAGTTCGACCTCGTGGATCTGCTCTTCGGCGTTGAGCACTTTGGCTTCGTAGTCCTTCATCTCCGGTGTGATGTAACGCTCGGCATTCACCAGGGTTTGTTTGCGGATGTATTCCTCGGGCACCAGGTCGGTGTTCGATTTGGTCACCTCGATATAGTAGCCGTGCACCTTGTTGTAACCGACCTTGAGCGATTTGATCCCCAGCCGATCGCGCTCCACCTTCTCCAGTCCGGCGATCCACTCCCGGGCAAAGGCCGAACTTTCCACCAGGTCATCCAGCTCTTCGGAAAAGCCTGGCCGGATGATCCCGGTATGCTGCAATGTTGCCGGCGGCTCTGCTGCCAGCGCTTTTTCCAGCAGCAGCCGTTCATCCTCACATAACGAAAAGCGGTCCAGAATATCTGCCAGTGCGGCTTCCTCGACCGGCAGCAGGCCGCGCACCTTTGGAAATTCCTGCAAGGTCTCGCGGATGGCGGCCAGATCACGCGGCTGGGCGGTCCCGCCGACCACGCGGTTGGTCAGGCGCTCAAGGTCATGCAGCGGTCTCAAAGCCGCCCGCAGTTCCGCTCGGGCCATTCCATCTTCAAAGAAATACGCCACCCCGCGCTGGCGGGCAAGGATCAGGTCCACATCCAGCAGCGGCCGGCTGACCCACTGGCGGATTAAGCGCGCTCCCATCGGGGTCGTTGTACGGTCCAGCACGCCCAGCAGCGACCCTTTCACCCGGCCGTCCCGGATCGTCTCGGTCAGTTCCAGATTGCGGCGGGTGTTGGCATCCAGCACCATAAAATCGGCCAGGCTGTAAAAACTGACGTGCCTGAGCAGGTTGAGCGCGGCCGGCTGGGTCTCCTTGAGATACTGCAGGATCCCCCCCGCGGCCCGGACGGCCAGAGTTTTACCCCGCAATCCGAACCCGTCCAACGCGGCCACCTGGAAATGTTGTTTGAGCATGTCCTCGCTGCGGCCGGGTTCAAAACGCCAGGCCGGCCAGCGGGTCTCGAAGCCCGGCAGACCGTTTTCCTCTTCAGCCTCAAGCAGGGAATCCGGGACCAGCACCTCAGCCGGTCGCAGCCGGTTGGTCTCCGCCCGGATGGCTGTCCAGATCTCGGCTGCGCTCAGTTCAGTGGCGCTGAACTCGCCGGTGGTGATATCGACGTAGGCCAGACCTGCCCGGTCATCCTCGACAACCAGGGCAGCCAAGTAGTTGTTGCGGTCGCCGGGAAGCAGCCCGGGTTCCACGACTGTACCAGGTGTGACGATCCGAACAACCTCACGCGGCATCAGGCCGTTGACCGGACTGTCGCCGATCTGCTCACAGATGGCAACGTGATGGCCATTCTGGATCAGGCGCGAGAGGTAATTCTCCATCGCATGATAGGGAATGCCGGCCATCGGCACCCGCACCCCTTTGGCGACATTACGGGAAGTCAGGACAATATCCAGCACCTCGGCAACCAGTTCGGCGTCCTCGTCGAAGGTTTCGTAAAAATCGCCCAGGCGGAAGAACAGGATCGCGCCTGGGTATTGGGATTTGATATCCAGGTATTGCTGACGGACCGGGCTGACTTTGTCAGAGGAGGTGGACATACCCTCATTCTAAGGCGGCGCGGGCATTTGGGCAAGGATTTGTTGAGAATAATCTGCTTTCACCGATTAACATCGTCCTGATGGGAAATGCCGCCCGCCCAAAAAACAAAAATATCGTATGTGTCATTGCATCCAGTGACCAGGAAAACGAAGTGGGCCTGATCAAAATCGAGTGAACTGATGTAATAAGACAATATTGGTCATATATTTTGATATACTAATGATAGTTAATCCACTATCTCAGAAAAGGAGACAATCATGGGTAATAGGCCTGGACCTTCGAGAAAGACATTTGACGCAGAAGACGTACTCCAAGGCACTAAGTTTGAAGTACAAGGCGGGTCTGTCGGGCCAGTCATCGCCGATTACAAAGTCCTGCATGAGTCTGAAAAGGAGATCGAGCAAGGAAAAGACTTTGTCATTAATTTCAGCCTGCCTGGTGAGGTCCAGCAAGCCGACGGGCCGCAACGACCGTACCTTTTGCTCCAGCAGAAGCCCAAAATGTACGTAATGGCTGGCGATATCCCCGAACTTGAGGTATTTCTCAACGGCCACCGCATTTTCAGCCTGCCTTTTGGGATTGAAGGCTACTCACCCGGCATGAGGACGATCTTATTTGATGGCAATCTATTCGACGAAGATGAAAATACCTTGAAATTCTCTGTCAATCGGGACGATGCAGTCATGTTGGTCCAAGATATCATCCTGCACTTTCAACGAAAAATCCAAACCGGATAGGTCAAACGCGGTCGGACGCTCCCACCGCTGATTTTCGACCAGGTAATCTCAATGGAAGACGGATTGGGAATATCCTCAGAAAACCTGATTATGTAACACCGCCCACGCCTCGCAAATCGTGTATAATCTAGTCACTATACATTCGACGAAAGCGAGGTAAAAGATTATGGCAAGTGTTACATACGAAAATGTCTACAAGAGGTTTGGCGATGTCGTCGCCGTAGACGACCTCAGCCTGGACATCAAGGACAAAGAGTTCCTTGTCCTGGTGGGTCCGTCTGGCTGCGGCAAGTCCACCGCTCTGCGCTGTCTGGCCGGGCTGGAGGAGATCACCGAAGGAACCATCAAGATTGGCGAACGGGTGGTCAACGATGTTCCTCCGAAAGACCGTGATATTGCCATGGTCTTTCAATCCTACGCTCTTTATCCCCATATGTCCGTCTTCGACAATATGGCCTTTGGCCTCAAGCTCCGCAAGATGGACAAGAACGAGATCAAACGCCGGGTCGGTGATGCGGCAGAGATCCTTGGTATTGAGAATCTGCTCGAACGCAAACCCCGCCAGCTTTCCGGCGGCCAGCGTCAGCGTGTCGCTCTCGGCCGTGCCATCGTGCGCGAGCCGAACGTCTTCCTGCTGGATGAGCCGCTCTCCAACCTGGATGCCAAATTGCGGGTTCAGACCCGTGCCGAGATCAGCAAACTGCATAAGCAGCTCCAGACCACCTTCATCTACGTTACGCACGACCAGACCGAGGCCATGACAATGGCCGACCGGATCGCCGTGATGAAGCTCGGCATCCTCAACCAGGTGGACTCTCCCCAGAACCTGTACGACCGCCCGGTCAACAAGTTCGTGGCTGGTTTCATTGGGTCGCCCTCGATGAATTTCTTCGACGGCAAGCTGGTCCAGAGTGACGGCAAGGTCGTCTTCGATGGTGGCTCCTTCATCGTCGCCATCCCCGACGCCAAGAAGGGTCTATACGCCCCGCACGCCGGTAAATCGGTCACCTTTGGCATCCGCCCGGAAGACGTCCACAATCCCGATTTCATGCCGCAGGGCATTATTCCCGGGATGGTCGAAGCCAAAGTCGAAGTCACCGAATTGATGGGCAACGAGATCTTCGTTTACCTCAACTCCGGCCAACACGAAAGCTTTATCGCCCGGGTTGACCCGCGCTCGCGCTACGAGTTCAATAACACGGTCCAGGTGGCCTTCAACATGGATAACTTCCACATCTTCGACAATGCCACCGAGGATGCCATCCGCTAACCCGAACGAAAAGTCTTATAATATCCCTGCGAAACGATGCAGGGATATTTTTTTGCCTGATACAGAAATAGGAGACTGACATGCCTTTTGATTACATCACATATCTACTCTCGCCAAACGAAACCAAGATCGTGCTGTTGATAATGGATGGCCTCGGCGGTTTGCCACTGACGGCAGACGGCAAGACTGAACTCGAGACCGCCCGCACCCCTCTGATGGACCGGCTGGCAACTGAAGGTACCCTCGGACGAACGATCCCGGTCCGGCCAGGTATTACTCCAGGTTCTGGTCCGGCTCACCTTTCGCTCTTTGGCTACGACCCAATCGATTACGTGGTCGGGCGCGGCGCACTGGAAGCCTGCGGTATCGGCATCGGCATCAAATCCGGCGACATTGCCGTACGCTGCAACTTTGCCACGGTGGACGCTGACGGTGTGCTCCTGGACCGTCGAGCCGGCCGGATCTCGAACAGTGAAGCCCAGCCGGTTGTTGAAAAACTAAAGGCTATTAAGGTCCCTGGGGTGGACGTCGAAGTCCACCACGTCAAGGAATACCGCTTCACTGTCATTATGCGCGGCGACGGGCTCTTCTCTGATATCGATGATACCGACCCACAGGAAACCGGCGTCCCACCGCTTCCGATTACAGCCAAGGACCCCCGAGCCGAGAAAACGGCCGAATACTTCCGCCAATGGTCTGACCAGGCCAAAGCGATACTCGCCGATGAACCCAAGGCCAATTTCTTCACGATGCGCGGTTTTGCCACCAATCCCGGACTGCCCTCTTTCCCGAAAGTCTTCGGCCTTCGTTCGGCCTGTGTGGCAGTCTATCCAATGTATAAGGGTGTCTCCGATCTGGTGGGTATGGATGTGATCGAATTCGAGGGAGAATCTCCCGCCGATGAATTCGCCGCCGTCAAACGCATCTGGGATCAGTACGACTTCTTCTTCGTCCACATCAAAAAGACCGACAGTATGGGTGAAGATGGCAACTTCGACGGCAAGGTTGGCATCATCGAAAGCGTCGACCAGGCGCTGCCTGGGTTGCTGGACCTTAAACCGGATGTGCTCATGATCACCGGAGACCATTCCACCCCGGCCAAAATGCGCTCACACTCCTGGCACCCGGTTCCCTTCCTGCTGTGGGCACCCGAACTGGTCATGCCGGACCAGCAAACCAGTTTCGGCGAGCGGGCCTGCGCGCTGGGCGGGTTGGGCACCTTCCATGCCACCCAGACCCTGCCCCTCGGTCTGGCCCATGCCGGTCGGCTGAATAAATACGGAGCCTGACGTGGCCGAGAATCTCGAGATCCGGGAATTTTTGCTCCGGCACCTGAACACCATCCGGGAAAACGATGTCACCGGTTACCACGAAACCACCGATGGAGGGCTGACCCTGTATGAATGGTGGGTTACCCCGCACCGCATTGATGGGCTGGACTTCCACGACTTTCTGATCGAGGAGAATGCCCGTAAGGGGACCGTCTTCGGGGCTGAAGATCAATCGGGTCAGGCCGGCGCTTCCTGCACCCGGTTCGACCTCTCCAACCTCCGGATCCAGCGCTATGGCGACACAGCCATTGCCAGCTACACCCTGCTCTCCACCACATCCTCGCCGGATGGAATCCGGGTCGCCTCTCATAATGAAAGCCGTGTCATCGTCCGGCTGGACGGGAATTGGAAGGTCGTCCACGTCCACAAGTCACCGGCCTGGCAAGCGCCGCACATGCCGGACTAAAATCTGCTCTCGGCAACAATCTTGTTACGTTTTTGATACGCCCTGATAAGAAGGTTATGGCACAGTCATACTGTACTGTAACCTTCTAACGATTCTGGATCAGGAACATGGCAGAAATACCAACCCCGAGACCATCAACAACGCCGAGTGCCTATTTGATCGTCAACAGCGAAGTATTCCCGATCAAATACCAGCTCACCAATCTCGGCCGAAAATTGGATAACCACATTGTGCTCAATGATCCGCGCGTCTCTCGCAACCATGCCCAGATCCGGATCGTTGAGAACCAGTACATGCTGCTCGATCTCAACTCGACCGGCGGGACCTCGGTCAACGGCAAACGGATCGTAAAAAGCGTGTTGTACTCCGGCGACAGCATCTCACTCGCCGGCTTAGAGATCAAATTTGTGCAGGATACACCCCGCATGCTCACCAAAGCCATGGACCGCACCCGCCCACTGGGAAACCTCAAAATGGAAGAGATCCCCACTCAGATCCTGCCTCGGCCGGATCTGGATGACAGCGAAACCCCCTGACCATTTCATCTCCTCCTTAGCGAAAGGCCGGTGAGTGATCACCGGCCTTTTCGTTACCACAATCCAGTCGTTATCTCGGTTTCCGGAAGCCCAACCAAAGCGCCAATCCACCAACGAGGGTAAACACCCCCACCAGAACAAAAGCATCCTGCCAGAAACGCAGCGGAAACAAGCGGATCAAGGTATCCGAATACAGGAACAGCCAGCTGTCGCCC
Organism: Anaerolineales bacterium; assembly: GCA_020059485.1. Lineage (GTDB taxonomy): Bacteria > Chloroflexota > Anaerolineae > Anaerolineales > UBA11579 > UBA11579. The sequence goes on from JAGVCA010000028.1 coordinate 35,990, forward strand.
TCAAAGAAGATCCGGTGAAAATTAGTGAACACCAGATCGAACGAAAGCAATAACAAAACCAGCAAAGTACCAAGGATCACGATCGTACCAAGCCCGGCGTTTGAGAGCATCCGGCGCAGGTCCGCCATCCAACGGCCTCGCCAGGCCCAGACGACGATCAACGACAGCAGCGCCAGGGTGACCACCCAGACCCGCAGAAATGCTTCTGTCAACACCTGCACATCCACCATGTGCTGCAACTCCCGCTCATTGAACAGCGGTGTGCCGTCTTCAAACTTGAGGTCACCCAGGAATTCCGGACCGGCACCATTCAACAGGAATTCCAGCGCGATCGGCGCGTATTCCAGCCGTTGGGCCTTAGTCATTCCATAAGTATCCTCCGGGAAACCGGGCAGATTGTATTCCAAACGGACAAAGACGTCTGTCAGCAGCAGCCTGACGCCGGTTAGGATCAGCCCAACCAGCACCAGCACGACCAGCAAGACCTGGACCCCATTCCGAACGAATCTGTTCTCGATCATCGCAGCACCTCGATATCGCCGCTCAGCATGAACTCCAGCACCATTCGATTTACCACCCACTCTACCGGGGCCTTGTCATCTGTAAATACGATCGATGGTTCCGGCAATGGCTGCTGGTTGACGATCACCAGTGCCATGGCATCCAGCAGAAGCGGGTGAGTAGTCGGGTCTGCCTGGAGTTCCAGGTAGTTCTGGATAAAGTCATCCATCCCGGTCTCGGACACAGTGGCATAAACCATTGTGTTCAGCGTATAAGGGATATCCATCACATGCACGCTCGGAAAGACGGTCTGCAAGGTGGTCACCATTGCGTCGATCAGGCTGCGGTCTTCCGGGGCGCGTCCCACGTTGATCACCACGGTGCCTGTTTCAGTCAGATGGTCCCGCACCAGCAGGAAGAACTCCTGGGTGGTGAGATGCCATGGGATATAGGGCGGCCGGTAGGCATCGATCGCAATGATCGAATACAGCTCGTCGCTGGTGTACAGCCCCCAGCGGCCATCCATCGCATACGCATTCAGATTTTCCATGGTCATCCCAAAATAGCGGCGCCCCACCGCGATGATCTCCGGGTCGATCTCGTAACCGTCGATCGGGATCGAGCCAAAGACGGCTGTCGCCTGACGAGCGGTGGTTCCGGCTGCCAACCCGATGATCGCGATCCGCTCGACATCCTCGGTCTGCATATCCGGAAAGAAAAACGAAGCCGCCAGGAACTGCTCCCACGGGCCGTCATAGTCCAGGTCGGTCGGGTGGTACATCGAATGGACGCCCTGGCCGTCGTTCAACCGCAGCATGGTGTAGCCATCCAGTTCCACTACCTCGATATAGTTATAAGCCGATTCAATCTCATACACCTGTCCGGGCGTGACCTTGAACGGCCCGCCGCCCAACGCCAGGAACAGCCCAACAGTCACCAGCGGGATCCAGCTCCAAACTGCCGCTGTCCGCCAGCCCTGGGAAATGCCAAATCCGATCAGTGCCACGGCCATCAAGGCCAGGCCGGATGCAACGAAGGTCATCTCCGTCCCCAGCACCGGGATCAGCACCAGCACCGGTAAAAAGGTGCCGATAAACGAGCCGAATGTGGACATGGAAGAGACCCGGCCGGAGATCCGCCCGGCTTCCAGGGGCGTGGTGATCGCCAACCGGACTGCGATCGGCGATACCATGCCCAACAAAGTGATCGGCAGAATAAACAGAACCATCACGACGACAAAAGAGCCAAGCAGGTCGCCCATTTGCAGCTGATCAAAGGCATTCGCGGCCGCCCGCAGGATCGGCAGGGCAGCCGTAGGCACCAGTGTCACCAATGCGCCGCCTGCCAGCATGACGGAATATAGAGTCCTTTCGTATGGTTGCCTGTCCCCCAAACGCCCGCCCAGCGTATATCCGAAGGTGAGGTAGATCAGCATCAACCCGATGATGCTGGCCCACACCAGGTTGCTGGAGCCGAAGTAACTCCCCAGCAGGCGCGAAGCAGTCAACTCGACCGTCAAGGTAACCAGGCCGGAGGTAAAGACAGCAAAGTAAAGGTATCTGCGCACAGCCTTACTCCTTATTTCAGAATATCGAGCAATTATAACCCAACAGGTTTACTCTCCCACGAAGAGGCTGTCCTCCGATATAATGATGACTGTCATCCACGCGTTCATCTCGGCTGCCAAGGGAAATCAGGATGTCCAGCCAGGATCAGCCAGAAAACACAATATTTTACGCCTCCCTGCAAACAACCCTGTTTGGCCAGTTGTGGATCGCTGCCACTGCCCGAGGTGTGTGTTGCCTTCGGTTTGATGCAGAACCTACTCATTTCATCACTGCTCTGGTCCTGAGGGTTACTGACGAAACGCCGCCTAACATCATCCACGATCCCGCAAAAGTTTTCATCTATCTGCGAGCTGTGGAAGAATACCTGAAGGACCATACCCCGATCAGCCCCGACTTGCCCATCGATACCTTCGACCTGACCGGGTTTCAGCGAGAGATTCTGCAACTGGTCCGCCAGGTGCCCTATGGGGCTACAACCACCTACGGTGAACTAGCCGAGCGGGTCAAAAATCCGAATGCCTCGCGAGCCATCGGACAGGTGCTGCGCCGAAACCCGATCCCGATTATAATTCCGTGTCACCGCATCCTCAGCGCCGACGGTACGCTGGGCGGTTATGGCGGCGTGATGGGCAGCCACCGTAAGATCGCCCTGCTGAAACATGAAGGCGTCATCCTGGCCTGACAATTATCCAATTTCACAGAGAGGATTATTACCAAAATGACCGCTGAAGAAATCACTCTTTTTATCCAGCAGGAACCCTGGATCGCCCTGGCAGCCGTTCTCCTGGCCAGCTTCCTGATCTACCTGTTCGGCCGCTGGATCGTTGGCCGGGTACTGGTTTATTTGGCCCAGCGCACCCTTAACAAAGTGGACGACATGATTGTCGAACACTTGCATCCATACCGGGTCGCCTGGATTGCGCCGCTGGTACTGATCTATGTTTTTGCCTACCTGGCCCCTGATTACCAAGAGATCATCGAAAAGATCACCCTTTTCCTGATCCTGTGGGTCGGGGCGTTGACGATCAATGCCTTGTTGAATGCGATCAACGAGATCTATGAAAGCAGCCCGGCCTACAACGGCGCACCGATCCAGGGCTATCTCGATCTGATCAAGCTGCTGATCTTGTCCGTGTCCGTGATCCTGTCCGTTTCTCTTATCACCGGCGATCCTCCCACCGTCCTGCTGACCAGTATCGGGGCTGCAACCGCTGTACTCCTGCTGGTCTTCCGCGATACCATCCTCGCAGTCGTTGCCAGTTTCCAGATCGCGGCCAACGACCTGATCAAGGAAGGCGATTGGGTCGAGGTCCCCAGCTACGATGCCGACGGCGAGGTTCTCAACATCAACCTGCACACCATCAAGATCCAGAACTGGGACATGACCCTCTCGATCATCCCGACCTATAAGATCGTCGAAGTCTCCTACAAGAACTGGCGCGGCATGACCGAAAGCGGCGGACGCCGGATGAAGCGCGCCATTATTATCGACGTAAACAGTATCCGCTTCTGCACGCCAGCCATGCTGGAGAAGTATGCCGTGGTCGACTTGCTGGCCGAGGACATCAAACAAAAGCAGGCCTTGATCCAGGAATACCAGGAGTCCACCGGCAGCCACTTCGATTTCCCGCTGGATGGCCCCCAGGTCACGAATGTCCAGGTCTATCGGGATTACATCGCTCGCTATCTGCAAGCCCGGGAGGATATCCACCAGGAAGGGCTGACACGGCTGGTGCGCGACCTGGCCCCCACCGATCACGGCCTCCCGATAGAGATCTATGCCTTCACCCGGACGACAGCCTGGGAGGACTACGAGCGGATCCAGGCAGAGGTATTCAATCACTTGATCGCGGCTGCATCCTTCTTTGACCTGCGGCTGTTCCAGTTCCCGACCGGGTATGATCTCACCAGCATCAACCTGGGCGGGCGGTGATAAAATAACTGGAATCTAACCTTTGGAGCATCATTAATGTCGCAGAAATTGACAGGCAACGAGATCCGACAGCAGTTCATCGACTTTTTCGTCGAGAAGAAAGGGCATACCTTTGTCTCTTCATCCTCCCTGGTACCAGGAGGCGATGCCACCCTGCTGTTCACCAATTCCGGGATGGTGCAATTCAAGGATGTTTTCCTCGGCACAGATGACCGGGGCTATATCCGTGCGGTCAATTCCCAGAAATGTATGCGGGTGGCCGGCAAGCACAACGACCTTGAAGATGTCGGGACGGACGATACGCACCACACCTTCTTCGAAATGCTTGGCAACTGGTCGTTCGGCGATTATTACAAAAAAGAAGCCATCGAATGGGCTTGGGAATTGCTGACCGGTGTTTGGGGGCTGCCGAAGGACCGGTTATACGTCACCTGCTTCCGGGATGAGCTGGGTGAGATCCCGACCGATGAAGAAGCCGCCGATCTGTGGCGGCAGCAGCCCGGGCTTATCCCGGACCATATCCTGTATTTCGGCCGCAAGGATAACTTTTGGGAGATGGCCAATACCGGGCCATGCGGGCCAAACTCCGAGATCCATATCGATCTGGGACCCGAACACGGTGAGATCACCTTCCTCGAGGATGGCAGACCTGACCTGGATGGTCCCCGCTTCCTGGAACTGTGGAACCTGGTCTTTATGCAGTACAATCGCATCGGGCCGACCAGCCTGGAACCGCTGCCAGCCACTCATGTGGACACCGGCATGGGGTTCGAGCGCATCGTTGCGGTACTGCAAGGCAAATCTTCCAATTACCGCACGGATCTTTTCTGGCCGGTCATCGAGCGCATTCAGGAATTGGCCGGCGAATCCGATCAGCAGCGCGAGGCCAATTTCACTCCTTACCGGGTGATCGCTGACCACGCCCGGGCGGCCGCATTCCTGATCGCAGACGGCGTCATCCCCGGCAACCTCAACCGAAATTATGTCACCCGGATGATCATCCGGCGGGCTGCCCGCTTTGGCACCAAAATAGGTCTGCACGAGCCCTTCCTCGCCAGGATCGCAGAGGTGGTCATCCTGAAGTACGGACAGGCTTACCCCGAACTGGAAGAGAATGCTGAGATCATCCTTTCCCAGTTAACCCGCGAAGAGGAACGCTTCCAAAAGACCGTGGAAGGCGGCCTGGCCCAGCTGGAAAACATGATGCGGCAGACTCAGAAAAAAGGCTTGCAAACCCTGGATGGCAAATCCAGTTTTGAACTGTACGCCACCCACGGTCTGCCGCTTGAGATCACCCGCGATATTGCCCAGGAAAACGGTCTGAAGGTGGATGAGGAAGGTTTCCAGAAGGCTATGGAAGCCCACCGGCTGGCTTCCGGCGGCGGTAAGGCGATGGGCGCACTCGGCGGTGAAGATGCCGAAGAATTTCAGAATGTGCTCAAACAACTGCAATCCACTGGTAAGGTGGCCGCCGGGGGCGTGACCTACGATCCATATCAATTGATCTCGGCCAGCGGCGAACTGCTGGCCATCCTGGTGGACGGTGAAACCACCGATCAGGCCTACCCGGGCGATCAAGTGGAGGTAGTGCTCCCACGGACGGGCTTCTACGTCGCCTCTGGCGGACAGGTGGCCGATACCGGCCGGATCTTCTCCGAAGAAAAGGGCTGGGAGATCCACATCACGGATACCCGCCGGCCAGCCGCCGGGATCATCGCCCATCGGGGCACCGTCCGGCGCGGCACGCCGGCGGTTGGCGAGGAGTGCATTGCCCAGGTCGATCTCGCCCGCCGCCAGGACATCATGCGCAACCATACCGCCACGCATCTGCTGCATGCCGAACTGGACCGGATCCTCGGCAGCCACGCCCGGCAAGCAGGCTCCTTGGTCGCACCGGACCGGCTGCGCTTTGACTTCACCCACCCTCAGGGCCTGACCAGCGAAGAATTGCGACAGATCGAGGCCGGCGTCAACCAGCACATCCTGGCGAACTACCATCTGCGCATCGAAAACAAGAGCCTGGATCAAGCCAGGTCCGAAGGCGCCCGCGCCTTGTTTGGCGAGAAGTATGGGGAAATCGTCCGCACGATCCAGATCGGCGGCGAGCAGCCTTTCTCCTATGAACTGTGCGGCGGTACTCATGTCAACTCGACGGGTGAGATCGGCACATTCCTGATCACCTCTGAGGGCAGCGTAGCCGCCGGGATCCGCAGGATTGAGGCAGTCACCGGGCGGGAGGCTTACCACAGGGTTCAGCAAACCTTTGCCGAGACGGCCCGGCTTGCCAATCTGCTCAAGACCACCCCGGACCACCTGGCCGACCGGACGGCGGCCTTGCTGGGTCAACTCGATCAGGCCGATAAACAGGCCAGCGCCATCCGCCGGGAAGTAGCCACCTCCACCTTCCAGCAAAAGCTGCAAGAAGCCGAAGTGGTCAATGGGGCCGCGGTTTTGGCTGCGGTGGTCCCCGGAGCCGACCGGGACACCCTCCGCCAGCTGACAGATCAATTCCGCCAGCAATTTGAGAGCGGTGTGGTTGTGCTGGGAGCTATCATCGACGGTAAGCCGGCCCTGATCTCGGCTGTCACCAAAGACCTGGTCGCACGCGGCATCAAAGCCGGCGATCTGATCAAGGAAGCCGCCGCCGTAGTCGGTGGCAGCGGCGGCGGACGGCCCGATATGGCCCAGGCCGGCGGCACCGATCCGGACAAGCTGCCAGAAGCCCTGGCGATTGTGAAACCCTGGGTACAGAAACTTTTGGAGTGATCCTGGCTGCCGAGTTCAAAGGCAGCGATTATGAAGACGCAGGTAATCCACCTCGAAGCATACGATGACCGCCATTCCGTCCTCGACCGGCTGAACTGGGGGCAGGCCAACCGGGTGATTTTGATCTGGCCGCTGCGCGGAGAGCCGCTCGACAGCCAGCTGGACCTCAAACTGATCCACCGGCGCTGCCAGAGATCTGATATCCGGCTGGCGCTGGTTTGCAAACGGCGGGAGGTCATTGATCAGGCGCGCGGGCTTGACATCCCGGTCTTTCGGTCGCTGCGGCAAGCCCAGCAGATCGCCTGGGAGTATTCAATCTCCCCAGCGGCTTCTCCCCCTCCCTCTGCGTCCAGACGCTCTCGTCAGGAACTCGCCGACCTGCGAGCAACTCCCGGCGGACCTGCCTGGCAAGACCAGCCCGCAGTCCGGACCGGCGCCTTTATCCTCGGGCTGCTGGCGTTCGTGATCCTGGCAGGTTTCATATTGCCTGGCGCCCGGATCGAATACCTGCCGCCGGCTGAGACCCAGACCCTTGAGATCAATTTGACCGCCAGTCCGGATTACCAGGCTTTCAATCTCTCCGGAGCGGTACCGGCTAATTTCCAGGCGATCACGGTCGAAGCCCGTTCAGAAACCGAGTCTACCGGGGAAATCGCGGTCCCGGCGCAAGCCGCTACCGGGATCATTCAATTCACGAACCTGACCGACCGCGAGTTCACCATCCCGGCTGGGACCATCCTGCGGGCTGACAGTGCCGAAAGCCCGATCCGGTTCTCAACCACCACGGATGTGACCTTGCAAGGCGCAGCCGGGGCCGCAGTCCAGGTGCCGATTGAAGCGTTGAATCCAGGCTCTGCCGGCAACCTGCCAGAAAACAGTCTGACGGCGATAGAAGGTGAGCTTTCTCGCAGTCTGACCGTGACCAACCTCGAACCGACCACCGGCGGTAATGACCGGATCAGCCCGGCGCCATCGCCAGCCGATTATGAAGCATTACGGGAAGAGATGCTAACTACTCTCTGGCAGACCGCCCTGGATGAAGCCGGACTGTTGCTATCTCCGCGGGATATCATTCTGAACGAAAGACCGCACACGATCGTAATCGTGGAGGAAGCCTTTTCTCCCGCCCAACCGGAACCTGCCCCCGTCCTTACCTTACAGTTGGTCGTCGAGTATGAGATCATTTATCTGAAGTGGGAAGATATCGCCGCGATGGGGAATGCCGCCATGGATGCCACTCTTCCGCCCGATACCACCGCGCAGGTCGAGACATTCGACATTGAGACCGAAACAGCACCCCAATTGCAGGCAGATGGGACGATCCAGTGGCCAGTCACATTCTCCCGCCAGGTATTTCTCTCGGGAGCGATCCAACCTGCGCTCCAGGAAGTGCGTGGAAAACCGATCAACCAGGCTCAGGAGATCCTGCGCAGCCGTTTGGGTCTGACCCAGACACCGGAGATCACGCTGTTTCCGGAATGGTGGCCGCTGATCCCATTCACTGAGATCCGGATCGTAATCCAGGATGTAACAGCCAGGCAGCCATGAAGATCCTGTGTGTGGACCCCGGAGAAAAGAATATCGGCCTGGCGGTCAGCGATCCCACCGGCACACTTGCCCGGCCCCTGACCGTCATCCCGCACTCCAGCCGGAACGAGGATGCCATCGCCATCCTTGAGATCGCGGCGGAGGAAAAAGCCCAGCGGCTGGTAGTCGGCCAGGCCACCACCGAAGATGGCCTCCCCAATTTTTCCGGTCGCAAATCCCGCCGTCTGGCTGCTGCTATCCGCACCCGCACCGAAATGCCCGTCGATCTATGGGATGAATCCTTCAGCACCCAGGATGCCCAGCACAGCCGCCGGCTGATCGGTCTGGGGAAAAAAGCCCGCCGCGGACACCATGATGCCGTTGCTGCGGCGATCATCCTGCAATCCTATCTCGACCATCACATCTCAGGATCCTGATGAAGAAACGCAACGCCACCCGCAGACTTTTTTTCACCCTGCTTGGATTTCTTGCCCTTTTGTTCCTGGTTTTCGGTTTGGGGTACAGCATCCTGCAGGAACTCCCCGCCCGCGTCGAGCAAGCCTATGGCCCGCCTTCGGAAAACCTGGGAACCCTTCAGCGCTTCAGCCTGGCATTCAACCTGTTCCTGGCTGAGCCTGTTCTGCTTGCACCGCTTGATCCACAGGCAGAGGAGCGCTCGTTCACGATCGCAATTGACCGATCCACTGGCCAGATCCTGCAAGACCTGGCCGCAGCCGGATTGATCGCCGACCCCGACAGCCTGCGGGATTACCTGATCTACTCGGGAATCGATACCCGGATCCAGGCGGGCGAATATCGGCTCAGCGCGGCTATGAGTCCGGTCGAGATCGCCGATGCCCTGCGGGATGCCACACCCTGGTTTGGCACCCTCGCCATCCTGCCAGGCTGGCGGTTGGAAGAAATCGCCGCCAGTCTGCCCACCACCGGCCTGGAAGTCACACCGGAGGAATTTCTGCAGGCCGCCAGCCAGCGCTACGATCACCTTTCCCTCGGCGCCAGCGTCCCGGAAGGCTACTCACTTGAAGGGTTGTTCCTGCCGGGAATCTACCAGTTCGACCGAGGGTTCTCCGCAGGCGTACTTGTTGAACAACTTCTGAAACAATCTGGGCAGAGCATCCCACCAGACATCACGGCTGGCCTGGCACATAATGGCCTGACGTTGTATCAAGGGTTGATCCTGGCCTCGATCATCCAGCGTGAAGCTGTGGTGGCGGATGAAATGCCAATGATTGCTTCGGTATTTGTCAATAGATTAGAGATTTCTATGCGACTGGAGACTGATCCAACCGTGCAGTATGCCGTGGGGTATAATACCCTTCAAGATACTTGGTGGACCAATCCGCTCAGCCTGACTGACCTGGCAATGGATTCACCGTACAACACCTACCGCGTCAACGGGCTGCCGCCCACCCCGATCGCCAGCCCCAGCCTGGCGGCACTTCAGGCGATCGCTTTCCCGGCTGACACCCCTTACTATTTTTTCCGGGCTGCCTGTGATGGGTCTGGAAGACATAATTTTTCTGTCACTTTTGAAGAGCATTTGGCGAATGCCTGCCAGTAGGAGATTAAAGAAAGTTACCGATCATGACCACTATTCAACGCTACCCACATCTCGAGATCCTGCCTCTCTCCAAAATCTGCCTGCACGAACACCACGATCCGCAGCGTACTCAACCGCTGAAGGAACGCATTGCCGCGGCTGGTAAACTTTATAATCCCCCGCTGGTGATCCCGTTCTCTCCTAAGGACGATCAATACATGGTATTGGACGGAGCCAACCGGGTCACCTCCCTGGCCGAACTCGGATATGAGCACATCCTGGTGCAGATCGTTGATCCGAACTCTCCCGGCGTCGGTCTGCAGACGTGGAACCATGTCATCTGGAATATCTCTCAGGCTGATCTGACCGCCGAAATCCAGAGGATTCCCGGCATTCGCATGTTTGATACCATTTCGCTGGAATTCGGCCCGACCGATCTGGCGTTGATCCAATTTGCCGATAACGGCATCTACCGCTTGACCGCCGCAACGGCTGAAGAACGCTCCGACCGCATCACCGACCTTGTGAACATGTACGGCAGCCTGGCCCGTTTCGACCGCACCATGATCGAGGACATCCGCAACCTGGAAGGCCTGTATAACCAACTGGCCGGCTTGATGATCTATCCGCAGTTCAAGATCGAAGAGATCCTCACCTTTTGCCGGGATGACCGTTTCCTCCCGGCCGGCGTGACCCGTTTCATCGTCTCCCCGCGCGCCTTGCGGGTCAATTATCCACTCGAAAACCTGGCTGCGGACATATCGTTGGAAGAAAAACGCCAGGCCTTGCACGCTTTCATCCAGGACCGCCTGGACCGTAAAGGCGTCCGGATCTATACCGAAACCACCGTTCTATACGACGAGTGATGGATAATTCTGCTTTCGGCTGCATTGCCATGCCAGCCGGATTCATCGCGCTGAGGATACGGTATAATTTCTCTCTGCCCTAAAAAGCTGGTGCTTATGGACATTTTCTTTACCGATCCCAATGATATTCCCCTGCCACCCGAAAAAATGGCGATCCGCTCCCTGACAGCGACACCACACCAGGATGGCCGGCGGGTGATGGTCGAGATCGAGATCACCCCCTTTCTCAAGCGCCCCAACCTGGAAGTAGAGGTCACCAATCAGGAAGGCTTGCTGGTTTCTACCTTCAGCATTGTCGAAGCCATCGAAAAGAATATGTCGTTTGTCCTCCATTTGCGCGAGGCCAACCCACTGGGTTCGTACCGGCTTTCCCTGGAGCTGTTCTACGCCGACCTGGCCCGCTTGGAAGACGAGTCCGCATCGATCAAGGACATTCTGATCGAAGGAAAGCAGATCGTCGCCCATGCCCACACAGAATTCGAGATCAATCCAGAAAAATAGATAATGAAACCTTTAGTCAAGATCCTGCAGTTTGTCCGGCCTTACTCGGCCCGATTACTCGGTGCCTTCCTGGCGCTGTTCGTGATCTCTGTTGCCCAGTTGAGCGTCCCGACCATTATCCGTAATGTCATCGATACCGGTCTGCTTCAGGGCGAACGCAGCTACATGCTGAATGCAGGCTTGCTGATCCTGGGGATCGGGATCATCCGGGCTATCGCTTCCACCTTCGGGCGTTTCCAGAGCGAAACCCTCTCAATGCGTTTCGCCTATGACCTGCGCAACCGGCTGTTCGAACACATCCAACAGCAATCCTTCACTTATCACGACCATGCTCAGACCGGACAGTTGATGAGCCGTTGCACCGAAGACATCCGCTCGATGCAGGCCTTCATTGGCTCCGGGATGATCGAGCTGCTCCAGGTGGTGATCATGATCCTGGGCGCGCTGATCCTGATGTTGAATGAGAACCCACAACTGACCGGGATCGCCATGCTGCCGCTCATCCCGCTGCTTTTGCTGGCCGCCGACTTCGGCCGACGGGTATCCAGATTGTTCTATGCTATCGACAGCGCCCTGGGAGACCTGTCCTCCCGCCTGCAGGAAAATGTGATCGGCGTTCAGGTGGTCCGCGCTTTCGCTCGTGAAGACCACGAGATCGCCCGGTTCGATCAGGACAACCGTCGCCTGTATGATGCCCGCATCCATGTCATCACCGAGTGGTCCAGGATCATGCCCACTACCATGATGCTGGTCTCACTCAGCACCATCCTGCTGCTGTGGTACGGCGGCAACATGGTCCTGGAAGGCACGTTGACCGTCGGCCAGGTGGTCCAGTTCAACAGCTACATGCTGCTGATCGCCCTGCCCGCCCGCCAGCTGACCTGGTATATCAATATGGCTGGCGAGGCAGCCGCTGGTGCACGCCGCACAACCGAAATCCTTGACCACGAGCCTGAGATCGTCTCTCCGCCGGATGCCATCCCCGCCGACAACATCCAGGGCAAGGTCACATTCCGTGACGTCACCTTCACCTACTCAAACGAAAAAACGCCAGCCCTGAGCGACATTAATTTCACCGTCCGGCCGAACCAGGTGATCGGCCTGATCGGGCACACCGGGTCGGGCAAGACCTCCCTGGTCAACCTGATCCCGCGCTTCTACGAAGCCCAGCAGGGCGAAGTCCTGATCGATGGGCGCCGGGTTCAGGAGTATGACCTGCAATCCCTTCGCCGGCAGATCGGTTATGTTCTGCAGACCACCTTGCTGTTCTCGACCACCATTGCTGAGAATATCGCTTTTGGCAGACCCGGTACCAGCCTGGACGAGGTGATCGCGGCTGCCAAGGCTGCCCGGGCGCACGAGTTCATTTCCAAATTTCCAAAGGGATACGAGACTCTGGTCGGCGAGCGCGGCATCACGCTCTCGGGCGGCCAGCGCCAGCGAATGGCCATTGCCCGTGCCTTGCTGATCGACCCGCGCATCCTGATCCTGGACGATTCGACCTCTTCGGTCGATACCGAGACCGAGCACCTCATCCAGCAGGCCTTGCAGGAACTGATGCGCGGCCGCACCACCTTTATCATCGCCCAACGGATCTCATCCATCCGCAATGCCGACCGGGCGCTGGTATTTGACCAGGGCCGCATCGTGGAACAGGGCGTCCATGAAGAATTGATCACCCGCGGCGGCCTATATGCCGAGATCTACACCTTGCAGCACCAGCAGCAGGCTCAGGCTCAGGCCGAAATCGACAGCCTTCATCGCGAAAGCGGGGCAGACCATGACTAAGACCGGCATCCAGATCCCGGAACACTACCACCAGGAATACCAGAAACCGCAGACCAACCGGCCCGAGATCCTGCGCGGCGTGTTGAGCTTCATCAACCCCTACCGCCGGCAGCTGCTGATCTCCTTCGTGCTGATGGTAATCGGTTCGGTTGCTTCTGTTGTCGGCCCGTACTTCACCAAGATCGCCCTCGACAGCGGCATCGTCGGGCAGGACCGGCTGGTGCTGCGGAATGCCGTCCTGCTCTATCTGCTCACCATCCTGGTCCAATGGCTGGTGACCTTCATCCGTATCAACATCATGGCACAGGCCGGCCAGTCAGCGATCTACGATATGCGTGCCCGTCTGTTCCACCACATCCAGCAATTGTCTCTCGGCTTCTTCTCCCATTACAGCGCCGGCCGGCTGATCTCGCGCGTCATCAACGATGTCGCCGTTTTGCGCCAGTTCATCACCTGGGCAGTGATCGCCTCATTCCGTGACATTCTGACAGTCTTTGGGATCGTGATCGCCATGTTCACCCTCAACCTGCGCCTGTCACTTCTGACAATGGCCGTGCTGCCCTTGATCGTCATCGCCACGTTCTATTTCCGGAAGCACATTCAGGCCATCTACCGCCGGGTGCGCGCCGGGATGAGCTGGGTCAACTCCGTGCTGGCCGAGAACATTAACGGCGTGCGCGTGATCCAGGCCTTCAGCCGGCAGGAGCATAACTACGCCCACTTCCGGGATCATGTCAACCGCTACCACCTGGAAAACAGCCTGCAGTCCGCCCGGCTGGTTTCGCTATTTTTCCCGACCATCGACCTGATCGGCACGCTGGCGATCTTCCTGGTGGTCTGGCTCGGTGGCGCGGCTGTCCTCGGCGAGACGATCTCTGCCGGCGTGTTGGTGGCTTTCGTCCTGTACATCGACCAGTTCTTTCGCCCGATCTCGGACCTCAGCCAGCGTTACGATCAGTTCCAATCCTCGATGATCGCCGGAGAACGTATCCTGGAACTGCTCGATACCCCGGTCGAGATCCAGAACCACCCTGATGCTTTCCCGATCCCGCCGATCACCGGTATGGTGACCTTCCGCAATGTCTCCTTCTATTACGCCGATGACCCGACCACCTCGGTGCTGGAGGAGATCTCTCTGGAAGCCCAACCCGGCGAGACCATCGCCCTGGTCGGTGAGACCGGCGCTGGCAAATCGACTTTGATCAAGCTTCTCAGCCGCTTCTATGACCCGACCGAGGGCGCAATTTTCATCGACGGACACAACATCCGTGAAGTCACCCAGGCCAGCCTGCGCGGCCAAATGGGCATCGTCTTGCAGGAGCCGTTCCTGTTCGGGGGCACGATCCTGGAGAACATCCAGTTCGGCCGCCTGGACGCCACCCCCGAAGATGTCGAAGCCGCCTCCCGAGCCGTTGGCGCGCATGATTTCATCGCCGCCATGCCACAGGGTTATCACACCTCGGTAGAGGAAGGCGGCGCGCTGCTTTCCGTCGGCCAGCGCCAATTGATCTCCTTTGCCCGCGCCCTGCTGGCCAACCCGCGCATCCTGATCCTGGACGAAGCCACCTCATCGATCGATACCCAGACCGAACAGATCATCCAGCAAGCCCTGACAGCCCTGCTCAAAGGCCGGACCTCCTTCGTGATCGCCCACCGGCTGTCAACCATCATCAACGCCGACCGGATCATCGTCATGGACCAGGGCCGGATAGTCGAACAGGGCGTGCACGAGGAACTGCTGGCACATGGCGGGATCTACTACAACCTGTACCGGATCGGATTCCAGGAAAAAGCCCCGTAGGACTGAACAATCAATTCCAATCCGGATCTAAAATTCTTTGTGAATTCGGGAACAAAGCAGAGCTCCTTTTCGTCTTCTGAGTGCACAATGAAGTGCAAGGAGATGAAAATGAAAACCAGAAAAACCCAATCAATCGTGCTGTTGGCGCTCATCATCGTAATCGTTGTGTTGACAGCCTGCTCCGGCGGCGGGGATAAGGAAACTGGCCTCGCCAACCCGGCTTCGGTGTTCTGCGAAGAGCAAGGCGGCACCCTCGAGATCCGCGAGTCGGATGAAGGCCAAGTCGGGTACTGCATCTTCCCGGATGGCTCGGAATGCGAGGAATGGGCCTACTACCGCAACGAATGCAGTCCCGGTGAGATCTTCCCGTAGATCGCACACAGAAGCCAACGAACACGACAGGCCGGTTGGTCGGCCTGTCGTGTTTTTCAGTTCCCGGCTCTCCGCTCAGGTCTGAAATCAGGTTTTATGGTTTAATCCACTCGTGACGACTCTGTCGCCTGAAGGCGACAGCTTCTCAAGACACGCTCGGCGCAGCCGCCCACGTTCCGTCTTGATCGCTCCGTCCGAGCGAGCCGAATGCACTTGCCAACACATTCCGGGTAGCATTCACATCCCGGTCCAATACCAGTCCACAACCAGGACAACGATGTACGCGCACAGGCAAACTCTTTTCCACCAACTCCCCACACAGACTGCACCGCTGGCTGGTGTAGGCCGGGTTCACCGCCACCAGTCGGCAACCAGTCTCTTCCACTTTGTATGCCAACATTTGGGTGAACATCCCCAGGCCCGCGTCATGCGAGGACAGCGCGAGATGTCTGTTCGTGGTGATGAATCTGAGATTGAGGTCTTCGATCGCAATCAAGGTATGCCGCTCAGCCAGCGTTCTGGTGAGCTTGTGCCAGTAATCATGGCGCTGGTTGGCGATCTGCTCATGCAAACGCGCCACCTGCCTGACCGCCTTGCGCCAGCGCTGGCTGCCTTTCTTCCGTCGGGATACCCGGCGCTGGGCCACCCGCAGCCTGGACAGCGAACCTCTCAGCCAGCGGGGGTTGTCGATCAACTCACCTTCACTGGTCGCCAGAAGCGAGCGCAGGCCCATGTCGATCCCGATCGAGCTTCCTTTTGGAACTGGCTTCTGCTCCTGCTCAGGCAGCTTCAGCATCAGGCAGAGATACCATTTGTCGGTGACCCGCTTGATGACCACATGCTTGAATACCGCTCCCTCCGGGATCGGGCGGTGGTAGATCAGCTTGATCTCGCCGACATGCTGCAGGTAGAAACGCTGCTGTCCGTTGTCCTTCTCCCGCAGCTTGCAG
>JAGVCA010000024.1 GCA_020059485.1 Anaerolineales bacterium
ACAATGAAACATTTGTTCTTGTTTCAGATTATACAACACCGCAGCATACAAGACAAGCAAATCCCGCGTGGCTTTTCATCCCCACGGCTCGAAGCCGGGAATGAAAAGCCACTATTTCGGTAAAATGATTCTCATTCGCCAGTTTTTGATCTCGTTTTGTGATCGCGACCGATCAGCCAGACTGTTGTGGCAATTGGTACAACTCCAGCAGCACACCGCCGGTGGATTTCGGGTGGATGAAGGCGTATTTTGTGCCGTTCTCGCGGACGCGGGGGGTTTCATCGATCAGCTCCACGCCGTGGCCGCGCAGCTGGGCCAGGTGGGCGAGGATATCGTCCACCTCCAGGCAGATGTGATGCAGCCCGCCGCCGGTCTTATCCAGGTAGCGGCCCAGCCCGGTCTCCGGGTCGGTTGGCTGGACGAGTTCGATCCGGCTTTCTCCAACCGGGAGGAAAGCCACGCGGGCTTTCATCACTTCGACCTCCTCAACCTCAGCCAGTTCCAGGCCGAGAGCCTGCTGCCAGAAGGGCAGGGCTGTTTCGATCTCCTCGACCACGATGGCAATGTGGTGGACTCGTTTCATGGCAGTTCCTCGTTTCAGTTGGCGGCGTGATACTCGCCCCACACCTGGCGCAGCAGGCCGCAGATCTCGCCCAGGGTGACGTCGTGCTCGACACACTCGATCAAGAGCGGCATCAGGTTGTTTGTGCCGCGGGCGGCCTGTTCCAGACGGGCGAGCAGTTCGCTGGCT
This sequence comes from Anaerolineales bacterium, assembly GCA_020059485.1. Taxonomy (GTDB): domain Bacteria; phylum Chloroflexota; class Anaerolineae; order Anaerolineales; family UBA11579; genus UBA11579. Next base: position 752 of record JAGVCA010000024.1, read on the forward strand.
TTGGCGGTATCCCGGTTTTGGCGCAGTGCGGCCAGCCGGGCGTGGGCGGCAGCCTCGATCGTTGGATCCACGGTCAGGCGCTCGAGCTCGATCTGCTCCTTGATCTGGAAGGCATTCACGCCGACCACGATCTCCTCTTGCGCTTCGACCGCTTTCTGGTACTGGTAGGCCGCATTCTGGATCTCGTTCTGGATGTACTGCTGCTCTATGGCCGGCAGCGCGCCGCCCATGTTATCAATTTTGTCCAGGTAATCCTGTGCCTGCTGCTCGATCTGATCCGTCAGGGCTTCGATCAGGTGCGAACCGCCCAGCGGGTCAACGCTGTCGGCCGCGCCGGATTCGTGGGCGATGATCTGCTGGGTGCGCAGGGCGATCCGGACGGCTTTTTCGGTTGGCAGCCACAGGGCTTCGTCCATGCTGTTGGTGTGCAACGATTGTGTCCCGCCCATCACCGCCGCCAGCGCTTGCAGCGCTACCCGGACGATATTGTTCTCGGGCTGCTGGGCGGTCAGAGTGGAGCCGGCGGTCTGGGTGTGGAAGCGCAGCATCATGGCGCGCGGGTTGGTGGCCCCGAAACGCTCCTTCATGATCCGGGCCCACATCCGCCGGGCAGCCCGGAACTTGGCGACCTCCTCCAGGAAGTTGTTGTGCGCATTGAAGAAGAACGAGATCTGCTCGGCAAATTCATCCACTGCCAGGCCGGCATCGACTGCAGCCTGGATATAGGCGATCCCATTGGCCAGGGTGAAGGCGACCTCCTGCACAGCGGTGGCGCCGGCCTCGCGGATATGGTAGCCGGAGATCGAGATGGTGTTCCAGCGGGGGACGTGCTGCTGGCAGTAACTGAACATGTCGGTGATCAGCCGCATAGAAGGCTGGGGCGGGAAGATATAGGTGCCGCGGGCGATGTATTCCTTGAGGATATCGTTCTGGACTGTGCCGCGCAGTTTGCCGATCTCGGCGCCCTGGCGTTTGGCGACGGCGATATACAGGGCCAGCAGCACCGCTGCCGGGGCGTTGATCGTCATGCTGGTGGAGACCTTCTCCAGCGGGATGTCGCGGAAGAGCATTTCTATGTCTTCAAGGGAGGAGATCGAAACGCCAACCTTGCCGACCTCGCCGGCCGCGATCGGGTCATCGGCATCGTAGCCGATCTGGGTGGGCAGATCGAAGGCCACCGACAGCCCGGTCTGTCCCTGGGCCAGCAGATAGTGATATCGCTGGTTGGACTGCTCGGCGGTGGCATAGCCGGCATACTGCCGCATGGTCCACAGCCGGGTGCGGTACATGGCCGGGTGGATGCCGCGCGTGAAGGGATATTCGCCCGGAAAGCCGACCTGCTCCGGATGGTCCTGGTCCGACACTGGCGCGTAGAGCGGTTCGACCGGGATGCCGGAGGAGGTCTGGAAGGGCGATTTGCGCTCCGGGAACTGCTCGAGTGCGGGCTTAAGCTGTTCCTCCCGCCAACGCGAGAGTTGTTTTTTCTTGTCCATAGGCTGCTCACTTTCAGAATGACCTAAGTATACAACCAATCTGCTGCCGTTCGGTTTCCCGGAGGGTTGTATAATCTGAAAATGAGAGGAGAATACTGCTGTGGAAGCCCGCATCAAAAGCCGATTCACGCCTGAGAACTTGTCCGAGATTGCCCAACGATACCGGATCGACCCGGCCGGACTGGAAGAACTGGACGGCTTTGAAAGTTTTATCTTTGAATTCCACCGCGGCGAGGAGGGGTACATCCTGCGGGTGTCGCATGACCACCGCCGGCCCGAGGCGTGGATCCGCGGTGAGGTGGACTGGATCAATTACCTGGTGGATGGCGGCATCGGGGCCGCGACCGCAGTCCATTCGGAGGGCGGCAACCTGGTGGAGGCCGTCAGCGACGGGCAGGGCGGCAATTTTATGGCAACGGTCTTCGAGCGCGCTCCGGGTATCCCGGCCTGGGAGTTCGGCTGGGACGATGCCCTGTACCGCTCACTCGGCTGGACCATCGGCCGGATGCACCGACTGACCCAGGAATACCTGCCGGCTGACCCGCTGGCTTTCCGCCCGCAGTGGGATGACCCGGCCATCCTGCTGGACCCGGCCTGGCTGCCGGATAGTGAAGCGGTTGCCCGGCAGAAGTATGCCGATGTGGTCGCCTGGTGCCGGACACTGCCGCAGGACGGAAAGCAGTATGGCCTGATCCATTTTGATGCCCACGCCGGCAACTTTTTCGTGGATGGGACCGGCTCGATCTGCCTGTTCGACTTCGATGACTGCCATTACAACTGGTTTGCCAACGACATTGCCATCGTGCTGTTTTACATGGTGATGAGCGCCAAGGATCCGGCCGGGTTTACCTTGCAATTCCTGCGGCAGTTCATCTCCGGCTACCGGCTGGAGAACCGTTTTGAGCCGGAATGGATGGAGATGCTGCCGATGTTCCTCAAGATGCGCGAGATCGACCTGTATGGGATCATCCACCGCAGTATGGATGTCGACAACCTGGAGGATGACTGGGATATCCGCTACATGACCGGGCGCAAGGAGAAGATCGAGGGGGATGTACCGTATCTGGACCTCGATCTAGCCGCCCTGGCCGGGTTGCTTACCCCGTGACCTCCGGCAGCCTGGCGGGGTTTCTACTATAATCTAAAGACATAAAATCGGGAGGCAGGCAGATGGCAAAGCGATTGGTACTGGTGGCGGGCAATATCGGGGCGGGCAAGACCTCGATCACGGAGAAGCTGGGCGAACGGCTGGGATGGGAGACCGGCTTTGAGTCGGTGGCCGATAACCCGTACCTGCCGGACTTCTATGCCAATATGGCCCAATGGTCGTTCCATCTGCAGGTCTTCTTCCTCGGCCACCGCGCCCAGCAGCACGAGGAGGCCGCCCGGATGCGCCAGTCGGCGATCCTGGACCGCAGCATCTATGAGGATTTCTATATTTTCTCGCGGGCGCTGCGGCAGTTGGGCAATATGAACGAACGGGACTACGCCTCCTATCAGCGCATCTTTGAGCAGGTCACAGCAGGGCTGCCGGCCCCTGACTTATTGGTCTACCTGTGGGCGCCAGTCGAGGTGCTGGTGCAGCGCATCCGCAGCCGGGGGCGCGAGATCGAGAGCGGGATCAGCGCGGAATACCTTGCGCTGCTGGAGTCGTTCTACGATGAGTGGCTGCGCAACTTCGACCTGTGCCCGGTGCTGACGATCCGGAGCAACGACCTGAATTTTGTCGATAACCCGGCTGACCTGGAGACCGTGATTGGGCGCATTAACCGGACGCTGGCTGGCCGGGATGAACTCGTCCTGGGGGATTGAACCATTTGCACGAATAGAATCATTTTTCGCATTCTGGTCATTGTTCGAGTTGTTCATTGGTGAGATAATTCACTCACATCAAAGTCTGAACATCAAGGAGCATTCATTTTGGACGTCGCATCTCTCCCAAATTCAGCCGAATCCCTTTCACCGAAAGTAAAAACTGGCCAAGTACCCATGCGGCGGGTGTGGGGGATGTTGGCGCTTCGTTCAGCACTTACATTCACCTTGCTACTGCTGGTGGCTGCGATCTATAAACTGGCAGGCAGTCAGGATGCCATTGCGGCTTCGTCCGCCTGGTGGCTGTGGTTCGTGACCATAGCCAATTTCGCCTGCATCATTTTGATGGTGCATTTTGCCCGAAAAGAAGGGCTTCGCCTGAAAGAGATCTATTTTGCCAACCGTTCTTCCTGGAAGGGCGATTTGCTGTGGTTCCTGATCTTCTCTGCCGTGACTGCTGTGGTTGCCATGCCTCCGGGTACTCTCCTGGCGGGCCTGCTGTGGGGGGATCCAAATTTCCCGAATGCGATGTTGTTCCAGCCGATCCCGGAATTGGCGATCTTCCCGCTGTTCGTGCTGATGCCGGTATCACAGGCGCTGGCTGAGCTTCCGATCTACTGGGGCTATGTTGGACCACGGCTGCAGGCCGCGGGGATGAACCGCTGGCTGGTGATCCTTCTCGTCGGGATGGTGCTTTCCGTCCAGCATATGTTCTTCACTTTCCAACTCGATTGGCGTTTCGACCTGTGGCTGGCAATCAAATTTCTGCCATTTGCTCTCTGGACGGGTATCGTTATCGACCGCCGGCCGACAGCATTGCCATATCTGATGGCGGTGCATTTTTTGATCGATGCTACCTTGCCGCTCTTGCTGCTGTTTGCCGCCAAGGGATTACCGCTGGGAATGTGATCGGCAAAGCGGGTGGGGTTTCATGCCAACCGCTCGACTAGCGGCAATACAATCAAAGAACGGAGGTCTCTGGCCTCCGTTTTCTGTCATTCGGCGGTGTTTGCTTTCAGCGATTCCTGGTAGGCTTTCCAGCCGGGGCACCAGGTGGTATGCCAGCGCCAAAAGCGCGCCATCAGGGATTTGGGTTTGGCTTCTGCTTTTTGCCGCATCGGGCAGGTAGCACAGTTGTGTTCCTGATTTTCTGTCATCCTGGTCTCCTCTTGATTGTGTCAATTCAGACTGATGATCAATTGTTCGCCTTCCAGCGCCAGCGGGTAGCTGGTCAGTGGTTCGGGCGCGGGTCCGCCCAGCACGTTGCCCTGGTAATCATAAGTAGAGGCGCTGATGCTGCAGCAGGTCAGGGTCATAGTCCCGGCCACCGGGTCGATCATCCGTCCGGCGTGGGTGCAGGCGTTCCTGAAGGCGTAGAACTGGCCGTCCTCGCCGTACACGATCAGCAGCGGCTCGGGCAGGATATCGCCCTCCAGCCGGACCGCGCCGCCAAGGCTGGCCAGTTCGGGCAGTTTGGCCAGGTCCAGGGTCAGGGTGCCATCCTGATAGTGCCAGGCATCGGCGATCTGGGGCAGGTCGGTAAAAGATACGCCCTGCAGTTGATCGAACAGGGTGCGCTTGCCGGAGGCTTTGCCGCTGCAGCCAACCAGCAGCAGGGCCGTGCCGGTCACGCCGGTCAGTTTGATGAAATCCCGTCTCGAAAGTCGTGTGCTCATGGTCTCCTCATTTATGTTTGTGATTTATTGTACTCCCTTTGGTTACGCAGGCTGGCATGAAAAGTTGCAGGGATTGCTTCCGGGATCTCCGGTCTGTTCCCCACCCGGCATTTGGGCGATTCTGAAGTAAAATTATCTGAACACCTTCAAACTACAGGAGAATGAAATGAGACAACGATTTACCCTGATACTGGCTTTGCTGGTACTCGTGCTGGTGCTGTCTGCCTGCGGAGGCGGCCAGAATGAGCCGGAAAACAACGCTAACCAGATCCTGGACCCGGGGGAAGAAACCGATGACCAGGTAGTGGCGGCGGAGGACGAGCCCTATGAGATCACCGGGACGTTCGAATATTCCAACAGCATCATCACCGACTACTATGTCGAGCATGCGGTGGCACTGCTGGATATGCACGCTTTCGTGATCCGGGATAAGGAATGGGTCATGCCCGTCACCTCCCAGACCATGGGCTTTCTGGATATCGACATCGACAGCATGACGGCTGAATACTGGCTGCAGCTGCCGGCTCAACCCGCTGCGCTGATGAACGATGTCGATAACGACTCGGTGGAGGAGCCGGGCGTGCAGGTCTTTGCGGTCGGCTACAACCCAAACCTGTATGGCGGGCCGTACTCCGAGGGCGATGACGCCTCCTGGGGCTGGCCGACCTACCTGGCTTCGGTGATCACCGATACCGAGAACGACGACGAGGTCATCGGCGGCAAGCTGGTGGTCTGGTCGCCGGATGACGGGCAGGAATTCCCGATTGGTTTTGGCGCTGACGGCTTGCTGTTCACCGAAGATGACCCGGTCGCTTCGATCCCGATGGGTTACACCATCGTGGACCTGGATACCGATCCGTTCACATTCACCAAGGAAGCCACCCCGAAACTGACCCTGTATGAGCCGCAGGATGTCGCGATCAAGGACTTCTCCGAGCTTTCCTACACCGAAGCCTTCAACCAGATGTTCGAGATCGTCCGGGTGGAATATGCCTTTAATGGCATTGATGGCAAGCAGCCCGATTGGGATGCGCTGTATGATGAGTTGTTTCCACGGGTGGAAGAAGCCGAGGCCAACAGCGATCCGGAGACTTTCTACTTCGCGATGCTTGAGTTCACCTGGGCCTTCAAGGATGGACATGTCGGTCTGGGCGGCGGAGATGAGTTCTTCTCACCGGTCTTCACTGCGGACACCGATGGCGGGTACGGCTTTGCGATCCGCGAGCTGGACGACGGCCGGGTGATCGTGGTCTTCGTACTGGAAGGCGGGCCGGCTGAGGCTGCCGGGATCGAACTGGGTGCCGAGATCACTGAGTTCAACGGGATGCCGATCGGCGAAGCGATCGCCGAGACCCTGACCTGGACACGGCCGACCTCTTCCGACTTCGACCTGCGTTACCAGCAGGCTCGCTACCTGGTGGCGGACCCGATCGGCACAGTTGCCGAGGTGACCTTCACCAATCCTGAAGGGCAGCCGCAGACCGTTTCACTGACTGCGATCGGGGAGCGCGAATCCTTTGCGTTCACATCGGTGTATAAGGGCGTGGATTTCGATTACATGCTGCCGGTGGAATTTGATCTGATCGAAGAGGGCAATGCCCTGATCGGCTACATCCGGATGAACAGCAACTACGATGACCTCAACCTGATCATCCGGCTGTTCGAGCGGGCCTTGCAGACCTTCGAGAATTATGGCGTTGAGGGGATCATCATTGACATGCGCGTGAACAGCGGTGGCGCCAATTTGGGGCTGGCTGGCATGCTGACTGACCAGGAGATCCCGATGGGCCAGCTGGAATATTACAGCGAAGCCACCGGGCAATTTGAGCCTGAGGGCCTCCCGGACAAGGTAATCCCAAATGAAAACCAGTACCGCTTCGACAAGATGGTCACCCTGGTGGCCTCGACCTGTGCCAGCGCCTGTGAACTGGAATCGTACGGCTTCAGCCAGGTGCCGGGCATGATCGTGGTCGGCCAAACCCCGACCGCCGGTGTGGAAGCGGAAGTGGCCCGCGGGCAGTTCATCCTGCCGGATGGAATGTTCCTGCAGATCCCGACCGGGCGCTTCACCCTGCCGGATGGCAGCATCTTCCTGGAGGGTGAGGGCGTACAGCCGACCCTGCGGGTGCCGGTGAATGAGGAAACCGCCTTCGCCGAAGGCGATCTGGTGCTGGAATATGGCATCCGGGCGGTGCTGCAGCCGCTGGGCGCCGGGATCACTCCCGAGAACCCGCCGACGTTTGAAGCGGACGGCGCAGTCGCACAAACCAAACTGCTGGAAGGCGCGTCCTTCATGGAAGACGAGGCCCGCGAGGAGTATGATGAAGACGTGCTCTCTGTCCCCGGCACCTTTGCCTATACCGTGACGCTCAAGCCGGAAGACGAGATCGCCTGGGTGTATGGTTGGTGCGCTACACCGGACCTGATCGAGCAGAACTTTGAGAACATCGACCTGACCTTTACCCTGGAAGGGGAAGAAGTCCCGCTCGACCAGTTGTTCGTGTTCGATTACCCGGCCGCGGCCG
>JAGVCA010000023.1 GCA_020059485.1 Anaerolineales bacterium
CCCTTTGACATCCCCCAGCACGATCGTGCTCACCCCAGCCCGATAGCAGCGCTCGACGAAGTCGGTGGTGATCAGGTGCAGCAGCTGGCGGACCTGGCGTGATCATCTTCCGATGGCTGATGAATGGATCATAATGCCTGGATCAAAGCATACGCCGGAATTCAGGCGGCCGGGGACTGAAAAATACCATGCAAGGAAACGGGTTAATGAACAGGGGGTGTATCTCCTCATCTTACTACTTCTCCAATCCCCACTCCCCAATTGACATCCTTCCCAATTTGTTTATTTTCCTCTAATCATCTGCGGGTATAATATCGTCAGACAATTAACCAAACACTATTGGCGGTGCACCATGACACAAACCCAGGAAACCCCCCTGATGGAACTGACCCCCTCAGCCATCGACAAGATCAGCGAACTGATGGCTTCCCGCGGCAAAGGCCCAATGGCTGTGCGCGTCCTCGTCCACCTCGGCGGGCATGGCGGCGGGCAAAGCGAATTCAAATTTGTTGGCATGGATGAAAAACTTTCAGACGACACCGTGCTCGATATGGGCCCCTTCCCGATGTACATTGATCCTCAGGCTGCCGGCTCGCTCAAGGGCGCCCGGGTCGATTTCGACGAGCAGAAATACGCCTCCGGCTTTCACATCGAATATGATAACCCGCTCGAATCCTATCTCAACTCCCGCCGCAAGGACTGGGGCGACAACCCGATCGCCAACAAGGTTCAGCAGCTCGTCGATCAGCAGATCAACCCCGGCGTGGCTGGACATGGCGGCTGGGTCGTGCTGCTGGATGTCAAGGACGACAAAGCCTTTATCGAAATGGGCGGCGGTTGCCGCGGCTGCGCCGTCTCACAGATGACCCTCAAGCAGGGCATCGAACGCATCATCACCGAGGAGGTCCCGGAGATCGTGGCCGTGCTCGATACCACCGACCACTCCAACGGCGAGAACCCCTATTACACCGAAGATCCCACCGGCGGGGCTGGCACGCCCTTCTAGCCCACTCCGGGTGAAATGATGAGCGACTCCCGTAAATCCTGCCTCGGTTTCGCCGCCCTGATCCTCGGGCTTGTCCTGGCCGGTCTCAGCCTGGTCGCCGGCGGCATAGGCGAGATGGTCATTCTGCTGGGCGGTGAGACCCTTTTCAATTTCCGCCTCGGCTTGATCGCCGCCATCGTCCTGTTTTCGCTGTTGTTCCTGATGGCGGTGTATTTTTTCATCAGTATCCGCGATTGGTCATGGCTGCCGGCCATCGCCGGCGGTGTATATGCGGTCGCGCCGGATATCATCTTTGGACCCCAGGATGATCTGCTGGCGCTGATCGGCGGTGTGGTCGTTTCCGTGCTGCTCTCATGGATCGACAACCGCCGCGACCGCCGCAGCGCCGATCCCTCCCAACGGGCGGAATTGCCGCCCGACCTACCTGAGGACTGATCCTCGGAGCACAAGATGGACTACCGCTTTTACCGGGGCGACGGCCCCAAGATTCCCCCGCGTTTCACCAAATACATTCACTTACTGCGATACATCGGCATTGCCATGCTGGTTTCAGGCGTGCTGATCCCCTGGCTGATCGTCCTCAAGTATATTGAATCAACCCTCGGCTGGAATTATCTCTCCGCCGGGTTTTCCGTCCTCGGCGGGATTGTGTACTTCATCGGATACGTCTTTAATAACTTGATCGACCGCGGCTGATAGTCGTCAGTAGTCAGTCGACAGAAGCCAGCAGGTAGTCGGAAGCAGGTAGCATCCCCCGCCTGTCATCGCGAGCGCAGCGAAGCGATCTAGCCTTAAAGTCCTTAGCCCTTCGTCATTTGTCAAGGATCAGAGCCATCCTGACGACTGGCGATTGGATTGTCATCCCTGCGCACGCGGGGATCCAGTCATGAGCCTTATCGGGCAAATCCCCCCGAAAAATCCATTCCCCCAATCCCGATTCACCATTCACGAATCACCACTCACTTGTGCCACCCCAAGAGAAAAGCCCGGCATGCGCCAGGCTTCTCCCGTAACGAAATTCCTTGTTTTTCAGGAATTGATGTCTATAGAAATTCCCGCAGCTGCCGGGCACGCAGTGGATGTCGCAGACGGCGCAGGGCCTTGCCCTCGATCTGTCGGATGCGCTCACGCGTCAGCCCAAACTTCTCACCGACCTCTTCCAGCGTGTACGTCTTGCCGTTCTCCATCCCGAAGCGCAGCCGCAGGATGCGCGCCTCCCGGGCTGAGAGCGTCCCCAGGATCTCTTCCATCTTCTCGCTCAGCAGTTTCTGGGTCGTAGCATGGCTCGGGGTCGGGGTGGACTCATCCTCCACGAACATTCCCAGCTCGGCATCTTCCTCGTCGCCCACCGGGCTTTCCAGGGAGAGCGGCAGCCACGAAACCTGCAGCATCCACTGCACCTTGTCTTCTTCCATTTCCAGGTAGCCGGCCAGCTCTTCTACTTTCGGCGGGCGGCCCAGAGACTGCTCCAGCCGGCGGGCGGCCTTGTACATCTGGCGAATGCGGTCTATCATATGCACCGGCACCCGGATCGTCCGTCCCTGGTCTGCGATCGAGCGGGTGATCGTCTGCCGGATCCACCAGGTGGCATAGGTCGAGAAGCGGAAGCCACGCCGGTAATCATACTTCTTGACGGCTTTCATCAGGCCCAAGTTGCCCTCCTGGATCAGGTCCAGGAACGGCACGCCGCGGCCGAGGTATTTCTTGGCGATGCTGACCACCAGCCGTGTATTGGCCTGGATCAAGTGGTCGCGGGCCTCGCGCCCTTCGTTGATGTACTGATGTAATTGGGCTTTTTCTTCTTTGGGAGTGTGGCCGTTCAGCTTGTTGAGCTTGCGTTCGGATTTCATCCCGCGCTCGATGCATTTGGCCAGCATGATCTCCTGCTCGGTATCCAGCAGAGGAACGCGCGACATCTCTTTCAGGTACAGCCCGACGGTATCAATCCTGTCGCCGGACATCGAGGCTGCCAGCAGCAGATCATCGGCTTCCTGGCTGCTGCCATTGCGCCGTGACTGCCGGGTGATCTCCTGCAGGTCGTCGGGTTGCTCTTCTTCGATGGGGGAGTCGGCAGTAAGGTCTTCGATCTCTTCTTCCTCTCTCGAAGAGATCACTTCCGTCATGAAGTGGAAGCGCAGCCTTTCCAGCTCCTGATCGTTCTTGGTGAAATGCTCCCCAGAGCGGTTGAGCTTCTCATCATCAAAGATCAGAGAGATATTATCGGTTTCAGGTATCGAACTTGCCGGGTAAGCCATAGTCGTTCTCCTCCGTGAGAAGTGTGGTTTATGGTTTACTCGTCATCAAGCAGGTCCTGTAACTTCGTCAACCGTGGATCGATGGACTCAGTTTTGCAGTCGCACTGCACATGGTTGCGGTTCTCGCCGCACACCGGGCACAGACCTGCGCAATCGGGTTTACAAAGTGGTGTCGTGGGTGCATCCAGCAGCAAGTACTCACGAGATAGTTCGGTGATATCAATGTACCCATCTTCGGGTACAATCAAGCCGGACTCCGTCTCAGAGCGGCGGTCAAAGGCATACAATTCGGTGAAGTCCGAGTCCGTCGTCGTAATCGTGGCATCCAAACAGCGGATACACAGCGTAGCGGTCTCGGCGCTCAGCTCGGCATGCAGCAGGATCCCCTTCTGCGTGCGGCTGAACGTCACCATGCCTTTGAAATCCTTGACAGTCAGGTCATCTCCGAGTTCATAAAACGGGAACTCGAAAGAGATATCCTTGGTGTAGCCGGGCGTCTCGTGGATAATGTACCCGACATTGAACCTGAGCGGGTTGTGTTTCTTGCTCATGGATGTCTCTCGTTTGAGTGCTTGACTCTGCCTGCCATACTTTTAAAGAACGGTCTTCGATGAGGTTGGAATGCTGCTTTTTGCAAAAACTTTTATTAAACTTTGCACAATTATAACAAAACTTGCAATCCAGGTCAATCACCAATTTTCCATTCCGGACTATAATTGGCATGAATTTGCAGCCAAACCCCATATATGGGGGGTGATTCGCTCAAATTAGCCCAAATTTAGGGCCGCCAGCCCAGATCGCGGCCCAGAAAGGACACCAGTGCACAAATGCCATCAAAATTGAAAAATGAAATTCTGCTTGCAACAAATAATGCCGGAAAGCTGTTTGAATTGCGTCAGCTGCTCGCCGGCCTGCCCGACATCGCCCTCCACTCGCCTGCCAACCTCGGCCTGGACCTTGACCCGGAGGAGACCGGCACGACTTACACCGAGAATGCCGCCCTGAAAGCCCAGGCCTTTGTGCGCGCTTCCGGCCTGGTCACCCTGGCGGACGACAGCGGCCTGGAGGTCGCCGCCCTCGACGGCGCGCCTGGCCTGCATTCCAAACGCTACACTGGTACCGCTGGCGCTTCCGACACTGACCGCCGCCATGCCCTGATCGCCAATCTGGCCGGGGCGCCGCGTCCCTGGTCGGCTCGCTTTGTGGCTGTGGTGGCGCTGGCCGTCCCCGGAGAGGAGCTCCGATTCTTCCGTGGCGAGTGCCGCGGCGAGATCATTCCCGAGGAGCGCGGCAGCAACGGCTTCGGCTACGACCCGATCTTCTGGTTCCCTGAACGCGGCCACACCATGGCTGAACTGACCGACGACGAGAAGAACGCCGTCAGCCATCGCGGTAACGCCGTCCGGGCAGCGCTGCCAGATTTGCACGCCATCTTTGACCCCCCGGGAGGGGCGCGATGAAGATCACGACCTGGAATGTCGCCGGGCTGCGCGCCTGGCTCAAGAAAGACGCCTGGGACTGGGTCCGCCAGCACGACCCGGACGTATTCTGCTTACAGGAGATCAAGGCCCGCCCGGATCAACTCACCGCCGAACAGCATGCCCTGTTCACGGGCTATCATCCTGTCTGGAACCCGGCCGACAAGGCCGGCTACAGCGGCGTGCTGACCCTGCACAAGTATCCTGACCTGGAATCCTCCAACGGCCTGGGCGTCTCCCGCTTTGACGGCGAGGGCCGCCTGATCCGCACCGAATTCTCCGGCTTCACCTTCTTCAACGTCTATATTCCCAATGGCGGGCGCGACCACAGCCGCGTGCCATTCAAACTGGATTACTACGCTGAACTGCTCAACCAATATGACCGCATCCACGCCCAGGGTGGTTTTGCGGTCATTGGTGGCGATATCAACACCTGCCATCAGGAGATCGACCTGCGCAACCACCGTACCAACCACCACACCACCGGCTTCCTGCCCGAGGAGCGCGCCTGGATCACAAGGTTCCTCGAACATGGCTTCGTGGACGCCTTCCGGGCGCTGTACCCGGAAAAGGAGCAGTACACCTACTGGTCATATATCGGCCCGGCCCGCGCCAACAACACCGGCTGGCGGCTGGATTATTTTCTGGTCTCTGAAGGTTTGATGGAAAAGGTGAAAGATGTCGTCATCCACGACCAGGTCCTCGGCTCCGACCACTGCCCGGTGACGCTGGTGATCGACTGATGTCCCCTTTACCTGGCCTCGCCTGGATCAATCCACAGGATCGCTTGAGCGCAGTAGGGCTGGTTCGAAACGCCGCCCAGACGTGATGTCTGCACCTCCCGATCGACGATCTACGGTATAGTTCCGGAAAATATCGTCTGTTATTCCGTTTGTGAGAGCATGACCCTCACCGGATGAACTACAACACCCTCTATCCCCTCGATCGCCTTGGGGAATGCTTTGGTGATGATATTATACGCCCCATTGACATCCGCATTGATCAATCTGCCGTCG
>JAGVCA010000035.1 GCA_020059485.1 Anaerolineales bacterium
GCGGGAGGCGTATGCGGGCAAGCGGATCAGGCGCGGGCTGTTCGAAACAGCCGATGGCAGACTGATCAATGCGGATGTCAATGGGGCGTATAATATCATTACCAAAGCATTCCCCAAGGTGATCGAGGGGATAGAGGGTGTTGTAGTTCACCCGGTGAGGGTCATGCTCTCACAAACGGAATAAAAGACTATATTTTCCGGAACTATAATTCAGCCATCGATATTTCGAGATTCTTCAGGAGCGGACTATGATGCACGGCGGGGGCGGGGGCAGGGGTTGGTGGGCGTTGATCTCACAGGAAGACGAGGACCGGCGGCCATCTGTAGACCGCGCTTTGCTGCGGCGGGTGTACGCCTATGCCCGCCCGTACCTCGGTTGGATGCTGCTGGTGCTGGCGATCATTCTTGTGACGTCGCTGATCCAGTTGGTCCCGCCGCTGCTGTACCGCGAACTGTTTGATCAGGTCATTCCGGAGAAGGACATTTCCCGGTTGATCTGGTTAAGCGTGGGCATGGTCGGCATCCCCTTGATGGCCAGTGTGCTTGATGTCGCCCAGCGGTATTACAGCGCCCGGCTCGGCGAGGGCGTGATCCACGACCTGCGGCAGGAGCTGTACGAACACCTGCAGAACATGTCCCTGCGCTTCTTCACCCACACTCGCCGCGGCGAGATCATCTCCCGGCTGAACAACGATGTGATCGGGGCGCAGAGCGCGGTCACCAACCTGCTGCCGAATGTGGTCACCAATACCTTCAGCCTGGTCAGCACCCTGATCGTGATGTTCTCGATCGAATGGCGGCTGACGCTGATGGCGATCGTGGTGCTGCCGCTCTTCATGCTGCCGGTGCGCCGGATCGCCCGGATCTTGCGGGATATCCGCCGCGAGGCGATGGAATACAACGCCGATATGAGCAGCATGATCTCCGAGACACTGACGATCAACGGCGCGCTGCTGGTCAAGACCTTTGGCCGCCAGCAGTTCGAAAAAGACCGCTTCAGGAATGTGAACGAGAAGGTACGCGATATCGGCATCCGCCGGGCGCTGGTCGGACGGTGGTTCTTTGTCGGCATCGGCATCGCCGCCACCATCGGGACCGGGTTGGTCTATGGCGTGGGCGGCTACCTGGCGATCATGGAAACGATCAGTACCGGGACGATCGTGGCCTTTGTTGCCTACCTGATCCGGCTGTACATGCCGTTCTCCGCGCTCAGCAATATCCAGGTCGAGTTTGTGACCTCGCTGGTCAGCTTCGAGCGCGTGTTTGAATACCTTGATCTACCCGTGGAGATCGAAGACCGCTCGGATTCGGTCGCGCTGACGAGGGCGGAAGGGCGGATCAGATTTGAAAATGTTTCCTTTGATTATATGGAGGCCAACGCGCGGCTTGGTATCCGGGTGCGGCAGGGGCCGGAGGGTGACAATGGCAGCGACGAGAAAGCCGAGGACGAGGATACACCCGCTAATATCTCTTCCAGACGCAATGCCCTGCGGGACCTGAACTTTGAGATCGAACCCGGGCAGCTGGTGGCGCTGGTCGGACCGAGCGGGGCTGGCAAAACCACCCTGACTTACCTGCTGCCCCGCCTGTACGACCCGACCGAGGGGCGCATCCTGCTGGACGGGCACGACTTGCGCGGACTGACCCAGCGGTCGATCGCCGCCCAGATGGGGATCGTCACCCAGGAGACCTACCTGTTCCACGATACCATTCGCCGCAACCTGGACTATGCCCGCGCCGGCACTGATGATGCCGAACTGGTGGTAGCGGCCAAAGCCGCCAATATCTATGATTTCATCCGGCAACTGCCCAACGGCTTCGATACCGTGGTGGGGGAACGCGGCTACCGCCTGAGCGGGGGTGAGAAGCAGCGACTGGCGATCGCCCGGGTGGTATTGAAGGACCCCCGAATTCTGATCCTGGATGAAGCCACCTCGCACCTCGATTCGACCAGCGAGTCGCTGATCCAGCAGGCACTGGAACCTTTGATGGCCGGGCGGACCAGTCTGGTGATCGCCCATCGCTTGTCCACGATCCTGGCGGCGGACAAGATCCTGGTGCTGGAGGAAGGCCGTCTGGCTGAATCGGGCACGCATGCCGGATTGATGGCCGCCGGTGGGTTGTATGCAGAACTGTATGAAACTCAGTTCCGGGGCAGGGCGTAGAAATAGGACCACTGAGACTGCCCCGCCGGGTTTGAAATGATATAATTCCGGCGTATAAAATCCCTATTAACAATTCCGGAGAACAGCCCCATTTCAGGGGCTGTTTGTTCCGCGTCTTGTTAAAATACACCAAAATACCTGAGGAGATCTGACACTGATGGACCCAACAAAGATCCACAGCACGATCGGCAAGTATATGCTGGCAGACGCAGACCGTCTGGTCGTTGACCTGGAACGCTCCCACGGCCCCTATTTGGTGGATGCCGTGACTGGACGCGAGTACATTGATTTTTACACCTACTTTGCCAGCATCCCGGTGGGACACAACCATCCAAAGATGATTGACCCGGCCTTCCTGGAGAAGCTGACCCTGGCAGCAATCCACAAGCCTTCCAGTTCAGACTTTTATACCGGGCTGATGGCAGATTTCGTCGAGACCTTTGGCCGGGTGGCAATGCCAGCCGAAATGCCGCATTTGTTCCTGATCAGCGGCGGCGCGCTGGCGGTAGAGAATGCCCTCAAGACGGCCTTCGACTGGAAGGTCCGCAAGAACCTGGCTCGTATCGCGGGCGGCGCTATGCCCGTGCTGGAAGGGCTGGGGACACAAATCATCCACTTCGAGCAGTCTTTCCACGGCCGCTCGGGCTATACCCTGTCGATCACCAACACCGCCGACCCGCGCAAGACCATGTACTTCCCCAAGTTCGACTGGCCCCGGGTGGCTAACCCCAAGCTGCGGTTCCCGGTCACGCCCGAGGTGGAGGCGGAAGTGATGCGGTTGGAGGAAATCGCCATCACCCAGATCGAGGCGGCCTGCCGCCAGCACAAGGGGGACATTGCCGGCTTGATCATTGAACCGGTCCAGGGCGAGGGCGGCGATAACCACTTTCGGCCGGCCTTCTTCCAGGAACTGCGCCGACTGGCAGATGAGCATGAATTCCTGCTGATCTATGACGAGGTCCAGTCCGGGATGGGTATCACCGGGCGGATGTGGGCGCACGAGCATTATGACGTTCAGCCGGATGTCTTCGCCTTTGGCAAGAAATCCCAGGTGTGCGGCATAATCGCCGGCAAGCGGGTGGAAGAGGTAGAGAAACATGTCTTTGCCGAATCCAGCCGGATAAACTCGACCTGGGGCGGCAGTCTGGTGGATATGGTGCGCGCCACCCGCTACCTTGAGATCATCGAAGAGGAAGGGCTGGTCGCCCATACCGAGGCGATGGGCCGCAAACTGGTCGAAGGTCTCGAGCATGTTGCCGCCGAATCGCGCGGGACGATGAGTAATGTGCGCGGCAAGGGTATGATGGTGGCCTACGACCTACCCAATGAAACCGCCCGCGATGAGATGATGAAGAAACTGGAGAAGAACGGCCTCAAGGCTCTCAAATCCGGCGTACGCTCGATCCGTTTCCGCGGCATGCTGGATATCGAGGAAGAGGTGATCGACAAAGGTCTGGAGATCGTCGCCCGGAGCCTGCCCGGATAACCTCTCTCGGACAAACGGAACCAAAAGATGCTAAGCCTGCCTGACTATCGAGTCCGCCAAAGGGATTACCTGCTGGAGATCGCGCGAGCGATCACGCAGGAATTAAACCTGGATGCGCTCCTCAAGCGCATCCTGAAACTGGCGGTGGATATCCTGTCAGGCAGCGCCGGACTGATCGCTCTGCGGAGTGAGAGCGGCGAGTGGAATATTGCGGCCTCTCATGGCATTCCGGCTGCTCTGGTGGAACACATGGCGCCGTTGTTCACGGCTGTCTCCGACCATGAAGACCCGGCCCGCTTCGAACTGCCAAAGATCAACGAGGTGCTTCAGCAGCTGGCCCAACAGGTCAGCCTGGGGTTAATGACAGGCGTCGGCTTACCGCTGATCGCCCGCAACCAGGTCATCGGGGTGATCTTTATCTTCCGCAATTACCGCGGGACGTTCTCGGCCAATGACCGCACTTTGCTGCAAAGTTTTGCCGATCAGGCCGCGGTGGCGGTCAGCAATGCTCAGTTGTATACCCAGAGCAACAAAGAGAAGCAGAAGATGTCCGCGCTGCTCGACTCGGTGGCGGATGGTATTTTAATCCTCAAGCCCAACCACGTCGTCGAGCGGGTCAACCCGGCCTTCGCCCGCATGATCGGTTTGAGTATGGAATCCCTGACTGGCAAAAACCACGATGAGATCATCCAGTTCGCGAATTCCAAACACGGCACATCCCTGGCAGAGGCTGAAGCCGGAGGCTGGCCGCTCTCGCCGCAGGCCACACTGTATGTTGAAGGTGACATGCTTCGGTCGGACGGATCGACCATCCCGGTGGGTGTGACCTACGCACCGCTGCTGGATGAGAACGAAGGCCTGTTGAACATCATTGCCTCCGCCCGGGATATTACCCATTTCCGCGAAGCGGAAGAACTGAAATCAACTTTTATCTCGGTGGTCAGCCATGAGCTAAAAACCCCGGTTGCGCTGATCAAGGGCTATGTCGGCACGCTGCGTCGCAAAGACGCCAATTGGTCGGGCGAGATCCTGGATGACAGCCTGGCTGTGATCGAAGATGAAGCCGACCGGCTGGCGGAACTGATCGACAACCTGCTGGATGCTACCCGACTGGAAGCCGGCGTGCTGTCGATCAATGCCACTGATTTCTCACTGCCGTCCCTGGTGGGCCGGGTGGTTGAGCGGTTCAAGACGCAGACCGCCAGGCATACTTTCGTGATCGAGTTCCCGGATGTGTTCCCGATCATTCTGGGCGATGAAGACCGCATCGAGCAGGTGATGTATAATTTGGTCTCGAACGCGGTGAAATATTCCCCCAATGGCGGCGAGATCAGGGTCAGTGGGGAAGCCCGCAACGAGGAAGTGGTGGTGTGTGTGGAGGACCAGGGCGGCGGGATTGCTCCCGGTGACATCCATCACATTTTCGATCGTTTTTACCGGGCGGATGCCGCCCAAAAGAAGACTCAGGGTGCCGGCTTGGGGTTGTATCTGTCCCGGGCAGTGATTGAGGCCCATCGAGGCAAGATCTGGGCTGACCCGCGCCATGAGGCTGGTGCCCGGATCTGCTTTTCGCTGCCGCGCCAGCGCGATTAACCAGGTAAAACTACTCTCCTTGCAGAAGGAGAGAATCCAATCCAAGAGAGAATTATGGCTAAAACACAAATGAATTGTCCCCAGTGCCGCCAGCCGATCACGGCTGAGGTCCAGCAGGTCTTTGACCTAAATCAGGATCCGGCCGCCAAGAATCGGCTGCTTTCCGGCCAGGTGAATGTCGCCCAATGCCCGAGCTGCGGTTTTAATGGCGCATTGTCCACTCCGCTGGTCTATCATGATCCATCCAAAGAATTATTGCTGACCTTTGTTCCCCCGGAAATGGGCATGCCCCGCGATGAGCAGGAACGCATCCTCGGCGGGTTGATCAAGAAAGTGGTGGACGCTCTCCCGGCCGAACAGCGCAAGGGCTATCTGTTCA
The DNA here is from genome assembly GCA_020059485.1 of Anaerolineales bacterium. Taxonomy (GTDB): domain Bacteria; phylum Chloroflexota; class Anaerolineae; order Anaerolineales; family UBA11579; genus UBA11579. The sequence continues at coordinate 5,624 of JAGVCA010000035.1, forward strand.
AACCACAGTCTTCGCTGACCTTCCAGGGACTGATCGAGCGAATCCTGGAGGAAGATGGGATCAGCAAAGAGATGATCGAAGGACAGCAGCGCCGCGTCAACCTGATCCAGCGCCTGGCAGCCATCACCGATGAAGAGGCTTTGGCGATCGTCGTCAAAGAAGAAGAGAAGAATATCGATGAGGAATTCTTTGGGATGCTCAGCCAGCTGTACCAGATGGCGGCTGCCCAGGGCGATGAACGCGGGGCCAATGCGCTGGCCGGTTTACAGAAGCGGCTGCTGCCGATCACGAAGGTCGGGCAGGAACTGCAGGCGCGCTCGAAAGAGGTCGAGACCGTGATGCAGAAACTGCGCGACGCCGGGCGCGACCTGACCCGCGAGAAATTGCTGGAGATGGTGCTGGCGGCAGACAGCGACCTGCAGGTTGAGGCCTTCGTGCAGATGGCCCGGCCGCTGATGGATTACCAGTTCTTCCTGCTGCTCACCGAAAAGCTCGACGCGGCCGCGGGCGACGAAAAAACCCGCCTGACCGAGCTGCGCGCCAGCATGCAAGAGATCATCGCGGGGATCGATGCGCAGGTCAACCAGCGCGTGGAGATGGCCCGGAAAAACGTCGATATCCTGGTGGGCATCAAAGAAAACCTGCCCGAGGTGGTGGTGCAGAACATCCAGGCGATCGACGATTACTTCCTCCAGGCGCTGGCCCTTGAGATGGAAGAAGCCGATAAAAAGAAGGATAACGAACGCCTGGCGAAACTGAAAGAGATCATGGAAGTGGTCCAGGATGTGCTGCAGGCCGCTTCGCTCGGCCCGGATGGCGTGCTGCTGGAAGCCTTGCTGGAAGTGGAGACGCCAGAGGAGCGCAAAGCAGTGATGGAGGAGAATGCCGACAAGATCACGCCGGAATTCATCGAATCCGTCACCGGATTTATGATGCAGCTGGAGAATAATAAGGAAGAGCAGTCCAAAGAGCTGAAGGACCGCGTTCGGACGATCTACCGCGAGGCGCTGCGGTTCTCGATGAAAAGCCAGATGGAAAAATAGCAGGACGGATTAGGCTATATAAGGAAGAAGCCGGGCAGATAACCCGGCTTCTTGTGTTAATTGGTGGAATCGCTAGCGCACTTCCACCAGCACAGCCTGGACGACCACGCGGTAGCGGTAGCTGTCGGTGTATTCGCTGTACTGGCTGCAGGTGATCAGGGTCAGCATGGCTTCATCACTGGGCTGGAGCGGCGTGGTGTTGGTCGGGACTGCCACCCGGTTGGTTTTTACCCGGTAGACATATTCGAAACCATCGACATGCACGATGATCTCATCACCCCAGCGCAGGGAGTTGAGCTTCTCAAATGGCCCAGGCAGACCATCGGCATTGAAGACATGGCTGGTCAAGACGCTGTTGCCGTTCCTGGTTGGATAGGAAGAGCCTTCCAGCCAGCCCGCTTCGTTCCACAGCCATTGCACGTCCCAGGCGCCATTCTCCTGCGGGATGCCCAGGATCGGGATGCGGATGCCTAATCTCGGGATCTCGAGTTCCATGCCGCCGGTGGTTGCATATGCCAGGGCGTCTGCCGTGTTCAACTCGGTCACAACGCCGGGGGCAAAACCGGTATCCGGCAGGGCATCACCGGCATCCCATTCGGCCGAGGCGGAGGCAACGATCTGCTCACCCGGGTCGTCGGCATCCAGGTCGCCGTTCAGGTCCGAGTCGATCGTGGCGGTGTTGATCACGCCTGTGACGCCGTTATCCACGATCACACTGAATGTGATCGAGATGTCGTTGATGGCTTCGTCCGGGTCGGTGGCGCCGAGGTCAGGACCCAATGTGCCTTCCCAGATGATCCGGCCGCGAGGGTAGGTCAAGGTCGGGACTTCGTAGTAGCAGGCAGTCGTCACGGTCACCAGGGAAGCCCCGGCCGTGCAGTACACGCCGGTATTGACCGAGCCCGCCGGCGCGCTGCCCGGCACCGGGTATCCATTGGCCGCTCCGGTTGGGTCAAACTGGGTGCCCAGCGGGATCGGGTCGCTGACCACGGCTTCGACCGCCACGATGTTGGTGTCATTGATCCAGATCATCGTCCACTCCAGCACCGGCACGCCGGCGGAGTTGAGCAGCTTGATGCCGAAGGGCGGGTCGAACAGGTCCGGGCCGAAGGAGACCGGGGTGGGTTCGTTATCGTCGGTCGGGTCGCCGTTGTTGTTCTCATCCGGGTCTGTGCCGTCATGCGAGTCGTCGGTCACCAGGACATTGGAGGGATTCCTGCCGGAGCCGACGGCGGTGTTCAGGAACGGGCCGGCCTCGGCCGGGATGACGCGCACGACCACGGTGATCGTGCCGCTCTCACCAACTGCGAGGGTATCCGTCCCGGCTAGCAGGTTCTGGTCGGCGCTGCCGTTGAAGGCGGGATTGACGTTGAAATCACCGCTGCTGATCGACTGCACCGAGAAGGTGGTAACCGGCGGGAAGGCAGCATCCAGGTCGTCGGTGACCTGCAGGCTACTCAAGTTGGTGGTACCATAATTCTTGACGTAGATCTCGTAGGTCACATCCCAGGTCCCGGTGCTGACATTGTCCGGGCTGCCGACCACGCGCTTGGCAACACCGATCAGGGAAAGCTGGTAGATGCCGGCATCGGTGCTGGTGTCACTTTCTCCTGGGGAGAGCGAGATCACGCCGGTCTGTCCGGTGGTGGTGCCGGCATCGCTGTCGAGGGCATCGCC
>JAGVCA010000040.1 GCA_020059485.1 Anaerolineales bacterium
ACCTGACCAGGATAAATGGTATAGGGATAGCCAATGTTGTTCAGCGTGGCCAGGTCCTGCCAGCTGATGCCCCACTCCCGAGCCAGGGCGGAGAGATGGTCCCCCGGCCGGACGGTGTAAGTGTCGCCAGGGGCTGTGGTCGAGCCGCTGTTGCTGTTATCGGTAGAGTTGTCTTCAGGATTCTCTACAGGTTGGCGGACAGTGACCTCGCGGTCGCCCGTGGCGGTAACGGCCATATTGCCCAACACGCCCCAGGACTGCTGGAAGATCTTGTAGGAATAGCCATTACGGTCTGCGTTGCCGGCATCGATCAGATAGATCCCGGAAAGGTCGTAACCGTACGCCAACATGGTGTGCTCGTAGGCCGCTACAGTGACCACTTCACCGTCATTCGCGGTGTATTCAACCGGGGTCCCTTGCCAGACATGCCCGACCACCCAGACGATCACCGGGCGGCCGTTGGCAATCTCGCGTTTAAGCTCATCGAGGGTCATACCGTGGCGGGCTTTGGCATCCAGGCCATAAGTCTGCAGCAGTTTGGCGATCGGCTTGGCATGTACGCCATACGCCTTTGGCGGAGTTTGACCCCAGGTGCCATAGACACTGCCGACAAAGCCCTTGTTGGGATTATCGGAGACCGGCAGATTCTCGAAAAACTCGATCTCCGGCGCATCGACGCCCCAATAGCCCGCCAGGTCGGAAGCAGACCGTGATTCGCACGAAAGTGGATACGTCTGCCCGCGGGCGGTGAGCCCTTCAATGAAGGCGTAATCGGGAAGGCTCTCCGGTGCTGCCATCGAAGGCCTGGCAGCCACCAGGGTCAGCGCCAGCAATAGAGCAAGCAATAAGTGTTTGTTTCGGAGCATGTCATTCTCCTGAGGCGGCATACAGCCAGTTGCCAGATAAATTGTAGTCAATCCTAAACCCAACTGCAAGCGGTATAATCCTCCTACTATGGATGGATTTGACCGTTTACCGCAGGAATACCAGGCCCTGACCGGCCGCAGCCTGACAATTGACCAGCTAGCCCTGTCTGACCGGTTTGCCGATTTGATGGTGGAAGCGAACCAGAAGATCAACCTCACCGCCATCACCAGCCCGGAAGACGTGCGGATCAAGCACTTCCTCGATTCGTTCAGCCTGACGCTTGCGACCGGCACCTTGACCAATGAGTCGGTGATCGATATCGGTACCGGCGCTGGCTTTCCGGGGCTGCCACTCAAACTGCTTTTCCCCGAGATCCGCCTGACGCTGGTCGATTCCGTCGCCAAAAAAACCGGCTTCCTGGATATGGTTGTGCAAGAACTGGACCTGAGCCAGGTCCGCACGGTAACCGACCGAGCGGAAGCGCTCGGACAACAGCCGGCACACCGCCAGGCCTATGACTGGGCGCTGGCGCGGGCGGTGGCGTCGCTGCCGGCGTTGGTGGAATACCTGCTGCCATTGGTGAAAATCGGTGGCAATGTGCTGGTGCAGAAAGGCGAAAGCGCCGAACGGGAACTGGCGGCGGCACAGAAGGCGATCCGGCTGTTGGGAGGGGGGAAAGCCGAGGTCATTCCGGTCAGCCTGCCTGGCATCCCGGACCAACGTTTCCTGATCCTGATCCCGAAAGTGCGCCGCACCCCAGCAGAATACCCGCGCCGGGTGGGCATACCAGCGAAAAATCCCTTGTAAATATCAAAAGCCTTTTATAGATCGGCCCTGCTTTCTGAATTGCCATTTCCAAAAGTTTTTCATCCCACCTCTTTTTTCCAGGGCCAGGCAATATTCTCCCCCACTCTGCAGGAAAAATAAAAACACGCCCCGTTCTCCGAGGCGTGGAAATTTCAATAGCAAAATAGACAGGGTTATCTCACCTTGTCCTGATACGCATTCAGCTGGGGGTCAGGATACTTCGGGGTTATTCTGCTGGACGCGTTTCTTGTTATAGCGGTAGGTGATCCTGCCGCGGGTAAGATCATAGGGCGACATTTCCATTGCGACCCGGTCGCCAAGCAGGATGCGGATGTAATATCGACGCATCTTGCCAGACAAATAAGCCAGCACCTCGTGTCCATTGTCCAGGCGGACTTTGAACTGGGTGGACGGCAGAGCCTCAATCACCGTTCCTTCTACTTTGATCTTGTCATCTTCTTTGGTCATAAACTCTCCTGTCATCGTTTGACAAATAAAAACTCGGCCAACACACCAGCCGAGCGAAAAGCATCAATAACAGTTAGATACGAAACTAGATCGGTTCGATATACATCCTTTTATTGTCTACTTTTGCGCCAGCCGACTGATTTGCAGATTCAACAAACCAGTGCTTCTGCAACAAATGGATTATACCCCCCGCGAGACCCTTCTGTCAAACAAAAATTCGAACAATTGGGCGATTATTTACTGATCTCCGGATTTTACACGCCTTTTACACCCCTGCTACACGGATTTTGCGCCTGATCATTATACTGGGAACATCAAATCTAACTTTGGATACAGGAGATTGATATGTTGAAAAAAATGAGCATTGCACTGATGTCCGCTTTTCTGGCGGCTGTAGCATTCACCGGGCTGGTATCAGCCCAGAGCGGCGGGATCGGCAAGTTTGCCCCTGATCGAGACCCGAACCATCGTCGTCTGATCGGCCAGGTGACCGCCATCACGACCGATGCCTTCACGGTGGAAGCCCACAATGGTGAGACCCACACCATCACTGTGACCGACGAAACCGGCTTCAAAAGCCGTCCGGGTGAGGATCCAGACGCTAAAGCCTCTTTCGAGGACCTGGTCATTGGCGGCTGGGTGGCAGTCCTGAATCGCGAGGACAGCGGCGGTGGTTTCAGCGCCTGGCTGGTGATCCTCCTGCCTGAAGACTTCGATCCGGAGGACTACAATGCCAAACGCGTACTCGGAGAGATTACCTCGGTATCGGCTGCCGGCGGGTTCTTTGAAATGGAAACCCGCAATGGTGAGGATCTGACCTTCAGCGTTGATGAGAATACCCGCTTTGCCGGCGGTGTCGAGAAACTTGAAGATCTGGAAACCGGGATGAAGCTGGGTGTGCTGGCGCTGGAACAGGAGGACGGGACCTGGCTGGCCAAGGCTGTCGCCACCCAACGTGAAGAAGGTCCACGCCTGGATAAATTCAGTGGCACGCTGGAATCGATCAGCGGAGAGACCTTGATCGTGACCCGGGGTGAGTCTTCCGAGTCCTTTCTTGTGACACTCTCCACTCGCTACGCCAGCCGGGATGGCGAAGTGCAAGGACTGGAGGACCTTGAGATCGGGATGGTACTAACCGTGGTCTTTGATCCAAGCACTGATCCTTTTGAAGCGAAAGCCGTACTGGCACCGGACGAGGCTATCCTCTCGCTGGAACGGACCGGGGGAGAAGTGACCACTGTCAGTACTGATTCACTGACGATCGATGCCGACGGGGTCAGCCTGACATTTTCGGTGGATGAAAACACCCGGATCCGCGGGCGCGGCGTGAATGAACTCTCTGACCTGAGCGCTGGCATGCGGGTGATCCTGCTGTACGAAGAACTCCCGGACGGCAGTCTGCTGGCCAAAGCAATCCTATGCGGGCCGCGGCCGGAGGGCGGCCCTCGCCCCTGAAACAGAGGATGAACCAACACCATTGGGAGTGCCTGATGGCACTCCCTCAGCAGCAAATATGACCCATCCCGGATTTTATCAATACGGAGAAGTAGACAACAAACAGACACTTGGTGTTAGCTAAGTTCACTACAAACTCGCGAAACCAAGGGTCTGTCATGTTGAAAGATTAACTGAACCTGTAACCCAGGGCGGAATGATAGCGCACCTCTTACTAGAATCTCTGGCAATAATTCGTGAAATTCCTGTTGGGACAGTTAATCATTTGAGAGCATTTTCAGTTTTATTGAAGAATGAATGTGCCTCAGGCGCTGGCAATGGCTTCATCCGGAGAAGTGTATCCAAGAATCCAACGGCCGAGCCTGATACCCCACACCATCTGGCCAAGGCTACCTAAAGTTGAAACTTCCCAACCTAATAATCCCAACGACAAAACGGCCCCAGATAAAAAACCGAGAATGGTAATATTCCGCGGCCAGTGATCTTTGGTGTAGGTGTAGATGTTCACTACCATCAACCATAGGCCGATCAGGCCGCCCCCAAAATGGATATCGTGGTTTGTAATGAAACCAAGGCCGTAGTTCAGCCGCAATGTGTTAAAGGTCAGGTTGGACATCAAACCGCCCATCATGAGTGAGTCAACAATAACAATGACCGCGCCAACCCAGGCTGTGGCTGTCAAAATGAGGAAGGCGATCAACCAGAGCGATTGCCGCCTGGGCGATGGCAGGAGCATGATCGCCATGATACAGGTGAGGATGGATGTTGTCAGATTGAGCACATCATTGGATGTGCCGAATACGTACAGCCACTCAATCTGAGTAAAGTAACCGATATAAAAGATGAGCAGAAAGACAGCAGAAATGGCGATGAGAATCCCGATAGTCATCGAAAGCCAGGCGAGTGCTTTTGAGGTAAATCTATGCATGGGTTTCTCCTAAGTTTACAGGATTTTCAGCCCCTCGAGGATCAAGTTAGAATACCCTGGTTAGAAAGCTCGAAATATAATTAAATTATTCTCTTATGTATCCATAAATCTGATTGAAAAACTATAAGAAATTTGACGGATTGCGTCAGACGCGCCAGGACGGGGCTGTTTTTCTTAACTTTATTCAGCAGGGGCGAACTCGATCACCACGTCGGTATAACCAAGCGCCCGGAACAGGCGCACCAGGTAGTGTTCGGCGTTGATCTCGGCCTGTTCGAGGATACCATCCTCCAGCGCGGCCTGCAAGATGGCCTCTTCAGCCGCTTGCCGGGCGAGCGATTCCAGGTCGATATTGCCCCGGGTCAGCAGTCCGGTCTCACGGTCGTAGACATAGGATTTCTCATTATCCAGGGCGGAAATAAAAACCTCAGTCGGCGGCAGGGTGACATATAGAATCCCATTGCGCAGTACAAGGTCATCCTCGGTCAGTTTCATCAGGTCGATCCCGGCAATCACCTGACCGTAGGCAACGAAAAGCAGCTTATCGGCAAACAGGAAATCCAGACTGCTGCCGGCGCCGCTCTCGGCGGTGATAACCTTCTCCAGGGTATAGTGGACAGTCTCCAGCCGGGCCAGAGCCTGGATCTGGTGAATGATGGTCGCCGGGTCCGGGATCACAGTGGGGGTTGGATTCAGCACCATGGCAGCCTGGGTGCCAAGCGCATTCACGGGTGAGACCAGTTCGCCGGTGGTCTGGCGCACGTTCTGCACCACGGCAAAAGCAGCCCAGGCAATGATGATCAGGATCAAGACCCAGGCGATCAAACGGATATAGGCGCTGGCAGCGCCGCTTCTATCGCTCATGCTGGCATTATACCCTGAATCCTGGGGCGGTCTCCGGTACATTAGACCTGTCAAGGGAAACCAGGGATTGTATAATGATAGTAGAGCAATTTGCGAGGATAAAAGATTTCATGGGTCTTAAAGGTAAGTTCAAGTATTTCGCCTGGCTGTGGGCCTTGACCAGAGAGAATGCCAGCTGCCGCCTGAAGGGGGAGACTGAATGCATGTCGGCGTTCTGATCATGTTCTTACAGCTGCCTGGGTGCGGATCTCTAAAAGAAAAGCGCGGCCGATTAAAGCCGCTGCTGAACCAACTGCATAAACGCTACAATGTCTCGGTATCAGAAGTGGACGATCAGGATATCTGGGGGCGGGCGGTGATAGCCTGTGTGCTTGTCAGCAACCAGAACGGCCGCACCCAAAGCATGCTGCAGAAAGCCGCCAACTGGGTTGTAAAGGACTGGCGGGATGTGGAAGTCGAAGACTGCCGGATCGAAATGCTTTAACAGTCAGGGCTGGACAAGCAGTACGCGGATCGAGCCTTCCCGCCCGCTGAAGATCTCCTCGTAGCGCGTCCCGATGTCCGGTTCGATCATCGCCCACAGGCGGTCAGCCGAATTGGTCAGGTGGTGATCGACATAGATCGCATCCACCTCATTCTCCACCATCACCTCATACAGCTCATCTGAGTTCGTGACATTGAACTGCGGCTCGTTCAGAGAGATATACGTCATGTTGGCATTCCAGACCCATCCGGGAGGACCGGCAGCCACCAGTGAACCAGGCAGTAATGCCTCCTGGATCACCGGGACAGCAGCTTCCTCTGCGATCAGGCCGAACTGGCGCGGCAGCGGCGGGTTGATCCCGGGATTGAGCAAGATGCCAGCCGCCAGCAGCAACCCCATCACCGCCGGACCGACTCTCCCATGCCCGGCAGGCCCGCCTGATGAGACCGCCAGTGCACCGCCCCAGATCGCAGCCAGCAGCAGCAGACTTGAAAGCGTCACCACCTCGACCCCGGCCAGAATGCCTGTCAGCAGGCACAGCCCCAAACCGGCGGACCACATCAACCGCGGCCGGAACCTCCCCGCATCCTCAGATAAAGCCTGGATGCCAAAGCCCACCAGCGAATAAACCAGGAAGAAGACCATCATCAGGTAACCGCGGCGAAAGAAGGTCAGGAAATACACCGCCAGGTACGCACTCCACCCGGCCAGGACAACCAGCAGCCAAGCCTGCCTGCTGCGGATCAGCTCGTAGATACCGCGGGCACCCAGCACCGCCAGCACAAAGATATTCAACTTGCCGTATGCTAAATAGAACAGGCGGGGCAACAATTCCAGGGTCGCCCGCAGGTGCTGCCAATACGCCTGGGGGTTGTTGGCGATCGCCTTCAGAACAGAGTAATCGTTCTCCTCGCCGGTCCCGTACACTTCCTCCGCGCCGATTACACCGCATTCGATATCAAGCAGCACACAGTCTTCATCCGGATACTTGCCGGCCTGTCCCTGTAAAAAGGCGATATACGACCGGCTCATCACACCCTGGTCGAAGTCTCCGGTGATCAGGCCGTACGAAATGACGTACCCGCCTACCAAACCGATGAACGGCAGGACAGCCGCGGCGAGCAGACTCCACCGGTTGGGTTGTTTCCAGATCTGCCACAGCGCCAGAGCGATCAAGACCGCAAACAGCACCAGGCCATCATTGCGGCTGAATGCAGCCAGCGCCACCAGCACAGAGGTCCAGACCAGCTGTTTCGGTTGACGGGTGGAGAGGTAGCCAAGGAACTGCCACAACGCCAGGCCGGACATGACGGCAAACAGTGCATCGGAGGGATTGCGCAGGATGGTGATCAGGACGGGCGAGACAAACAACAGCCCGACCATGATGAATGGAGAAGCCTGCTGCCGAAACCGGCGGAAGACCAGATAACCCGCCCACCACATGCCGCTGAACAGGATCACCCGGCCCAGTGAGAGGCTCTCAATCAGCCAGTATTGAGAATTGCGCAAAAGGAAAAAGGGGATCGCGTACAGGACACCAACCAGCGGGTTGCGGGAGAAGGGGATCATCCGACCCTCGGCCAGCAGGCGGCCGGTGTTGGCATACACCGATTCATCCCACGGATTGATCTCCCGCAGGTCGGGCATCAGGAGGTTAAAAACCAGATACAGATTGAGCAAAAAGAAGACGCCAGCCGCGGCGTCCTGGCGGTCAATGGCGGCCAGCCAATTATTGAGACGCTTCACGTAAACCTCCACATCGGGGGACCGGGTGAGCGGATTATACCTCAGTCACGAGAGTAGTCAGAAGGTGTTTACAGGCTGCGGATGGCAACCAGGGTGGCATCATCAAACTGGGCTTCAGGCTGAAAGGAGAGCAGTTCCGCGATCACCTGGTCGCACAATTCCTGGACCGGGGCATCCAGCAGCCGGGTGATGGTTTCGGTCAGGCACTCCAGACCAAAGAATTCCTGCTCCGTGTTCATGGCATCGGTGCCGCCGTCGGTGTACATCAGCAGGGTACTGCCCGGCGGGAGATGCACCGACTGGACATCGAGGGGCGAATCCGGAAACAGACACAACGCTGAACCCGGTCCGTGCGGCAGTTCCTGTCCCTTGCCCTGGGCATCAAAGATCACCGGCACCTCGTGCCCGGCGCGGGCATACTCGAACTGGCGGGTCTTAAGATCATAGATGCCGTAGATGGCGGTGACGAACATCCCGGCCTCGTTCGTCTCCTGCAGCAAATTGTTGACATTCATCAGCACCTCGGCCGGTGGGAGATTGCGGCGGGCGTCAGCCCGCAGCAAGGTGCAGAACTGGGCCATGAAGAGCGCCGCAGGGACACCTTTATCGGAGACATCGCCGATCGCCACACCAACCTTGTGCTCTGAGAGTGGCAGGATATCGAAAAAGTCACCCCCCACGGCGCGGGCTGGGACCATCTTGGCCCCAATCTCGACCCCCTCCGGCACGCGGACCTCCTTCGGGAGGATGTTCATCTGGATGGTGCGAGCCATTTTGAGCTCGGTCTCCATCCGCTCCTTGACCAGCAGTTCTGCCTGGGCCGCCTTGAGGTCATTGTAAGCCTGGGCCAGTTCGGTGTTCTTCTCACGCAGTTCATTGATGGTGATCTCGTTGGTGTAGCGCAGCCGGTCGCTGAGCTCCTGGATCATCTGGTAGGCAAAATCAGGCTGCTCGCGGAGCATATCCTCAAAACGGTGGCGCTGGAGTTCGAGCAGGAAGGTCTGGCCGACCGACCGGGCAGCAGCGGAGCGCAGGCTGTCCGGGACCAGCAGGCACATCTCGCCAAGAAACTCGCCCTGCTCGACGATCTTGAGCACGCGCTCTTCCTGTGTCCCCATGGCCTGGACGATCTCGAGCTGCCCGCCGGTGACGATGAAAAAGCTCTTGCCGACATCGCCCTCACGGAAGAGAATATCGCCGTCCTTCAGCACCTTCAGTCGCATCGACTGGCTGACCTCGGAAAGCTGCAGGGTATCCAGGGAACTGAACAAAGAGATGCTTTGTAACGGGATCTGGGACATCAATCACCATCCTGATTTGACTCGAAAACGGCATTATGGGCTGATCGGATAAAGTATATCAACAAATGCTTATTTTGGAGGATCGGTGTTTAATTACCTGGCAATCTATCTCAGAAGTCATGAACCTGTGAACGACAGATCAGGTCGAGCAAGACAAGTGATCGGATCCCTCCAGAGCGCAAATCGCCTATAATACAGTCAAAAACGGAGGCAAGATGGACCTGGGATTGATTGGAAAAAATGCACTCGTCACCGGGGCTAGCCGGGGCCTGGGGTATGCAACCGCGCGCCGGCTGGCGCTGGAAGGCGCACATGTGACGATCAACAGCCGGGGTGAGGACACTCTGAAAGAAGCCGCCTCAGCGCTGGCGAATGAAAGCGGCAGCCTGGTGTTTGCCACCGCTGGAGACTTGCTGGATCCAGAGTTCCCGGCTGCCCTGGTGGAACAGGCCGCCAGCCAGATGGGCGGGATCGATATCCTGGTGACCAATGCCGGCGGTCCGCCTGCCGGCGCGTTCGAGAGCTTCGATGAAAGCACCTGGCAGCGGGCGGTGGACCTGTCCTTCATGAGCCATGTCCGGTTGATCCGGGCCGCCCTGCCCCACCTGCGCAACTCGAAATCTGCATCGGTGCTGACCGTGACCTCGTACTCGGTCAAACAGCCGATCCCGAACCTGGTGCTGTCCAACAGCATCCGGCTGGCTACCATCGGGCTGACCAAAACTCTCGCCCTGGAACTCGGCCCGGAAGGGATCCGCTTCAATTCCATCCTGCCCGGTTGGACAGATACGGAACGGGTCGGTGAGCTGATGGCCGCCCGAGCGAAAACCAACCAAACCAGCCCAGAGGAAGAGTTCGCCAAACAAATGGAAGCCAGTCCGCTCGGACGGATGGCAACCCCGGAGGAATTCGCCAACGCGGCCGTGTTCCTGGTCTCGCCGGCAGCCTCCTACATCACCGGGGTAATGCTCAGCCTGGACGGCGGGATGTACAAAGGCACGATCTGAAATCTCCCCATGCCTAAAGGCAGGGGGTTCCTGAGTTCACAACGCCGTTTCCGGGTCGGTGACTTGCCCGGGTCTTAACACTGCTCCCATCAGG
>JAGVCA010000030.1 GCA_020059485.1 Anaerolineales bacterium
CCGCAACTGGAAGCAGCGCGTCAACCTCGGGCGGGTCAACAACCAGAAGTTTGTCGGCATTCCGCATGCCGTGCTGCTTGACATGCTGACCTACAAGGCCAAGCTGGCGGGCATCAGGGTCGTGCTGCAGGAAGAGAGCTACACCTCAAAGTGCAGCTTCCTGGATCGGGAGTTTCCCCAGAAGCGGGAGGTGTATGCGGGCAAGCGGATCAGGCGCGGGTTGTTCCAGGCCGCCGATGGCAGATTGATCAATGCGGATGTCAATGGAGCGTATAATACAATTACGAAAGCATTCCCCAAGACGATCGAGGGGATAGAGGGTGTTGTAGTTCACCCGGTGAGGGTCATGCTCTCACAAACGGAATAAATGACCATATATTTCGCAACTATAATGTGACCATCAGATACTGGAGGGTTGTGTATGCTGCCAAAATTTGCTTATTTCAAAGGAGAGATCGTCCCGTACGAGCAAGCCAAAGTAGGGGTAGCCACCCATGCCTTCAATTACGGCACCGGCGCTTTTGGCGGCCTGCGGGCGTACTGGAACGCGCAGGAGGAGCAATTATACCTGTTCCGGCCGTTCGACCACTTCCACCGCTTCCTGAACTCGGCCCGGCTGCTGCTGATGGAACCGAAGCTGACCGAAGATGACCTGACCGCTATCACAGTTGAACTGCTGCGCAAGGAAGGCTTCCGTCAAAACGCCTATGTCCGTCCATTGGCGTACAAGTCCGATGAGGTCATCGGGGTGCGCTTGCATGATCTGCAGGACGAGATCACGATCTTCTCGATCCCCTTTGATAAATACGTCAAAAACGACACCGGCGCGCATGTGACCTTTTCCTCCTGGCGTAGAGTGGACGACAACATGATCCCGGCGCGCGGCAAGATCACCGGGACTTACATCAATTCGGCCTTCATCAAGACGGACGCTTCCAATGCTGGCTTTGACGAAGCGCTGGTGCTGAATGTGGACGGTCATCTCTCTGAGGGCAGCGCGATGAACTTCTTCATGGTGCGGGATGGCATCCTGCTGACCCCGCCGGTGACCGACAACATCCTGGAGGGGATCACCCGCCGCACGATCCTGGAACTGGCGGAGAACGAACTGGATATCAAGGTCCGGGAGCGCTCGATAGACCGGACAGAGGTCTACCTGGCAGAAGAGATCTTCCTAACCGGGACGGCCGCTCAGGTCACGGCAGTCACCAGAGTTGATCACCGCAAGATTGGCAGCGGTGAAATGGGGCCGGTCACCGAGCGGCTGCGGACGCTCTTTGAGCAGGCCGCACTCGGCAAGAACCCGACCTACAAAAAGTGGAACTACCCGGTCTACGAGTAAATCCGGCCAGACAAACAATTCTGTGGACCAGAATCAAAAAGGAGAAGGCACATAATTGGCCTTCTCCTTTTATTATTAATGTGGGAACTTTTAGCCGGTGGTTTCCTCACCGGGACGCAGCCGGGCTGCCAGCGAAGTCACGCCGCTGGTCAACCGGTCCCAGATCGATTTCAACCACAGCTTGACCGGCTTGACCCGCATCAGCAGCAGGAAGGTGACGACCACGGCATAGATCAGCGGGCGGAGAATATCTCCCTGCAGGGTGAGTAGGTTGCCTTTCTTGGCGAGGGCGTAATGGATCACTACCAGAGGAGCGATTACATACACAATCCGGTGCAGGCGTTTCCAGTTCTTTTTGAGAGTCTTCTGCCAGTATTTGAAAGATGTTGCCGCCAGCAGGGTCAGCCCGAAGAAGGAGATTGCGCCGAACAGGATGAAGTTTTTCTCGATCACTTCCTGGATAATCAGGGTCCAATTAAAACCGAAGTCCAGGAACACGAACATGGAAACATGCAGGAAAGCCATCATGAAAGCGTAAAGACCGATGGTGCGGCGGCGCTTGATGAGTTCCTTCCAGCCGAAGATGCTGGCCAGCGGAGTGCAGGCCAGCGAGAGCACCAGCCAAAGGATCGCCAGCCGGCCGGTACGCTGCTCGATGTCCTGGATCGGGTTGACGGTCAGGCTGCCGCTGAAAAAGTTGAATACGATCAGAAGCAGGGGGATCCATGCCCCGAGGTGGATGACGATCTCAAGCCGGGTGAAAGTGCGTCCTAGAATTTTCATTAGTAGTTCTCTTGCAGGTCCATGCCCTCGTACAGGTAGGCAACATCTTGCTCGTATCCGTTGAACATCAAGGTCTCGCGCCGTCCAATTTCGCCGATGCGGCGTTCGGTTTTCTGCGACCAGCGCGGGTGATCGACCTGAGGATTGACATTGGCGTAAAAACCGTACTCGTTAGGTGCGATGGTGGACCACAATGTGTCTGGCTGGTAATCAACCAGCTCGATCCTGGTGATCGCTTTGATCGATTTGAAACCGTACTTCCAGGGGACGACCAGCCGGAACGGCGCGCCGTTCTGGTTGGGGAGCGGTTCTCCGTACAATCCGGTGGCAAAGATCGCCAGCGGATGCATGGCTTCGTCCAACCTCAGGCCTTCCTGATAGGGCCAGGGGTAGAAGCTGGCTTTCTGTCCCGGCATCCGGTCGCTGTCCAGCAGAGCTTCGAAGCGGACATATTTTGCATCGGCCGTCGGTTCGACCTCATTGAGCAGCGCGGCGATCTCAAAACCTTCCCAAGGGATCACCATGCTCCAGGCTTCGACGCAGCGCAAGCGGTAGATGCGCTCTTCCTGCGGGAAGCGTTCAAGCAGGTCCTCGATGGTGTAGGTCTTGGGGTTCTTGACCAGTCCGCTGACCTCGATGCTCCATGGGCGGGATTCAAAATCCGCGGCCAGCCGGGCAACACCCTGCTTGTCGGTGGTGAATTCGTAATAGTTGTTGTAGTTGGTGATCTCGTCGTAGCTGTTGACCGGGTCGCCGAGTTCGTCGGTCAGGCTGCCTTCCGGGATCTCCTGCGGTCCGGCGTCAGCGGTATCCGGCAAATTAGGCGCACAGGCAGCCAGGATGGCTGCGGAGGCGGATACGATCCCGAGCGATTTCAGGAAATCCCGCCGGGATAAATAGGATCCGCGCGGGGTGATCTCGGATGGGTCGATCGGTGCTGATTTGAATTTCCAGTCGTTTTTCATTTCTAATTCCTTGGTAGTAATTGTTTCGATCAGTTCTGGCTGCCGGGGTAGGGTTCTGCCAGCAAGGTCAGGATCGCTCGTTCGGTTTCTTGGTAGGCTCCTTCGCCGATGTGGACATACCGGATATGTCCCCATTTGTCGATCAGGTAAAGCGTGGGCCAGTAGCGGTTGTTGTAAGCCGCCCAGGTGCGGCGGTCGTTGTCCACCGCCACTGGATAAGGGACGTCCAGGTCGATGATGGCTTGTTTGAGGTTCTCAAGAGCTTCCTCGTAGCTAAATTCGGGGTAATGGTTCCCGATCACCACCAGTCCGTCGTCCATATATTCATAGTGCCAGCCCCTCAACGAGGGGATTACATTGCGGCAGTTAATTCAACCAAAGGTCCACATATCGAGCAGTACGACCTTGCCCCGCAGGTCTGCCAGGCGCAAGGGCTGCTCGGTGTTGAACCAGGTTTGATTGTAAAGTTCAGGTGCCGGTCCGAGGTCCTTCAGGTTCAGCGGGATGAAGTCCTCACCGCTAGTTTCCTGGTTTGGGTTGACCGGGTCAGACTGGGGGAGGCTGCCGGTGCAACCGGTTAATGCAAGCACAAAGAACAATGCAGCCAGTGATTTTTTCATCAGGTGTGCCTCCTTATCTGACTGTATTATAGGAAACAAATCTTACAAAAGGCTTGCGTAAAACTGAAAGGCGGCTTACGCCTCCGACCTAGATGCGGAAGAAAAAGGTGGCACCTTGTCCGACTTGGCTCTCGACCCAGATCTGCCCATGGTGAGCGTGGATGATGCCGCGGGCGATAGCCAGTCCAAGCCCGGCGCCACCGGTAGCACGGCTGCGGGATTTTTCACCACGGTAGAAACTATCGAAGATCATGGGCAGGTCGTCTGCGGGGATGCCTTCGCCGGTATCCTGGATGCTGATCTCGACCTGGCCGTCCACCCGCCGGGCGGCGATCTTGACGGATTGTCCGGGTGGGGTGAAGCGCAAGGCGTTGCTGACCAGGTTGTTCAGGACCCGGCCGATCTGCCTGGCGTCCATCATCACAGGGTCAATGCCCGGTTCTACCTGTCCGGTCAGTTGAATGCCCTGTCTCTCGGCCAGATGAGAAAATGCTTCAAGGGTATCCGAAATCAGGTCGCTGATCGAATTGCTGCCGACCTCGAGTGTCAAGCCGCCGGCATCCAGCTTGGCGACCTGGAACAGGTCATCGATCAAGGCGGAGAGCGAGCGGACTTCACGCTGGGCAGTCTGCAAGTAGCGCTGTTGGGATGCAGGATCTTCGATCACCCCATCGGCGAGGGCTGCCAGAATAGCCTGGATGGAAGTCAGCGGGGTCTGCAGGTCATGCCCGACCCAGGCGATCAGGTCGGCACGCTGGTTTGAGGCTTGCTGGAGCTGTTCAGCCATGCGGTTGAAATCCAGGCTGAGTTTGGCAACTTCATCCCGGCCGGTGACCTCGATACGAGCCTGAAGATCACCTTCGGAGAGGCGGTTGGCGGCGCGTTGGAGGAGGAAGATCCGGTCTGTGATCGCAGTCGACAGGAAATAGCCAAGTACCATCGCCATCCCGCCGGCGAAGAGCAGCAGCACGGTGGCCAGCAGCAAGTCATGCTGGCTGGCGAACATCAGTCGGGCGGTCAGCCAGACGTTGAAGAAAGTCAAAACGCTGGAGATCAGGTAGCTAAGCAGCAGGGTCATGCGCATCGATGAAAAGCGAGTCATCCAACCGAGCCGGTAAGCGGCGTACCCTACCAGGCTGGAGACCAGCGCGGTGATCAGCAGGAAGAGGGCCATCAGGCCGAATTCGATCATCGGCGGTTTCATCACGATAACGAAGACTGCCAGCGAAAGCAGCAGAATGGCGGCCACGCCAGCTATGTAACGAGCGGTGATCGAGAAATGTTCGGAAGTGAGTTTGATCATCTTATGGCACGAATTTATACCCCACGCCCCAAACAGTGATCAGGCGGGTGGGGGAGGATGGATCGTCTTCGATCTTTTCACGAAGCCGGCGGACATGCACGGTGACTGTGCTGGGGTCGATATATTCGGATTCTCCCCAGACCCGGTCCAGCAGCTGGTTTCGGTTAAAGACCTGGTTGGGGTGGCTGGCGATCAGGTAGAGCAGTTCAAATTCCTTGGCGGTCAAAGTGAGGTCTTCCCCATCCAGAGTAACGGAGCGTGACAGCGGGTCGATCGACAAGCCACCGGAAGAAACCGGCTGGGCCGCCGGGGTTTCGATCTCGGTCTGAGCGGCCCGGCGGAGGACTGCGCGCACACGGCTGACAAGCTCCTGCGGGCTGAACGGTTTAACGACATAGTCGTCTGCACCCAGCTCCAGGCCGGTGATCCGGTCGATCTCGTCACGACGGGAGGTCAGCATGATGATCGGGACCTGGCTGCGTTCCCGCAGCCAGCGGGTGATGCCAAACCCGTCGAGTTCGGGCAGCATGATATCCATGACGATCAGGTCGGGGATATGCTTTTCAAGATAAGCCATGGCGGCCAGTCCATCGCCTGCATGGTGGACTTTAAAATCTGCCCGTTTGAGGTACAGGCTGACCACCTCGGCGATGCTGGGTTCATCTTCTACGATCAGGATCGTTTTACCTTTCATCTGGACTCCGTTCAAGTTTTCCTGCATCTATCATACTATCAGTTTACCCAGGCAGAGCTTAACACGCGGTTACAATTCGGGAGGCTGTTCATACTTTCGCAAGGATTTGATTAATCATTCGTAAGAACTGCGGGGTAGAATCTCACCATTAAGTATCCCGAAGTATCCCGGGCAGCGCATACCGGGTGAAACCAAATTCAAAGGAGAGAATCAATGAAACAACTCAGGCTATTTTTGGGCATGATTGTCCTTCTGGCGGTGGTGATGGCGGCTTGTTCTGGCGGCCAGCCGACCAATGAAGTCATGGAGGACCAGAATGATCCGATGAACGAATCGTCATCGAACGACGAGATGATGGAAAACCAGGATGATGAGACGACGGAAGATCCCCATTCCGACGATATGTCCGAATCCTCTGATGAGATGATGGATGAAGAGGACGCCGATTCGATGGAAAATGAGAATGCGGGTGAGATGGAAGAAGAAAGCGCAGCATTCTCCTGGCTGACTCATGAGTTCACCGATGCGGCCACCGGGCAGACCTTCAGTATCAGCGATTTTAAGGGTAAAGTGGTGCTGGTGGAGACCATGGCAATGTGGTGCTCGAACTGCATGAAGCAGCAGATCCAGGTACGGGAACTGCACAACCTGCTGGGTGACCGGGAAGATTTTGTCAGCGTGGGTATTGATGTCGATTTGAACGAAGAGCTGGCGATGCTGGCATCCTATGTGAACCATAACGCCTTCGACTGGAATTACAGTGTGGCTTCGCAAGATGTGCTGGCGGATATCAGCGCGACGCTTGGCGGCCAGTTCCTGAATCCGCCCTCTACCCCGATCGTGGTCATCGACAAGGATGGCGGCCTGCATCCGCTGCCGTTCGGGATCAAGTCGGCCGAGACGCTGCTTGAATACGTCGAGACTTACCTGGACTAATCTAAATTCCCGTCTGACCGGCCCGGCATCTGCTCGAATGGATACCGGGCTGGTCAGCCAGAGAAGGCGAAAGAAATGGGCATCGAAAACATCGTAACATCGATCTCGATCGGGCTGCTGGCGACCACCAGCCCATGCGTGCTTCCGCTGTACCCGGGTTATCTGGCGTACATCAGCGGCGGGCAGGAGAACCTGCAAAACAAAACCAGCCGCTACCTGTTGGGTTTCTTTGTGCTGGCAGGCGTGCTGGTGATGATGCTGGCGCTGGGGGGTGTGATCGCCTTGCTTTCGATTTCGGTCGGTCGGGCGCTGTCGGTGGTCATACCGATTGCCGATCTGCTGATCATTACGCTTGGCATTCTGCTGCTGCTGGATATCAACCCGTTCAAATCTTTACCGCAGGTGCGTGTGCCAGTGCTCAACCATCCATTCATGAACGCCTTTGTGTACGGGATGTTGTATGGCCCGATCGCCCTGCCGTGTGCCGGCCCGCTGGTGGTGAGCATCTTCGCTCTATCGCTGTCATCCGGCCAGGCGCTTCAACAGCTGTCAATCTTCCTGTGGTTCGGCGTCGGCTTTGGGCTGCCATTGCTGGCTCTGTCGTTCCTTTCGGGGGCGGCGGCACGCTGGATCACGAGAGAGTTTGCCCGCCGGGCGCGGCTAATTAACATCATCAGTGGTATCCTGCTGGTGGGGATTGGGACCTATGACCTGTGGGTCAACTGGGAATTGATCACGGCCTTCTTCTAGGCGTTTTCTCTTTTCGAGGCTCGTGCCGGGGTTGACAATCCTTGATTTCGTACTATAATCGGAATAATTATGACAAATCTAGTAAAAATTGTTCAGTTGGAGGCGTCAAAGTCCTGTTGCTCGTGTCTGAAGCGGGATTGACGGCCTTCTGAGCGAAAGATAACCACACTCGCACGCCAGTAGACCACAGGCGGCCTCAATCCCGCAGGACCAGACAGGAAGACCTCCGATCTTCCTGCCAAAGTTCTGCCGCGTTGCGGCTGTCTGTTTTTTGTGTCTATTGGCGTTTTGATTTTAATCATCGAGGATTATATGGTAACAACAACCAGGCTATCCACAAAAAAAACTGAAATGAAAGCAGCCGGACTGGCTTCCGGATTGGCTGCGGTGGTCGGCAACACTCCGCTGCTCCCACTGCACCGCCTGGCCGCCGATCTGTGGCCGGATGTGCAAGTGTATGCCAAGGCCGAATGGTTCAATCCCGGCGGTTCGGTCAAAGACCGGCCAGCGTTGAACATCTTAAGGAACGCCCTGGAGAGCGGGGCACTGACCCCGGATAAGAGGCTACTGGATTCAACCTCCGGCAATATGGGGATCGCCTATGCCACTCTGGGCGCTTCGATGGGGATCCGGGTGACACTGGCCCTGCCAGCGAATGCCTCGCCGGAACGGATCAAGATCCTGAAGGCACTGGGCGCTGAACTGGTATTGACCGATCCTTTGGAAGGCTCGGATGGGGCGATCGTGGTTGCTCAGGAAATGGCTGAAGCCGATCCTGGGCGCTATTTCTACGCCAATCAGTACGACAATCCTGCTAACTGGCAAGCCCACTATCAGACCACCGGCCCGGAAGTCTGGGGCCAGACGGGTGGTCAGGTGACCCACTTTGTGGCCGGGATGGGCACCAGCGGGACGATCATGGGGACGACCCGTTATCTGAGGGAGAAAAACCCGGCTATTCGGTCGGTGGCCTTCTACCCGGATGCCCCCTTCCACGGTCTGGAGGGTCTTAAGCACATGCCGACTGCGCAAAAACCGGGCATCTATGTACCTGAACTGCCGAATGAGACCCGCGAGGTTGAAACCGAAGCCGCTTACGAGATGGTTCGCCGGCTGGGGCAGGAAGAGGGAATGTTTGTCGGTTTCTCCTCCGGAGCGGCGGCGGCCGCCGCACTTAAAGTGGCTGAGGAACTGGCCGAACGCGGTGAGGGCGGCCTGATTGTGACGGTCTTCCCTGATGCTGGATATAAATACCTGACATCGAACATTTGGGACGAGGCATCGGGATGAGCAAACCACTGAAGATCGGACCGGAAGTGCTCAAGCGGATCCATGAGCATGGCGAGCAATCCTACCCTGAGGAAGGGGCCGGGTTGCTGCTTGGGCATGAAGGCAATGACCTGCGTGAGGTCGTCGCAATCCTGCCGCTGACGAACGCCCGCGAGGACACAGCCCGGCACAACCGCTATCTGATCACACCGCAGGATATGATCGCCGGTGAGAATGAAGCCATCCGGCTTGGTTTGGATATTGTCGGTGTGTTCCACAGCCATCCAGACCATCCCAACCGGCCTTCGGAGTTTGATCGGGAGTGGGCGCTGCCGTGGTATTCGTACCTGATCACGAGTGTGTCGGCCGGCAAGGCAGCCGGGAGCCGCTCCTGGCGGCTGAAAGATGACCGGCAGGAATTTTCTGAGGAAACCCTCCTGCTGGGTGAAGCAGAATCGAATTAAAGATCTATTTTTGGAGGTTAAACCAAGATGACCGTATTGAGAATCCCTACACCGCTGAGACCTTACGCTGAAGGGGTTAGCGAGATCGAGATTGGGGCTGAGAATGTCGGCCTGGCGCTGGAAGAATTGACCAGCCGCTACCCGGCGTTGCGCAAGCACCTGTTCACTGATGATGGCGAGCTGCGCTCGTATGTCAATCTGTTCCTGAATGATGAGGATATCCGCCACTTACAGGGTACGGATACCCCTGTGTCGCCGGACGACCGTTTGATGATCATTCCAAGCATTGCCGGGGGTTGGGAAGGCCAGTCGTAGATGGACGCGGTGAAGAAAGTCGATCACAGCGCCATGCGTGTCAATCAGGCGTTCATCATCGGTTTGAACATTTTGGCCTTCGTACTGGATGCCGCCTGGCTGGCGCTGCTGGTCGGGCTGGTGATGGCCCTGGGGACGGCTGTCCGGCAGCCAGGGTTTGGCTTCATTTACCGGAGCGTGCTAAAACCGCGCGGCTGGGTGAAGCCGGATGTGGTACCCGACAATCCGGAACCGCACCGCTTCGCACAGGGATTTGGCGCGGTGGTGCTGCTGGGCGGCAGTGTGTTCTTGTTCCTGGGGAACGTCTTATTGGGTTGGGGGCTGGTGTGGCTGGTGATCGCGCTGGCCGCGCTGAACCTGTTTGGCGGGTTCTGTGTGGGTTGCGCCATGTACTATTGGCTGAACCGGCTGCGCGTTCCCGGGTTTGAGAAAGCCCCGCCAGACGGGACTGTGCCCGGCATGCGTCCCAAGGTGGAAGGCTGATGAGCCCAATACTATTGCGTTTGCTGTTGGCCATCGGGCTGGCTGTGGCTGGTTACGGTTTCTATCTGGCGGTCAACCGGGTGATCCTGCTGCGGGCCGCCCGCCAGACCCTCGGATTGGATGCCTATCGGCCAGGCCGCCCCGGGATCGTGTATTTCACGATGGAAGGCTGTGTACCGTGCAGGACCACCCAACGGCCGGCGCTGCAAAGTTTGCTGGCTGAGCTTGGGGATCAAGTGCAGTTGATCGAGGTGGATGTGGTTGCCCGGCCGGATCTGGCTGAAAGCTGGGGCGTGTTGAGTGTCCCGACAACTTTCATCATCGATGAGAAGGGCCAGCCGCGGCGCGTCAATCATGGCGTGGCGTTGGCGGAAAAATTGCTTGAGCAGTTGGAGCAGGTTTCAGGCATTGATCTGGTTGTCAGGACGCACGAGCATCCGACCGAGCCCAACCCGACCCCTTCGGCGACAGACTGACTGCTCCTAACGACTACCCAAAGAGATAAATTGAGGCTATTATGGCATTAACAATCATGGATAAGACAACTGAACTGACACACGAAGAGATCAAGCGCTATTCCCGTCACCTGCTGATCCCCGAAGTGGGGTTGGAGGGGCAGAAGAAGCTGAAGGATTCCTCCGTTCTGATCATCGGGACAGGCGGGTTAGGCTCGCCGGTGGCGATGTACCTGGCGGCGGCCGGGATCGGGCATCTGGGCCTGGTGGATTATGACGTGGTGGATTATTCCAACCTGCAGCGCCAGGTGATCCACGGCTCAAGTACGCTGGGAGTGCTCAAGGTCGATTCGGCCAAACAGCGCTTGCTGGATATCAACCCGGATATCAAGATCTCAACCTACAATGAATTGTTTAATTCTGCCAATGCGATGGAGATCGCCAAAGGGTATGACCTGATCATCGACGGGACGGACAACTTCCCGACCCGCTATCTGGTAAATGATGTCTGTGTGATGCTGGGGATCCCGAATGTGTACGGCTCGATCTTCCGCTTTGACGGTCAGGTGAGCGTCTTTGATGCCGTGGATGGGCCGTGCTACCGCTGCATCTTCCCTGAGCCGCCACCGCCCGGTCTGGTGCCATCTTGCGCAGAGGGTGGTGTGCTCGGAGTTCTCCCCGGTACGGTCGGGACCTTGCAAGCCACCGAAGCGATCAAGGTGCTGCTGGGGATCGGGACGACCATGAAGGGCAAGATGCTGTTGTACAATGCCCTGGATATGAGCTTTGATTTCATCAAACTTCGCAAGAACCCGAACTGCAAGGTGTGCAGCCCAAACCCGGAAGTGACCGAATTGATCGACTACGAGGCTTTCTGCGGCATGCCGATGCACGACCATGACAGCGGTTCGGCCGGTGCGGAGTGGGATATCACTGCTGCCGAACTGGCTGAGCGGTTAAACTCGGACCAGCCGCCGGTTTTGATCGATGTTCGCGAGCCGCATGAATTGAGGATCTCCGCGCTGGAAGGCGCCCGCCTGATACCGCTGGGCGAACTGGCCGGCAATCTCTCTGAACTGGACAGCGCCGACGAGATGGTGCTGTTTTGCAAAAGCGGGCCGCGCTCGGCCCGGGCATTGGAACTGCTGGTTGGGGCTGGATTCCGCAAGGTTAAAAACCTGAAGGGCGGGATCAACGCCTGGGCGGAAGAGGTCGATGAGACCATGCCGGTGTACTAGACTCGAACCACGACCTAAAAAATAAAACGAAAGCCCGTCATTTTCCGAATGACGGGCTTTTGGAAAGAACCAGAGGTTCGCGTGCAAAATGTGCGGCTGGAAAGAGAATACCCTCATGCCCCTGCCAGCATCCTGCAACTGGTACGAGGAGAAAAAGCCAGCGAGGTGGGGATTGGCTGCTCGGCGGCGCGGGTTTTCCGGATTGAAATGGAAAGCGGTAAACGCCGATATTTGAAGGTGCAGACGGTGGTTGGTCCGGAAACGCTGGCTCATGAAGCCGCAATCCTTGAGTGGCTGCAGGGAAGGCTGCCGGCACCTGAGGTATTGGCCTTCGCAGACAGCGGGGAGCAGGAGTATCTGGTGATCTCGGAAGTGGCAGGGCAGGATTGTGTCGCGGCGATGGCTACCGAGGACCACAAAACGATCACACAACTGCTGGCAGAAGGATTGCGTCAGGTGCATACTGTCGGGATCATGGATTGCCCGTTCGATGAGCGGATCGATGCCAAGCTCGCTCAGGCACGGCTGAATGTTAACCTGGGGTTGGTGGACGAGGATGACTTTGACGAAGAACGGCGCGGTCAGATGACCGCGGGCGAAATTTTGACGGCATTGCAGCGCATCCGCCCGGCAGAATCCGACCTGGTGTTCACGCATGGAGATTACTGTCTGCCGAATATCATTCTGCTCAACAGCCGTGTGAACGGATTTATCGACCTTGGCCGGGCCGGGATTGCTGATCGGTATAATGACCTGGCGATCGCTTCCCGCAGCATCCGGTATAACCTGGGACCCGATATGGAGACATTGTTCTTTGAAAGTTATGGCCTCGGAAGGGTGGACCGGGAGAAGATCGCTTATTATCGGTTGATGGATGAGTTATTCTAATATTGTGTTGGTGTAAATAAAAGAGGCTGGCAATCGCCAGCCTCTTGTCGTCTCTGGTTAAGGTGTGAAGGCTACAGCACCATCGGAAGGATCAGGAACAGGATATAAAACAAACCCCAGGAAAAGCCGAGGTAGCGGGCGATCTGTCCGGGCAAGGTGGTGAGGTCAGATTCATCCTCTTCCTCTTCGTCACCCTTACCGAAGATCATGCTGCCAATCTCGAAGGAGAAGCTGACCAGACCGAGCCAGGCGCTGACGAGCAGGAAGACCAGCGCGATGCTGAGCAGGGTGGCGAACAACACGCCGTAGTTGGAAAACAGGTCGCCGATGCCGTTGACCAGGGTCTGGAAGAGTGCCTGGATAATAGCATTGAATACATTGACTGTGGCGTTGGACGTGTAGGCAGTGGCGGCCAGCAAGCCAGTCCACAAAACAACAGCCATCCAGCTTTTTTGTGTGATTTTCGAATCCATTTAATGCCTCCTGAAGTGGTTGTGAGATGGGGCAACTGTATCATATTTTTAGATTTCCGTCACCTTCCCGGCAGGATGCATTCGGGTAGAGCAAGCCACCAGGCCGGATTTGACGGGATGCGGAAAAGGTGGGTGCTGCCCCGATGGTCTGAGGCCCCAAAACCGGGGACCGGGATGCTGACCTGTGGCAGCTGGGCCAGAATAGCCGCCAGATCGCTTTCAGTCAGCTGTTCGGTGCACAATGCCAGGATCGCTGTCAGAGAGACTGACGGATGGTCGAGCAGGTGGTCGATGTGCCAGTGAGGGCGCTTGGCAGCGGGCGGCTTGCCCGGGAGCCCGGCCTGATCCAGCGTCTGGATCAGATCCGGCAGAATCGGCTGAACAGGTTTCCATGGGGTGCGGACAGCGTGCCGCAACAGCCGGCCGGGAAGGCTGCTTGGCCCGCGCAGCGCCTTGGCTGAGCCGATATAAGTGTAAAGACCGGGTTCAAAAGCAATCGCCCGCCCACCCGCCAGGCGCCCGACCGGCAGTTGGATCCCTTGGGCGATCCCGATCCGCAGCAGATAGAGACCGCCAGGCAGATTAGAACGGATGATCTGGACAGGAGAAGGGCTTACCATTGCACCATTACCGAGGAAAGATTATACTTCCAAGGTATGGTAGCCGGTAGCCTTCAGCAGTCGGCAAAATGGAGAAATGATGAATCCGGAAAACAACCGGGCGAAAACGCCGGAAAACGAACAAAGACCTGCAGCCAAAAAGCGCAGCGATACCGCCACGATATTGTTTTCGCTGGTGCTGTTTGGCGGGGCTTTAATGATCCTGACGGCTGCCAGCGGCTGGCTTGGGTACAAAAGCGGGGAGCGCGAGCGAAACCAGGTTGTCACGGTGACGATGGATGCTTATCTGGCCGAGCAGTTTTCCCAGGCGGTGGACGATATCGCCCTGGACAATTTTGTGCTGGCACGGGAAAGATTGATCTATATCCTGTCGGTCAAACCGGATTACCAACCGGCGATCGATCTTCTGGTGGACGTTGAGGTCGCTCTAAATCTGTCTTCGGAACCCACGCCGGTTCCATTCACGCCGACCCCCTCACCGACCCCGGATCTCCGTCCGGCCAAAGACCAGCTGCAGTCGATCATCCACATGGTGGCGGCGGCAGAGTGGGATTTAGCCCTGGAGATGATCGCCAACTTGCGGGCGAATGAACCAGGCTTTGCCAGGGTCAAACTGGACGGCTTGATCTATATCTGTCTGCGCAATCGAGGCGTGGGGAAGATCCTCTCCGGCGACCTTGAAGGCGGGATCTATGATTTCACGCTGGCGGAGCAGTTTGCACCGCTGGATGCAGAAACAGAGAATTACCGCAATTGGGCCCGGCTGTACCTGCTGGGTAATGCTTTCTGGGGCGCATATCCTGAGCAGGCAGCCAATTATTACGGCCAACTGGTGGCCGCTGCCCCCAACCTGACGGATATCTCCGGCGTCTCGGCTTTCTACCGCTATTGGGCTTCGCTGCTGCAGATCGCCGACAACCTGGCGAAGGAAGAGGAGTGGTGTGACGCTTCATCGCAGATGGTGCATGTGATCGGTGTGTGGGACCAGGCGTATGTCTATCCAACCGCTACCTGGGTTTACAACCGGTGTTTGGCTTTGACGCCCAGCGCTACGCCGACCTATACCATCACCATCACGGGGGCGGCCACGTCGACCCCGACTGGTGGAGCCATCCCAAGTGATACCCCCGTGGGGCCGAGCAACACGCCTGAGCCATCGACCAACACCCCGACGCAAACCGCCACGCCAACCGCGACTTCAGGTAGTTGACATGGATCAGAACCAGGCACCCAAGCGAAAAAAAATCAATTCCAGGCAGCTTTTTATTCTGGCAGTGGCAGTCTTTGTTGGCATCGGGATCATTCTGTCAGCGGTGACCTTCACTACCTTTTTCAAGTGGGGAGAGGCAGGCGGGATCCCGTTCGACCTGGACGAACCAGAACTGAACGCCGAGGGAACGCCGATCGCACCCGGAGAAGATGACGGATCGTTGTCTTCGTCCAACCTTCCGAATGTGCCCGAGATCGATGTACTGCCCTGGGATGGCACCAAGCGCGTGACCATGCTGGTGATGGGCGTCGATCAACGGGACTGGGAGGCAGGCAGCGAATATTCCCGGACGGACACGATGATGCTCCTGACGATCGATCCGGTGGCCAAGACCGCCGGAGCGCTCTCGATCCCGCGTGATCTCTGGGCGGCAATCCCGGGCTTTAACCCGGCCAAGATCAACACGGCACACTACTTCGGAGACCTGTATAAATACCCTGGTGGAGGGCCGGCATTGGCCGTCAAGACGGTGGAGAATATCATCGGGGTGCCGATCGATTATTACGTCCGGCTGGATTTCAATGCCTTTGTGGAATTCATCGACTTTATCGATGGCGTGAAGGTGGATGTCACCGAACCGATCGAACTTGAGATTATTGGCCAGGCATACGACGTCAAGCTGGAACCGGGTGTGGTGACATTGGATGGCAAGCTAGCGCTGGCATACGCCCGCAACCGTTACAACGAGGGCGGGGATTTCGATCGGGCCCGGCGCCAGCAGCAGATCATCCTCGCCATTCGTAACCGGTTGACAAACCCCGCTATACTGGCGAAACTGGTCACCAACGCGCCGGAACTATACAATCGCTTTTCGCAGAAGGTTTCTACGAATATGCCGCTTGAAGATATGTTGCGGTTGACGGTACTGGCTTTGCAAGTAAAGCAGGATGACATTGATATGGCCGTGATCGGGTTGCAGGAATCTAATTTCGGGAGATCGCCAGACGATCTGTCGATCCTGATCCCGTATCCCGACCAGATCCGGGTGCTGCGAGACAGGATCTTTGGCACGGGAGGGGCATTTTCCCCGGCTGCAAAAGGCGATGAGATCGTCCAGATGAGCAATGAGAAGGCCAAGATCCTGATCTTGGATGGGGCGACCGACGGCGGGGTGACCGCTCAACGAACGGCGGATCATTTAATCTCGCTGGGGGTGGAAAATGTGAGTGTCCAGCCGGCAGGACAAACATATGCGCGTACCACACTGGTTATAAAGGACGGTGTACCCTATACACTCTCCTACCTGGCCAACCTGATGTCAGTTAACACGCCCAATATCCTGCACCGGCTGGATATCAATGGCCAAATCGATCTTGAGATTTGGTTAGGGACGGACTGGCAAAATAACAACACGCTGCCATAGCAGAGAGAGCCTCGATGGGAAAGCAAAAACCGCAGATCTTATTGACCAATGATGATGGGATTGAATCACCCGGCCTCTGGGCAGCGGCAGAAGCGCTGGCCGAGATCGGTTATGTGTGGGTCGCTGCCCCGCGCGATCAGGCATCCAGCACCGGACGTTCCATGCCGACCAGCTCAGATGGACGGATCCTGGTAAAGCAGATGACAGTTCACGGACAGGAATGGACTGTGCATGCTGTTGGGGGCACGCCGGCCCAGACCGTGCTGCATGCGATCTATGAGATCATGGACCAGCCGCCTGACCTGGTGGTTTCCGGGATCAATTATGGGCTGAATATTGGGCTCTCGGTGACTGTCTCTGGCACGGTGGGGGCGGCCCTGGAAGGGCTGGCAAACGGTGTGCCCTCGATCGCGGTCTCCCTTGAAACACCGATCTCTCACTTTTATTCCTTATCGGATGAAATCGATTTCTCGGCGGCGGCGAATTTCACCTCGAAATTTGCCTGGCACTTATTGAACCAGGATCTGGGGACGAAGCTGTTGAAGCTGGAAGTGCCCCAGGATGCTACTCCGGAGACTGAATGGAAAGTTTGCCGGATGAGCACCGAGCAGTTCTATAAGGTCTCTGCCGGTGGGCCGCGGGATTGGGCTCAGTCGCACCACCTCGACTGGTCAATGCGCGAGGATATAGAGCGCTTCAAACCGGGCACGGATCTGTATGTCGTGCTGGTCGAACGCAAGGTGGCAGTCACCCCCATGACTCTGGATATGACCGCGCCAATCTCTTTTGATCAATTGTCGGACCAGTTCTCAAAACGATAGTTTCTGACCATCGCCGGGAATACCAGATGATAACCGGCTTCATGTAAAATTATTTTTAGATCAGCCAACCATCAAGGAGTGGGCATGAAAGCTGTTTTTATTACCCAGAACGGCGGAGTGGATGTACTGACTTATGGCGAGCTGTCAGACCCGCAACCCGGACCAGATCAGGTGCTGGTGCGCTTGGAAGCGGCGGCGCTTAACCGGCTGGACCTGTGGACGCGGAATGGCTGGCCGGGGATCAAGATCGAGTTTCCGTTTGTGTTGGGGGCAGATGGAGCAGGGACGGTAGCGGCGTCTGGTCCCGGCGCAGAGGAATGGGAGACAGGCACGCCGGTGGTGATCAATGCCAACCTGGGCTGTGGGGAGTGCAGTTACTGCCGGGCAGGATTTGAAAACCGCTGCCTGGAGTGGGGGTTGCTAGGCGAAACCCGCTCCGGCACGTATGCCCAATATGTGGTGATGCCAGCCCGTAATCTCAAACGAATGCCGCCAGGGTTTGATCCACATAAGGCAGCGGCAGCCGGGCTGGTCTTTCATACTGCCTGGCACTCTCTGATCAAGGTTGGCAGGCTCCGGCCGGGAGAGACTGTGCTGGTGGTGGGTGCCTCCGGCGGTGTGAACTCGGCTAGCATCCAGATCGCCAAATTGACCGGGGCAAATGTGATCGTGGTCGGATCGAATGCCGACAAGCTGGCGCTGGCCGCCTCGCTGGGTGCGGACCAGTTGATCGACCGATCAGAGGATGAGAACTGGTCCCGAGTGGTCTACCGGATCACCGACAAGCGCGGTGTGGATGTGGTGGTGGACAATGTCGGGACGACCTACTATCACAGCTTCAGGGCGGCTGCCAAGGGTGGGCGGATCCTGACGGTCGGTAATACTGGCGGTCCGAAGTTTGAGATCGATAACCGCTATATCTTCGGTAAACACCTGCAGCTGCTTGGCTCGACGATGGGGACGATCGGTGATTTTGAAACCGTGATGGACCTGGTATTTGAGGGGCGGTTAAGGCCGGTGGTAGACCAGACCTTCCCGCTGGAAGAAGCAGCGGAAGCCCACAAGCGCCTGGAAAGCGGTGAGCAGATGGGCAAGCTCACCCTGGCGATCCCCTGACACCCGGAGGTTAGGATGAGCGACCTGCCGTTTGAGATCCCGACCAACAAAGACGAACTGCGTGACTTATTCCTGAATACCCGACGCCTGTTGGCCAGCACCTGGGAAGGGTTGAACGATGAGATCATGACCCGTCGTCCCGGCCCGCATCCAGAATGGTCGGTCAAGGATATTGTTGCCCACATCTGCTGGTGGGAGACATTTGCCCTGGTGCGGTTGGGCGTGTTGGGCGCCGGCCTGGAGATCAAACCAGTCGAAGACTATGACAGTCTGAACAAGCAAGTCGATGATTTCATCCAGACGCTGCCCCTCGAGGCAGTCTTGGCTCAGTTCGATGCCAATCAAGCCCAAATACTGAATGTGATCGAGTATTTCAGTTATGAAGACTGGGCGGTCGAAAACCGGCCTAACTTCCCCGGCCGGTCGTTCATGTTCCTCCTAGGTGCCAATACCTTTGGGCACTATTACGAACATCTTGCAGACCTGACCGCTTTTAGAAAAAAACACCTGGAGCCGCCTTCAACGCAATGATCTTTCGCCGCCCGTGGCCAATCCTGATATTGTCCTTGGCAGTGCTGGTCTTCAGTACCACACAGGCGGCGCGCGCCCTCAATGGAGCCGCCATGTGGGACTTCCTGATGGATGTGCAGCTGACGGTCTCACCGCTCTACCTGGTGCTGACTGGCCTGTTGTGGGCGGTGCTGGGCCTGCGGGTGGCGTGGTGGCTGTGGCACGGCCGGATACTGGCGCGGGCAGGGCTGCAGGTGCTGGCGATCAGTTACACTTTGTATTACTGGATTGAGCAGTTCCTATTGATGACCAGCCCGCTGCGGCGCACCAACTGGCCCTTCATGGCAGTCGTTTCCGTGCTGGCAATCGCGGCTGCTTTTTTGGTGCCTGCGCTGCCGGCTGCCGCAAAATTCCTTGGAGAACGAGATGAGCGATAGAACTCCGATCGAAGAACTCAGAAAGAAACGGGCCGAAGGCCAATTGGGGGGCGGAGAGCAGCGCATCCAGGCGCAGCACGAACGCGGCAAACTAACCGCCCGTGAACGCCTGGAACTGCTGCTGGACAAAGGGTCTTTCCGGGAGACGGATGCCTTTGTCACACATCGGACCCAGGACTTTGGGCTGGACCAGCAAAAATACCTGGGAGACAGCGTGGTGACCGGGTGGGGGACGATCGACGGACGGCTGGTGTATGTTTTCTCCCAGGATTTCACCGTCTTCGGCGGCAGCCTGGGAGAAGTGCATGCCCAGAAGATCGTCAAGATCATGGATATGGCTCTGAAGAATGGCGCGCCGGTGATCGGGTTGAACGATTCCGGCGGGGCACGCATCCAGGAGGGCGTGGTTTCGCTCGGCGGCTATGCCGACATCTTTTTGAGGAATACGCTCGCCTCGGGGGTTGTGCCGCAGATCAGCGTGGTGATGGGGCCGTGCGCCGGCGGGGCAGTGTATTCCCCGGCAATCACGGATTTCATCTTTATGGTCAAAAAGTCCTCGTATATGTTCATCACCGGGCCGGAAGTGGTCAAAACGGTGACACATGAGGATGTCAGTTTTGAGGATCTGGGCGGTGCCCAGGTGCATGCCGATACGTCCGGCCTCTGCCATGTGGCGGCGGACAGCGAGGCTGAAGCCCTGACCATGCTGAGGGAGCTGTTCTCGTATCTGCCGCAAAACAACATGGAGGACCCGCCAAGGCGCTCCACCAGCGATGACCCGCTGCGGCGGGAGGAAGCGCTGGATACGATCATCCCGGACGATCCGAGCAAGCCTTACGATATCAAGGATGTCATCCGGCTGGTCGTTGATGAGGGACGCTTCTTCGAGATCCACAAAGACTATGCAGCCAACATCGTGTGCGGTTTTGCCCACCTGGATGGGCGTCCGGTCGGGATCGTGGCCAATCAACCGGCGGTGCTGGCCGGTGCGCTGGATATTGATAGTTCGAAAAAAGCCGGCCGGTTCGTGCGGTTCTGCGATGCCTTTAACTTCCCGATCATCACCTTCGTGGATGTACCTGGCTTTCTGCCGGGTGTGGACCAGGAGCATGGCGGGGTGATCAGTTCGGGGGCGAAATTGCTGTATGCGTACTGTGAGGCGACCGTGCCGAAGTTAACTGTGATCACACGCAAAGCGTATGGCGGGGCCTATGACGTGATGAGCAGCAAGCACATCCGGGCGGACTTCAATGCCGCTTGGCCAGGGGCTGAGATCGCCGTGATGGGACCGGATGGGGCGGTCAATATTATCTTCCGCAAGGAACTGGCTGAGGCTGATGATCCGGTAAAACGCAAAGATGAGCTGGTGGCTGAGTACCGCCAGAAGTTCGCCAACCCGTATATAGCCGCCGCTCACGGCTATATCGATGACGTGATTGAACCGAGTGAGACCCGGCCCCGGCTGATCAATGCGTTGGAAATGCTGGAAAACAAGCGGGACAGCAACCCGCCGAAGAAGCACGGGAATATCCCGTTATAAAATCGGTGAAGCTGCTTTTATTTCTGTCGTTTTTGGAGAGAACGCCACGCTGTGAGGTTCAGGATGACATTTAACAAAGTGTTGGTAGCCAACCGGGGGGAGATCGCAGTCCGAGTGTTGCGCGCCTGTCGGGAGCTCGGCCTGGAGACGGTGACGGTATTCTCGGAGGCGGACCGGCGGAGCCTGCACGTCCGCTACGCCGATGAGGCTTATCTGATCGGCCCGGCCATCTCGGCAGACTCGTACCTGCGGATGGACAGGTTGATCGAAGCTGCCAGGCGAAGTGGGGCAGAGGCGATCCACCCCGGATATGGATTTCTATCAGAGAATGCGGATTTCGCTCAGTTGTGCGCCGATGAAGGGCTGGTGTTCGTCGGCCCGCCGCCGGATGCGATCCGCCGGATGGGAGATAAAGGCATCGCCCGGGCGACCATGAAAGCGGCCGGTGTGCCGGTGGTGCCCGGCACGGAAGGCGAGGTTCGCCTGCGGGATGAGGAATTGATCGCCGCTGCGGCCGGGATCGGTTTCCCGCTGCTGATCAAGGCAACGGCTGGTGGTGGCGGCAAGGGGATGCGGACGGTCCGCACAATGGAAGAGATGCCAGCCGCAATTGAGTCCGCCCGGAGGGAGTCGAAATCTGCGTTTGGAGATGACAATGTCTATCTGGAAAAACTGATCCTGAACGCCCGGCATATCGAGGTGCAGGTGCTGGCCGACCAATACGGGAATGTCGTCCATCTGGGCGAGCGCGAGTGCTCGATCCAGCGGCGGCACCAGAAATTGATCGAGGAAGCGCCCTCGGTGTTCGTCGGGCCGGATGAAGACTTCCGGCAGCGGCTAGGAGAAGTCGGAGTGCTGGCCGCTAGGGCGGTGGATTACGTCAATGCCGGGACCGTCGAATGTTTGGTGGATGCCGACAAGAATTTCTACTTCCTGGAGATGAACACCCGGCTGCAGGTCGAGCACCCGGTGACGGAACTGGTGACCGGGGTGGATATCGTAGTGCAGCAACTGCAGCTGGCCCGGGGAGAAAAACTGGCGATCGAGCAGAGCCGGATGGAAATGCGCGGCTGGGCGGTCGAATGCCGGATCAATGCCGAGGACCCCTTCAATCAGTTTTTCCCGTCCACCGGGCATCTGGCGCAGCATGATGTTCCGACCGGGCCAGGGGTGCGGGTGGATACCGGGGTCGCGAGTGGGGCCGAGATCAGCCCGTATTATGACCCGCTGATCGCTAAATTGATCTGCTACGGGGTGACGCGGCGGCAGGCGCTGCGCCGGATGCGGCGGGCGCTGGCCGAGTACCGGGTGGTCGGTGTGACCACCAATATTCCATTTCATCAAAATATCTTACAAGATGATAGATTTAATGCAGGATATTTTGATACTCGTTTTGTCGAAGAACAATTCTCGCTTGAACAGGCGGCCAGTTCGGTCGAACGACTGCCAGAGGTGGCCGCCATCCTGGCCGCTCTGGTCGCTCAGGACCGTACCCGCCGTTCCACGCGGATCGAACGGGATTGCGGCGAGGGCGGCTCAGCCTGGAAACGCAGCGTACGCTGGAAGGACCTCGGGCGGCAATGAAGACGATCACATATATTGACGGCCAGGAATTCGATCTGGAACTGCTGGAGGATGGGCAGGTGCGGATCAATGGACAGCTCCGCCAGGTGGACTTGCGGCGGGTAGATGGGGGTCAGGCTTTCTCGCTGCTGGTGGATGGGCGATCGTATGAAGCGTTTGTCTCCGAAGATCACGGCGAGATGCAGGTCTTTATTCAGGGGGTACGCTATACCGCCGAGGTGATCGACGAGCATGAAAAATTACTGCGCGAGGTCGGCGCAGCGGCCCGTTTGGGCGAGGGGATCTTCGAACTGACCGCCCCGATGCCCGGGCTGGTGGTCAAGGTGCCGGTAAAGGTGGGAGACCAGGTCCAGCCGGGGAATGTGTTGGTGATCCTGGAATCGATGAAGATGCAGAACGAACTGAAAGCGCCCCAGGCCGGTGTGGTGACGGCAGTGCTTGTCGCCGAGGGCGGCAGTGTCGAGAAACGGGATGTGATGGTGGTGTTGGGGCCGGTTGGAGGCTAAGACTTGTTTAGAGGACTAATTTCCGGTTTTAGCCCGTTGGCAGCAAGCCAGTTCGACCATTCGAACGTCATGATATATGCGCAAACCCCAGCCAGGTTGTCCCGGCACTCAGTTGCAGGGACCTAATCTCTTACCGCTCCACCTTCCCAAACAACCGCATCCACTTCAATCATGTCCTCTGTGAGATCAATCTCTAGTGTGGGGAGCAGGCTGGCGAACTGATCACGTTCACCCGTGGTCAGCAGTGTGATGGTTCCGGCGCTGTCTGCCGGAGCGCGCAGTCCGTGCTGCTCCAGCAGCCGACCAACCTGACGGGCAATCGCCGGGGCTGGGTCGATCACCCGCACGCCAGGACCGACGATCTCCTCGATCAGCGGGATCGCGAAGGGGTAGTGGGTGCAGCCGAGCACGACCGTATCGATCCCGGCAGCCAGCATCGGTTTGAGTGCGCCTTCAAGGATGATTGCGGTCTCCTTCCCCCGCAGGTTGCCGGCCTCGATCTGTTCCACCAGGCCGGGGCAGGTGGATTGCAGCAGCATGACGCTGTTGGCAAAGCGCTCGACCACCGAGGCATACAGTTCGCCCTGGAAAGTGGCCGAGGTCGCCAGCACGCCCACCTTCCCGGTGGTAGTCGTCTCGGCGGCAGGTTTCACTGCTGGTTCCATCCCGACAAAGGGGACCTGTGGGAAGATCTGGCGCAGGTGGCGCAAGGCAGCTGCCGAGGCGGTATTGCAGGCCACCACGATCAACTTGGCGCCGCGGCTCAACAGGAAGCGGGTGATCTCCTCCGAAAAGCGGCGGACCTCTTCCACTGGGCGCGGGCCATACGGGACGTGGGCTTGGTCAGCCAGGTAGATCACGGATTCATATGGGTACTGCTGGCGGATCTCGCACAGCACGGATAGTCCGCCCACGCCGGAATCAAAGATGCCGATCGGGGCGGTGCTCATTGCCTGGCTCCAGCAGCCACGGTGAAGGCAGAGAACAGAGATCGCATGGCCGGGTCGGCAGGCATCCATTCCGGGTGCCACTGCACCGCCAGGCCAAAAGGATGCTCCAGAAGGCTGACAGCTTCGATCAGGCCGTCCGGGGCGCGGCCTTCGATCTGCAGAGCAGATGCCAGGGTCTCAATCCCTTGATGGTGCAGACTGTTGACCTGTACTTGGCTGGCAGTGAAGATCAAAGCCAACTGGCTGCCGGGTTCAAGGTCTACCAGATGGGCAAGGTGATCGGTGGGGAAAGCAGGATGGCAGGCGTGTTCAAGCGCGCCGGGCAGCTGGTCGGAGATGTGGGTATAGAGCGTGCCTCCGAGCGCGACATTTAGTACCTGACAGCCGCGGCAAATGGCCAGGAAGGGCAGCCGGCGGCGGGTCAGGGCCTGTACCAGTGAGATTTCGAATGCGTCGCGCTCCTCGTCAATGCCGTAAACGCGCGGGTGTGGCTGGCCTGAAAACCTGTCGGTGGCGATATCGCCTCCACCG
The DNA here is from genome assembly GCA_020059485.1 of Anaerolineales bacterium. Classification (GTDB taxonomy): domain Bacteria; phylum Chloroflexota; class Anaerolineae; order Anaerolineales; family UBA11579; genus UBA11579. Next base: position 24,227 of record JAGVCA010000030.1, read on the forward strand.
GTCAGCAGAATGCCATCCAGCCGGTTGAGGAGCGGTTCAATCGAATCCAGGGGCGTGTTTAACGGGATCAGCAGCGGTTGCGCGCCGGCCCGCAGCAGCGCTTCCGTGTAAGACCGGGGCGAGGAGACCATCGGCCAGCCATATTCAGGATGGGCGGTGCTGCGGGTGGTCAGGCCGATCAGAGGTGGTTTCATGGCGAGTCCTTAAAGCAAAAGGGTGCAGTAATCTGCACCCAATTTTACTGTAGAAATCGAGGTGTTATTTTTTGATCTTCTGCTTCAGCCGGGTAGCTTTGCCGATGCGGTCGCGCAGGTAATACAGGTTGGCTCGGCGAACGTGCGAGGAGCGCTCGATGATCACCTTATCCAAACGAGGGGAGCGCAGCAGGAAGGTACGCTCAACACCAACGCCATTGCTGGCGATCCGGCGGACAGTAAAGTTGGCATTGTTGCCAGCTTTGCGGATGCGGATGACGGTGCCCTTGAATTCCTGGATACGTTCGCGGTTGCCTTCTTTGATGCGAACATGCACATTGACCACATCCCCCGGTTTGAGGTCGGGGATATTTTCGTTAACTGGTGCTTCCACAGAGCGTAAGATTTCGTCAGACATGGCATTATCCTTTATCGATCATTGCTTGGGCGTTACAGGTTCAATTCCCTGTGACACAGCGGGTAATTATACCAGCGGCCTGAAGGGATGTGAAGGGTATGCCATGATGAGTTTCCGGAGCGAATTTGGGGAAGGAGTCCAAGTTCTGAAATCTTCAGCGGGGGACGATCAGGTAAACAGGTCGCTGGTGCGGTAGCTTTCAGGGACTTCAGGAAAAGCTTGCATAAAAGTATCCTTGCCAGCTGAGACTGAGCGGATCAGGCGCAGCAGCAGCGGACTCTGCGAACTGAAATTGATCTGACTGGCATGGCAGTTGCTGGCCTTCTCTTTGATATTTTTAACCCGGCTGTAATTGATCTGGGCGTGCGGGGGGTAGTCCTCATCGTCAGCCAGTATCTCGAGGTTGATATCCTGATTGCGGCCAAACCGGGAAGGGTCCTGTCCGATCAGACGCAGCACCCAAACCGCCACCCGGACAAAGGTGCGCGGGAAGATATGGAAATACAAACGGTCTGGCTGGAAGGGCGCTCCGGCTTCCGGGTAAGCAGAGGGTTCTCCGGCGGCATGGAATGCCTCTGTAGCGGCTCGATGAATGTGGATATGGTCGGGGTGATGGTAACCGCCGACCGGGTCGAAGGTCAGGACGACATCGGGTTTGAACGACCGGATGTAAGCGGTAACCTGTTCAGTGACTTCTTCCAGCGGGGCGTTGATAAAAGCACGGGGGTGCTGGTTGTCGGAACTGCCAGGCATGCCTGAATCGCGGTAATCGAGGAAAGTGACTCGCTGGATACCGAGTTTCTCGGCAGCGCAGCGCAGTTCAGCTTCCCGGCAGCTGGCAACCGAATCGTACCCCTCGAGGAATTCCGGGTCGACAGTACCGGCTTCGCCGCGGGTTGCACAGATCAGGTGGACCTCCACTCCCTGTCGGGCATATAAGGCCAGCGTGCCGCCCATGCCGAAGGATTCATCATCCGGGTGGGCGAGGACGGAAAGGATCTTGCGGGGTTTGGTCATATCCATCAGAGCAGGAGGAGGTAGTCTATCTTACTTTTGTCCCTGGATTTCGGCGTTGAGCTGCTGGAAGAAACTCTTCATGAAGGTATGCCGGCCGGCTGCCATGCGGCGTCCGCTCTCGGTCTGCAGCCGCGCGTGGATCCGGGACAGTTTGAAGAGATATTCATGGTAAGCGGTGTAAGGCTCGCCCTCAATGGTCTTCAGCGCATTATGGAAGGTGGGGGAAGGCTCGGCATACAGCGGCTGGCCGTCCAGCACAGCGTAGGCCAGGGCGCGGGCCACACCGATCGCACCAATGGCATCAAGTTTATCGGCATCAAACAGGACCTTGGCCTCGATCGTGCGCGGGGTATTCTCTGCCCGAAAACGGTGGGTCAGGATGCAGTATTGGACCGCCTGGATGCGATCATCCGGCCAGCCCTCCGCGGCCAGTACCTTGCCTGCAAAGATGGCAGCCGCTTCGTGGTGGTCCATCCGAACCTGGTCATCGCCTGAGGCAGAGCGGGCGTCATGGAGGAGTGCGGCTGCCCGGACGATCTCCGGATCCGCCCCTTCCTGTTCGGCCAGCACTTCCGCCAGCCGGTAGACGCGCAGGACGTGATCAAAGTCGTGGACCTGGTCGTTGTCCTGATACCAGGCCCGGGCTTGGTCGATCGTCGGCATGGTTCAGATCCTGGGCAGATACTGCAGGACGAGCAGGATCAAGCCGATGATGATGATGGCGGCACAACCGAAGGCAAAAATCTTGCGGGCCAGTCGGAGGAAAAAGCGCAACACGATCCAGGCAATGCCGATGATCAGCAGCCAGACCAGGATCTCGGGCACATTGGCGGGAAGTGAGTCGATCATTGGACCTCCAATTCTGCGGCGGGCAGCGGGAAACGCTTGCCGCGCTTGATGACTGCATTCACCAGGTTGCCGCCGTAGCGATATCCGAGATGGCGGTAATCGGACACGTTCAGGAGCAACAAGTCGGCCTGTTTTCCTGGTTCGATCGAGCCGATCCGGTCTTCGCGCTGGATGGCTGCGGCGGCATTGATGGTGGCTGCGGCGATGGCCTGGGCTGGCGAGAGCTTCATGTACCGGCAAGCAAGAGCGATACTCATTTGCAGGTTCTCGCACCATGTGGTGCCGGGATTCAGGTCGGTTGCCAGGGAGAGCAGGCCACCGGCCTCCAGGAACTTTTGGGCCGGGGTATAGTGATTCTCAGCCAGCCCAAACGGTGTCCCAGGCAGACCGACGGCAACGGTTCCGGAGGCAGCCAAAGATGCGATGTCGGACTCCGAACTGGTGACCAGATGGTCGGCGGAGGCGGCGTGCAGCTCGGCAGCCAGGCTGGCCCCACCGAGATTATCAAACTCATCGGCATGGATCTTGAGGGGAAAGCCGAGTGCCTGGGCCTGTTCAAGGATCTGACGAGACTGCGCCAGGTTGAAAGCGCCTGTTTCGCAGAAGACATCTACAAAGGGGAGGGGACGGTTGAATGTGGAGGTCTCCCAGAATTCCTTCAGGGCCGGCAGCATTTCGCGGCATACGAGGTCGGTATAGGCTTGGGGATCATCCTTGTATTCCGGGGCGATGGCATGCGCACCGAGAAAGGTCGGCACCAATTCCCAGGGACCTTCGTGATCAAGCTGCAGGATGGCCTCGATCATACGCAGCTCGGTCTCGGTCTCCAGGCCATACCCGGTCTTGACCTCGATGGTGGTTGCGCCATGCCGGAACGCCTGCCAGAGCCGGGCGCTGGTTTGCTTCACCAGTTGCTGGATGGTCGCCTGACGGGTGGCGCGCACGGTTGAAAGGATCCCACCGCCAGACTCGAGGATCTCCAGATATGTTTTTCCCTGCAGTTTGAGTTCGAACTCAGCCGCCCGGTCACCAGCCCAGATGGCGTGGGTGTGTGGATCAACCAGGCCGGGCATCACAACCATCCCGCCTGCATCCAGGCGTTCAGCGTCCGGATAGCTGGCTAATAATTCAGCGCTGGGGCCGACGGCTTGGATGGTAGACCCTTCGAACAGGACCGCGCCATCGGGAATTATCCCGAGTCGGCCAAGCTCCTGTCCTCGCTGAGGCGGGCCGGCAATAGTCAAAAGTTGCGAGGCAGAATGGATCAGCATACAGATTCCCTCAGATCACTTTGGATGTGGGTGAAATTATAGCACGGCCCTCCTATCAGCGCGCGGAGGTGCTACTGGCCTGCTGCTTGCATCTATCGAATGTGAAAGGAAGGCCAACTTGACACAATAGTACCCATGTGCTACATTAAATCTTGCATTTTGAAGGGTGAAATGCTGCTCAGGGAAAAAATACAGCCTCAACCAGGAGACATCTTTGACAAAGACCCGCACCCAAAAATTGGTCGATCGCCTGCGGGATCTGCAGGCTTCCTCGCCCGATGTGGAAGGCTCCGCGATCGTGAGTGTGGATGGCCTGAGCATTGCCACGGCATTGCATCAGAACATTGAGGAAGATCGGGTGTCTGCTATGTCGGCTGCCATGCTTTCGCTTGGTGAGCGGATCGCAATGGAATTGGGCCGCGGCAGCCTGGAACAGGTGTATATCCGGGGAGAGAATGGCTATGTGCTGCTGATGGCGGTCGGCGAGGAAGCGGTGCTGACAGTTATGGCTCGCAAAGAAGCCAAGCTGGGGCTGATCCTGCTCGATATGAAACGGGCAGTTGAAGACCTGGCGGGGTTGATCTAGAAACCGGGGCGGCTATGGACCAGATCAGTAAGAGTGAATTGTATTACCCGAACAGATTTGCCCAGATCACTCTGTCAGCACTAGAAGAGGTAATGGGTAAGAATGGGTTGAACGCTATCCTGAATGTGGCTCATTTATCGCACCTGATCGATAACTACCCGCCCAGCAACCTCGAGCGGGAATTTGATTTTGCTTATTATTCGATGATCAATCTAGCCCTGGAAGAATTATACGGCCCTCGCGGCGGGCGCGGACTGGCATTGCGCGCTGGCCGGGCGACGTTCTCAGACGCCTTGCGCAATTTTGGGGCGATGGCTGGCGTGGGGGATGTCGCTTTCAAAGTGCTCCCGTTGGCTCAGAAGCTCAAGCTCGGATTGCCGGCAATGGCCAAGATCTTCAGCACGGTTAGTGACCAGCACAGCACTGTCGAGGACCATGGTGGTGAACTGCATTATGTGATCCATCAATGTCCGGTGTGCTGGGGCCGACGCGGAGAAGACCGCCCGGTGTGTTTCATCGCCGCCGGATTGATCCAGGAGAGCCTAAAGTGGGTCTCTGGTGGAAATGAGTTCCGGGTCAACGAATCCGAATGCATTGCGATGGGGGATGATGTCTGCCGGTTTGTGATCCAGAAAGAGCCAATAGGCTGAACGATGCAGTCAGATAAAGAACGAGCAACGATCCTGATCGTGGACGACGATCCGGAATTGGCCGAGATGCTTGAGGCCTATTTCAAGATCCAGGGCTATTTGGTCGTGACAGCCTCCGGGGGGCAGGAGGCTCTTTTACTGTGTGAAGAGACCCGGCCGGACATGGTGCTGTTGGATGTCAATATGCCGGAGATGGATGGGTTTGAGGTCGCGCAACGATTGCGCGAAAAGCGCAGCACCCGCGATCTGCCTGTGATCTTCCTGACGGCGCGCGAGGCGCGCGAGGACCGGCTGACCGGTCTCGGACTTAGCCCGGATGACTATATGACCAAACCGTTCGATGTGCAGGAACTGCGGCTGCGAGTGCGCAATTCCCTGGCGCGGGCTGCCCAGACCCAGCTGCGCAATCCGGTGACCAACCTGCCGGAAGGTCAGTGGGTCGATGAGCGGCTGCGCGAGACGCTGCTGGAGCCGGGATGGGCGATGCTGGTGATCTCAATCGAAAACCTATCTTACTTCCGGGAAGAGTATGGTTTTATCACAGCGGATGATGTTATGCGGGCGCTCAGTCTGATGATTGAAAATACCGTCCACAGTGCGGGGAGTGCAAGTGCTTTTCTCGGTCATCTGAGCCCACAGAAATTCCTGGTGATCACTACCCCTGAATCCGGCGAGCAGATGCGGCGGCGGCTGGCTGGTCCACTACATCAATCGCTGGAATTCTTCTACCCGATGCGAGATCGCGAGTCAGATACCGGCCGTTTAAAACTGGCCCACGCCAACCGGCTGGGGGTGCGGTTCGGACTGTTGAGGCATACAGACGTCCCGATCCCTGACATCAAATCCCTGAAGCAACATTTATCCGTTCTGACCTCACGCTGAAAGAGAATCGCTCATAGATGAAAACTTTGATCGTGCTGCCCACGTACAATGAATCTGAAAACCTGCCGCGCCTGGCTGAGGCGATCTTTGCATTGCCGGGGATGGATATCTCGCTCCTGGTGGTGGATGACGGCAGCCCGGATGGGACCGGTCAGATCGCCGATGCACTGGCGAACCAGTTCACTGGTAAGATCCAGGTATTGCACCGCAAGGGCAAACTGGGCCTGGCGAGTGCCTACATTCAAGGTTTCAGGCTGGCGCTAGAGCAGGATGTGGATGCCATTGGGATGATGGATTCGGACTTTTCTCACGCCCCTGAAAAACTACCGGAAATGATCGCCGCGCTGGCGCACGCCGACCTGGTGATCGGTTCGCGCTATGTACCGGGCGGCTCGGTGGACCGGCACTGGCCGATCTGGCGTAAAGGCCTTTCTGCTTTTGGCAATGCCTATGCACGCACGATCCTCGGTCTCCCGGTCCGGGATGTGACCACCGGCTACCGGTTGTGGCGCAGGGAAAAGCTGGCGCAATTCCCGCTGGAGCGGCTGCTCTCAAGTGGATATGTGTTCCTGGTGGAGATGGTCTACATCGCCACAAAACTGGGCTTCAGGATCGTCGAAGTGCCGATCTATTTTGCCGACCGCAAATGGGGGCATTCCAAGATGAACCTGCGCATCCAGATCGAAGCGGCTTTCCGGGTATGGCAGGTGCGGATGGCGCATCGGAATTTAAAAGCGCCAGCCTAACGTCAGGCAGGGCTTGGCCCCAAAATATCAGTATTCGCCACTACTTCCCCCCACTCCTCCAAACTTAATGTCTGCGCCCGGCGTTGCGGATCGATGCCGGCTTGCGCCAGCAGGCTGGCGGTGTGCTCTTTGTCCCAGCCCATCCCGGCCGAGAGTGAATTTAACAGCGTCTTCCGTTTCTGAGAGAAGCCAGCCTTGATCAGGCGGAAGAACAGGTCCAGGCGCGAGCGCGGGATGCGCGGATCGGGATAGATCTCGATGCGGACCACGGCCGAATCGATCTTGGGCTCCGGGTAGAACGCTGCGGAAGGGATCTGGTCAACGATCTCGGGCTGGCCGTAGACCTGCACACTAAGCGCCAGCAGGCTCAGATTTCCGGCCGAGGCGCAGATCCGTTCTGCTACCTCGGACTGCACAGTCAGGACCACGCGGTGGGGCGGGTGTTTTGCCTCGAGCAGCTGGCGCAGCAAGGCAGAGGTGATGTAGTAAGGGATATTGGCGACGACCAGATAACCGGGTTGGTCGAATAACTCATTCAGGTTGACTTCCAGGATGTCGGCGCGGATCAGTTCTACATTCGGGAACGGGCGCAGGATCTCTTCCAGGGCCGCGGCGAGCTTGGTGTCCAGTTCGACGGCGACGACTCGCTGGCAGTTCTGTGCCAGCAGCGTCGTCAGGCTGCCCAGGCCGGGGCCGATCTCAAGGATCGTATCATCAGAGGAGATCTCAGCAGCCTGGATGATCCGGTTGAGCGCGCCGGCGTCTTCGAGAAAGTTCTGGCCGAGGCCTTTCTGGGGTCTCAGGTTGTACTGCTGTAGAAGTTTGCGGATCGAGGTCATAGGTATATGTTACCAGTTTACGGTGTGGGGGCAATAGCGCTGCCTGCAAGGTCAGACCTTTATCGTATAATTCATGCTTGTGCGGGGATTATGTTGTGAATATGGAAAAAGTTCAGCGGTGCTTCGTTATCGATCCGGGTACACCGGGCAGAGCTGCTGGGTCTGTCCATCGTGACTGTCTGCGGTTTCGCCTTCCACCGGAGGTGGCGGCCAACTGCCATCCAAAAATCCGCCGACAAATTGACGGATCTCAGCCTGGTCATACTCCCAGATAAAATTGTAGGCCAAACTGGCCTGGAGGGCATCTTCCGGGATGCGGGCGAAGACAATGTTCTCAGATGTCAAACGGGGGGCCAGGCAAGCCAACTGGCTGAGCTGCGCCGGACTGAGGTCCGTCAGGACATTATCCGAAAAAGCCGAGACCATGTCCGGGATGCCTATGACCGCGTCCGGGCTGAGCAGCTTGGTCTTGATCGCGCACAGGATCTCTGTCTGGCGGTCGGCGCGGCCGAAGACATTGTCGATATGGCGGATGCGGGCGTAGTAGACAGCTCGTTTGCCGTCCAGGTGATTCCAGCCGGCTTCGTAGATCTTCCACAACTCTTCCGATTCCGGGTTGTCGCGGGCGTCGATTCCCTCGTCCAGGTAGATATCCACCCCCCCCAGGGCATCGATCATTTCGATCAGGATCTTCATATTGACCACGCCATAGTTCTCTGGCCGCGCTCCGAAGTTAAGTTCTAGCGTGCGTGCCAGCAGGCCGGCTCCACCGCCCGGGCCGTCGTAGTAGCCCATCGCCGGCGTGCCATAAAAGTAGGACTCGTTGAGCTTGCTGTGTGTGATGCCGTAATGGTCGGAGATGCCCGGAACCTCAACCCACATGTCGCGGGGAAAATCGAGCACGGTGACGCGGGGGGTGACGAAGTCTACCTTGACCAAGCGGGTGACATCTGCCAGGCCGTAGGTGTAAGTGCCTGGGCGGTAGTCGATGCCGACCGCCAGGATCAGCATGCTGGGGGTCTGGCCGCAGTAGATATCAGGGGTGTGGGTCGGCGCTGGTGTGAGACTGGGAGCGGGTTCGAAGGCGATGTTAGGTGCGGGGTCGGTTTCGTCCGGCTGCTCCGGCGGCGCTTCCGGTTGAAAGACAGCAGGGGCAGAGGCGGTGCCCTCAAAGCCGAGACTGGGGCCAAGCGGAGCGCGCCACAGCCGAACCAGGGGTCCGATCAGCATGGCAGCCAGGACACAGATCATCAGTGAACCGAAGGCGATCAGCCAAACACCGGGGCGGCGGGAAAAGGGGCGTTTCGTGCTGTTCATATGTTTTTGGTTGTGCAGGAATTACGCCAGTTACACCGGGATTACCGGGTCGTTAATACATACATGATTTGGTCCTCTGGCGGGACCGGGGTGGTGAAATACAGGGTGACCCATTTGGCCCAGGGGATGTATTCATCGTCTTCGTAGGCAACATCGATCCAATAGCGGCCAACCCACCCGGGGCCGACATCGGCGATGATCGCCGGGCCGTAGCTGGACACATACACTGAGTCGCCAGCCATCGCCAGATACCAGTCGAGCTTCACGGCGATGAGGCCCTTCCTGACAGATGCGCCGGAAGAAGTGGTGTAGGAACAATAGTCAAAGCCGGCATTGCAGGGCGAATAAGAGGTCGCCCAGACCTCGATCTTGCGCCAGTATTCGATCGGTCCATCCGGAGTTTGCTCGGTGCGGATGACGATCATGGTGCCGTAGCCTTCGATCTGGGTGACGGGTTCACGCAGGGTCCATTGCTGTTCGACCACGCGGGTGGTCTCCTCGCCGTCCTCATAACGGATGCGGATACGCTGAGCCTGGATCCCGACCTGACCGGGCTGGGTGACCTGGAAATTGTCGATCTCGACCTCCGGCAGCGGTTGATAACTGACGGTGAACGGGATGGTATTTTGATCCAGGATGAATTCTTCCGTGACGCGGACCAGGGTGATCGCGCCATCCTCAGGGAGCGGGGCGTCAGCCTCAGGGAGGCTGTAATCGAGTCCCTGAAGCGGCAGGCCGGCCTGGGCCAGCGCTTTGCCAACGGTCTGCCGGGAGGTTGTGGCCGCGATGGTCTGGTCTCCGATCTGGATGGTGATGCTACGCCCGGGAGTCCATGTTGCAGCCAGGTCTTGCTCAAGCGGGGTTTCAGCGCCCGGCAGGAGGACATCGCTGGCGGTGAGTGTGTATCCGGCCTCGTAGAGGGCCTGGCCGAGCGTGGCTGCCGAGGACTGCAGCAGAATGGTTTCACCGTCGCTCTCGACGGTTATACGGACTGCCCGGCGGACCTCCACGCTGACGGTCGGCTGGAAGGGGACCGGTTGATCGGGCGAGTGAGGAAGGGTATTGACCAGCAAACGGTCTTCGGTGCCGAGTGTCAGGCCGGCCTGTGCCAGCCAGACCGCCGGAAGCCGTTGGGTGGTGGAGAATGTGGTGGGTTGACCGTTATCCCACAGGGTGACCCGCATCGCCTGAGTCAGGTTGATCGTCTCGCCATCCCGGATGAGCATGCCAGGTGCCGGGGAGACCTGATCCTCTTCCTGCAGGGTGAACCCGGCCTCGGCCAGGGCCTGCTCAACGGTGCGGGCAGTGGTGGAGATCACGAGCGGCTGGCCTTCGATCTGCAGGGTGATGGTCTTTTCGGAGGGCAGCAACAGGAACAACGCCGCGATCAGGATACCGGCCACGGCCAGGAGAAGATACTGTCGGAACGACATAAACAGATTCTATCAGATTACGGGCGGTGAGAGGATAGAAAAAACCTGGGCAGGAACCCCGGCGGCACCCAAGATCAATTGCTTATCGCTGCTTCCTTTCGGACCTGACGAGGTTCACAATGTCCCGCCGCGCCGGACCCACCCAGGCGATTGACAAGCATACCGCAGGAGGGGGGCGGTGTCAAGAATGCGAGGAGGAGCGCCGTTTGAGGGTAAAGAAGACCGTCAGGTAGATCAAGGTGGTGATGGCTAAAGCGCCAAAGGCCAGGGGGGCTGTGGGTGCCTGGGATTCGGGGTCGAACTGAAACATGGCATCTTCAGACAGCGTACTGGCGGTGGGCAGGGTCTGCAGGAAGGCTAGGATGTCGATCTGCTGGCTGAATGAGAGGTTGAGCTCGGCGGCAGGTGGGACGCGGGCAGAGAGGTGGCCGTAGCGCAGGATGTGGGAGATGTGCCAGGGGTTGATCCAGGCCATATCGCCCAGGAAGATCGGGGTTTGCAGGCTGCCGAGGTTGATCTTTTCTCCCTCGCCGCCATGACAGGCCATGCACTGATCCTGGTAAGCAGTCTGCCCGACTTCGACTGTACCGTTGGCGAACCGATTATCCAGGTCGGCGATCAGTTCTGGGGAAACCAGGCCGGAGGAGAGGAAAGCAGCCAGGTCGGCCAAGTCCTGCGGGGCGAGGTAGTCAATGAAGTTGTGGTCGGGGTTGGCCTGTCCATCCAGCCAGGGGAGAATTTCTTCAGGGGTATCGGCGGTCATCCCGAAGAGACCAGGCCAACCAGCCCGGCGGTAAAGGCCGGTCATGGTGATCCCATCAGAGCCGAGATAGTCCCAGCCATGGCAGTTGACACAGCGCCAGGTGAGCTGCGGGGGGACTTGATTGTTGGGATTTTCCGGCCAGAGGGGATGCTGCTCAAGCCCAAACTCGGCAGAGGTGATCAGGTACCAGTTGACGTAAAGTTTGCCGCCGCGCAGCGGGTCGCCGGGGGGCAGGTCGGTTTGGGGCGGCGGAGTAGCCCGGCCGCTGGTGGCGGCGGACAGGATGATGATCGCCACCAGAATGAAAAGCAAGATCAGCAGCCGGCGTGAGCGATAGGCAAGGGCAGGATGGGACGTGTTCATGGGCAGAGCCTGAATTATATCACCCAGCCAGGAAGGCTTGATATGCCTGGTTTTCCGGCCGGGCGGTGACACCGGCGATCACCGCCAGCAATTCCTCGTGCAGCCTTGGATTGGCGGCTGCCACGCTGTACGGCGGGGTCAGGACTTCCGGAAAGCCGTCCATGGTGGTTACCAGAGCCCCTGCCTCCTGGGCGATCAGGACGCCCGCAGCCAGGTCCCAGCTGTGCATTTTGAACTCCCAGTAGGCATCGAACCGGCCGGCGGCGACGTAGCACAGGTCGAGGGCGGCGGACCCAAGCCGCCGGATGCCCTGGACCTGCAGGGCAAATTCGTGGAAATAGACCAGGTTATTGACCGGGCTGGTGAATCGGTCGTAGGGGAAGCCGGTGGCAACCAGGCTTTCCCGCAGTTGGGCGCGGGCGGCGGCCTGGATGGGCTGGTCGTTGAGGAACGCGCCCCGGCCGCGCTCGGCGGAGAACAGTTCGTCGCGCACCGGGTCGTAGACCACGCCGAGCAGGATCTCGCCATCCTGCGCATAGCCAATGGAGACTGAGAAGACCGGCAGCCCGTGGGAGAAGTTGGTGGTGCCGTCCAGCGGGTCGATGAACCAGGCACGGGCGCGATCGCCGTCGTTCTCGCCGCTTTCCTCGGCGACGATATGGTCATCCTGGAAGCGGCCGCGGATCTGCTCGAGGAGATAGCTTTCCGAGCGGTGATCGGTTTCGGTGACGACGTCGATCTCGCTCTTGTGGTGTACTTCCTGGGGTTGGTTGAATCCGGCGCGCAGGATGCGGCCAGCGCCGTAGGCCAGCGTTTTCAGGTCTTGGAGGGTTGGTGGCATAGTTCAGTCTTCTTTGAAGGTTTTGAGGATCATGAGGATCTCCTGCAGTTCAGTGAGGATCTCGTCGCGGTGTTCGATGGTCTGGGCGAGGAGGGACTGAAAGGAGGCGATCTGGTCTTTGGGCAGGGTGGAGAGCAGCCGCTCGGTGCGGATGATCTGCTGGTTCTTCTGGCGGAGTTTGTTTTCCAGCCGCTTGCGGTAGCCGAGATAGAATTCGCGCTCCCCGAGCGGGAGGGCGGAGGTGCCGGGGCCGTGCGTGAGGACCTGGCGGATGGTCTGCAGGAATTCGGTGGTGTCGACCGGTTTTTCCAGGAAGCGGGTGGCGCCGAGGCTGAGGGCGAATTCTTTGTCTTCTTTGGTGACGTAGGTGGCGGAGAGGAAGATGACCGGGATCTGGCGGGTGGCAGCGTCTTTGCGGAGCTGGTAGACGAGGGCAAAGCCGTCCATGCGGGGCATGAGGATGTCGGTGATCACCAGCGTCGGGTGGGCGGCGGCGATCAGGTCGAGCGCTTCCTGGCCGTTGCTGGCCGTCTGGACGGTGAAACCCTCGAAGCGCAGGGTGACCTCCAGCATGGTGCGGATCTGGGGCATGTCTTCGACGATCAGGATGGTTGCCTCGGGCTGGGTCATGGAGTGTATTGTACCGGATATTGGGGGGGAAGTGGGGAAAACAAACGGCAGGCTGCTCCTCCTTGGAATCAGCCTGCCATTGGTGCAGGTTGGCGCCCTCGCCATGATTCGAACACGGGACCTCTTACTCCGCAAGCAAGCGCTCTATCCAGCTGAGCTACGAGGGCGAATTGAAAATTGCATCGCAATTTTCAAAATTGGCCTTTTGGCTTCGTCAAAACGCCACGAAATATGTAAGTTGTGAATGCTCCGGTAACTGAGCAGAGCGGATTATATCAAAGGGGCGGGATTAATGCTAGGGGTTGGAGGAATTTGGACAGCCATACCTGGTGTGACAAGTTGAGCCAGTCATCAATTCGAATCGCAGCTAAAACAAAACCGGGGGCCTGTTCTCACAGACACCCGGTTTGCGTTCAGACAATCATATAACTTACGGCATCACGAAAGCATTGAAGCCGCCCCGGTTGTCGCCGAAGAAGGTCTGATTGTCGTTGACCGAGAGGAACAGTTCCCCCGAATTCCCGGCCACGAACGACCCACCCGAACCGATCAGGAAGGGTGTGCCGCCCACGCCGATTTTGCCGACCAGCGCGCCATACGGCGCACCTTCCAGCGCACAAGGCGTGAAGGGCACTTCGGCTACGAGGCATAGCGTGGTCTGCCCATCCGGCCCGCTGCGGGCACCGGGGTACTCGCTCAACGGGCCGGTGATCGCCATGCCGTTGGCCCGCAGGTCGAAGGAATCTCCGGTGGTGAAGAATACGCCACTGGCGACCCAGCCGGCATCCGCCGGAACGCGCACATGCGCGCCTGGCGCGGCGCTGGCAGGCATCACGGACATTGCACCGGTTGCCACCAGCAAGATCGAGAACATGACCATCCATTTGGTGAATGTTTTCATCAGATTTTCTCCTTTCCCTGTGAATCGGACTAAACCTATCCGGTATAGATTAACTGGATTCAGGAGAATCGTCAAGACATGCCAAGGGTACTACTACTGGTTGGCGCTTGAGTTTGCGGGTTCTGAATATTGAGATCATGGCAGACTCGTGCAGGCAAAATTTGACAAAATTTCTCTGATTTGGTATCCTATTTTAGGAGATACTAAATAATTATTGAGGTGAAGATGAAACTATCAAGAAGAGATCTGCTCAAGCTCGGCGGCGCCGGGTTTCTTGGCCTGCCGTTGGCCAAAGTGATCCGCGAGGTGCTGATCGGAGAAGGAGACCCATCCAGCCCGCACGACATGGGAGACGGCAACCCTGATGCCCATCTCAGCTTTGGCCCGGTCGGCCAGGTCGATCACGAGCGCAACGGCTTCGACCCGCACACCATCCTGTCCGATTACGACTTCGGCACAACCAGCGATCTGCCCGATGGCAGGACACTGCGCGAGTACGAGTTCTATGCCATGGATAAAGAGATCGAGATCGCGCCGGGGGTGTTCTTCCCCGGGTGGGTGTACGGCAGCCTGACCTCGCCGGCCTCCCAGCGGTCCGGGCGGTTGGTCGGTCAGGTCCCCGGTCCGACGATACGCTGTGTGGAAGGTGACCGCATCCGGATCAAGTTCACCAACACCAGCCCGCACCCGCACACGATCCACTTTCACGGCATCCATTCCGCCAAAATGGATGGGGTCCCACTGCAGGGCGATGGGCTGATCCATCAAGGTCAGTCCACCTATTACGAGTTTGACGCGTATCCGTTCGGCTGTCACCTGTATCACTGTCACGCCCTACCGCTGGCCCGGCATATCCATAAAGGGTTGTACGGCGGCTTTATCGTGGATCCTGACCCGGAGCGATACGCCGGCGAGGAAGCGGCCATCGCCCGGACGCGCAATCATAACTATCCGGAAAACGAGCAATACCAGGAAATGTTCATGCTGATGAACGCCTTCGATACCAATTTTGACAAAGAGAACGAGGTCTATGCGGTCAATACGGTCACGTTCGCATATCACCACCAGCCAATCGACCTCGACCGCTCGAAACGCCAGCGCATCTATCTGGTCAACGTGACCGAATTCGACCCGATCAACTCGATGCACCTACATGCCAATTTCTTCGATTACTACGACCACGGCACCACCTTGACGCCGACCCTGCGAACGATCGACACCGTGTCACAGATCCAGGCGCAGCGCGGCATCCTGGAGTTCTCGTTTGAAGGTTTTGAAGATGGCCTGTATATGTTCCACGCGCACCAATCCGAGTTCGCCGAACTGGGCTGGATGGGCAACTTCCGTCTGGGAGGTGAGTGATGACAGAGACCGAAAACAGATTCACCACCCGCACCTGGATGTTCCTGATCCTGCCGGTCGTGCTTCTTCTCGCGCTGGTCGTGCTGTTCCTGAATACCAACCCGATCCGGATTGCCGGGGGAGACTTGCCACCGGTTGAAGAGATCAACATCCAGCGGATTACCCTGCCTGACCACGGACGGATCGTGCTGCAGGTGGTCAATGGCGGGCCAGACCCGGTAACGATCGCGCAGGTGCTGGTCGATGACGCTTATTGGCAGTTCAAGGTTGAACCGGAGAACACGCTTGACCCGCTGCAGTCCGGCCAGGTGGTCATCTACTACCCGTGGGTGGAAGGCGAAGCCCACGAGATCGTGCTGATCAGCAATACAGGGGCGACTTTCGACGCCGCGGTGGAACTGGCCGTGCAGACGCCTTCCCGCGGTCTGGACCAGTTGCTTAGTTATGCCCTGGTCGGCGTGTATGTCGGGATCATCCCTGTTGGCCTGGGGATGCTGTGGTTCCCGGCTATGCGCCAGTTCAGCCGCCGGCTGATGAACTTCGTCCTAGCGCTGACCATCGGGCTGATGCTGTTCCTGGTGGTGGACACTTTTCTGGAGATGGTCGAGGTGGCCGAAAGGTTACCGGGTGTATTCCAGGGGACGGCGCTTGGCATTTTCGCCGCTTTGCTGACTTGGCTGGCGATCACTGCGGTGGGTAACCGCGATAAGTACGCCGACCGGGCGACGCCAAGCGGACGGGCCTTCATCGCTTTCGTGATCGCGCTGGGGATCGGGTTCCACAACCTGGGTGAAGGGCTGGCGGTTGGGGCCGCCTTCGCACTGGGTGAAGCCGCGCTGGGTTCCTTCCTGGTGGTTGGGTTCATCCTACACAACCTGACCGAGGGGATCGGGATCGTCGCCCCTGTCTTGCGGGACCAGCCGAAGTACGGCTGGTTCGCGCTGATGCTGTTGTTAGCGGGCGGTCCGGCCATTATCGGCACCCTGATCGGCGGGTTTGCCTATTCACCGGTGCTGACCGTCATTTTTCTGGGAGTCGGCGTCGGGGCGATCTGGCAGGTGATCATTGAGGTCGGGCGGTTAGTGATGGATTCTGCCAAACGCCGCGAGGAAAACCCGGTCACCTGGCTGAATGTGCTCGGTCTGCTGCTGGGGATCGTGGTGATGTACCTGACCGCCTTCCTGGTGAATGTGTAAAATAAAAATCGGAAGTAGAAGGAGAAGACGCCTCTCGCAGGCGTCTTTTTTTATCGAGGAGGGATGCGCCAATCACCCCCAGGCCGGAACTTCTCATCAGGAAATGAAAAACCGAAAAGCCGCAATTAGCGGCTTTTCGGATGGCGGGGAGGGAGGGATTCGAACCCTCGACCGGATACTCTCCGGAACCCACTTAGCAGGCGGGCGCACTAGACCAGGCTATGCGACCTCCCCATTTTAGATTTGTTTTCCGGTCGCCCGGAACTCTGCGGAGGGAGTGGGATTCGAACCCACGGTGAGCTTCCACCCACATCTGTTTTCAAGACAGACGCCTTCGTCCACTCGGCCATCCCTCCGGTACTCGTGTGGTGCTGAAGGCCCCTCCGAGCGAGGGATATTTTACCATAACGAAGTGATTGGTGAATAGGCAACCGGGACGAGTCACCTTGTCGCCAGGTGCCCATGTGACAAGGTGACCAGGCACCCGCTCACCAAAATACAAGTTATACTAAGGGTACATCCAAACACGATCAAGGAGTATCCCCCTATGTCCAACAAACTTGCCTGGGTTGATGAAGAACTGCAAGCCCTTAAAGATGCCGGGCTGTACAACCGCATCCGCACGCTCGGGTCCCCGCAGGGGGCCTGGCTGGTGGTGGATGGCAAGAAGGTGCTCAATTTTTGTTCCAATAACTACCTTGGGTTGGCCAACCATCCCCGCATCGCGGCGGCGGCCAAAGCCGCCATCGACCAGATGGGCGTCGGGCCGGGGGCGGTGCGCAGCATTGCCGGGACGATGGACCTGCATGTCCAGCTGGATGAGCGGCTGGCGCGCTTCAAAGGCGTGGATGCGGCCATCACCTTTCAGTCCGGCTTCACTGCCAATCTGGGCACGATCCCGGCGCTGGTCGGGAAGGAAGACGCCATCTTCTCGGACGAACTCAACCACGCCAGCATCATCGACGGCAGCCGGCTTTCCGGGGCCACGATCATCCGCTACAACCATGCTGACCCGGCCCACCTGGAAGCACAGCTCAAGGAACACCGTCAGCAATACCGCCGGGCGATGGTGATCACCGATGGCGTCTTCAGCATGGATGGGGATATTGCCCCGCTGGACAAGATCTACGAGGTGACGCAGAAGTACGATGTCGTGCTGATGGTGGACGACGCCCATGGCGAAGGCGTCATGGGCAAGGGCGGGCGCGGCATCGTGGACCATTTTGGGCTGAACGGCAAGGTCGATATCGAGATCGGTACCCTGTCGAAGGCCTTTGGCGTGGTCGGCGGAGTGGCGGCCGGGGATGCCAAGGTGGTCGAATGGCTGCACCAGCGCGGCCGGCCGTTCCTGTTCTCCTCGGCGATGACCGTGCCGGATGTAGCCGCTTGCCTGGCCGCGGTGGACCTGCTGGAGGAATCGACCGAACTGGTCGACCGGCTGTGGTCGAATGCCAATCTGTTCAAGAAAGAACTGCTCGCCATGGGCTTTGACACCGGTAAGTCGGTCACCCCGATCACCCCTGTCATTCTGGGCGAAGCGCCGCTGGCACAGGAATTCAGCCGGGCGTTGTACGAGGAGGGTGTGTTCGGGATGGCGCTCGGGTTCCCGACCGTGCCACGCGGCACTGCCCGCATCCGGGTGATGATCTCGGCGGCGCACTCCGAGAGCGATCTGGAGCAGGGTCTGGCAGCATTTGAGACGGTCGGCAAAAAATTGGGCGTGATCTGACCCATTTCAGGCGCTCGGGATCAATCTGGCAATCTGTACCAGATTGGTCGAATTTGAGGACATCCGTCCGGCAAACACGGGACATCTGTCACCTGAAATCTGGCACGCAGCCGGTACAATAATTACAGGTTATTGATTAGCCTGAAGATTGGAGGACCGGGATGTCAATTCGGGACCAGATCAAGGAATCGACGATGCAGCATTACTGTTCACATGCCAACTGCAAAGTTGAACTCAAAACAACTTACGTTTATCCTGCCGACATCATGCCCGAGACGGCCCCGCGCATCAACCAGCGCACCTGCTCACACTACTTCACCTGTACACTGCAAGACAAATCTGCCTGCAGTTTTGCGCTGACCCAGATCAACACCGGTCAAAGGCACGTTTAAACCGGCCTAACACTGCACAAACTACTCTCCTCCTTCTGAGTTGGTTGGTCAGCCCCATGCGATCATGGGGCTGACGCCTTTAAACGGAGGTTTTCAGCGCTGTGAACCGGTTCGGCCTCAAAAAACTTTGACAGTTTCTCTCGGCAAGGCTAAAATGAGGTTGGGAGTCGTGAACGAAGCTTTCACGTGCTTCTGTGTTGGTACTTAACGAGGAAAGCATGCACGCAACGAAAAAGAAGACCATCATAGGTTTGACGGGTAACATCGCAACCGGAAAAACGGTGGTCCGCAAGATGCTTGGGCACCTGGGCGCTTACACCATCGATGCGGATGCCCTGACACACCGCATCCTGGCGAAGGACGGGCCAGGTCACAAGCCGGTGGTCGATCTGTTTGGAAAGTTCATTCTTGGCCCGGATGGCGCAATCGACCGGAGCAAGCTAGGCAATGTGGTATTTGCCGACCCCGACGCTTTGGTCAGCCTGGAAGCAATCGTCCATCCGTATGTGCGCAAGGCGGTTGATTTTCTGATCGCGAATGCGGAACAGGATGTGGTGGTCGTGGAAGCGATCAAGCTGCTGGAATCGCCGCTGCGCGAAAAAGTGGATTCGATCTGGGTGACGGTCTCCTCTGAGGATCACCAGTTGAACCGGATGGCAATCAAGCGGGGGATGTCTACCTCTGAAGCCCGTCAACGGATGAACCGGCAGTCGGCCCAGCAGGAAAAGACAGATGCCGCCGATGTGATCATCGAGAATAACGGCAGTTTTGACGATACCTGGCAGCAGGTCCAGGCCGCCTGGGCCCGGCTGTTCCCGGAAACGACTGAACCGGCTCCGGTCCCGAAAGTGGAAACGACACTGCAGGAGCGGGAAGCCATGGCCGCGGCTACCCTGGCGGATATGGTGGCTGAACGGGCCAAGCCGCGCCAGGCAGCTGAGATCGGCGCTTTGATCACGCGGCTATCGCGCGGCGAACGGCGGCTGGACCGGATGGATGTGATGGCGGCTTTTGGTGAGAAGGCTTTCATGCTGCTGTTTGTGCGCGGTCAACTCGCCGGGGTAGTTGGCTGGCAGGTTGAGAACCTGGTGGCGCG
>JAGVCA010000032.1 GCA_020059485.1 Anaerolineales bacterium
AGCGGATCAGGCGCGGGCTGTTCCAGGCCGCCGATGGCAGATTGATCAATGCGGATGTCAATGGGGCGTATAATATAATTACGAAAGCATTCCCCAAGGTGATCGAGGGGATAGAGGGTGTTGTAGTTCACCCGGTGAGAGTGATACTCTCACAAACGGAATAACAGACTATATTTTCCGGAACTATATCAAGAGTTTGGCTTGTCAGTTCGGTGTGGCAGCCTGAATATTGATCAATTCCCTATCTGAAGGTCTATGGAGGAAGGCATGTCGAGGGCATACAGGTTCACATTATTTGGCAGTTTATATTTTGCCCAAGGCATGTTGATGAGTTATTTCCTGACATTTAACATCCTCTACCTGGGAGAGCGCGGGTATTCGGAAGGTGATGTGGGGATCTTTCAAGCGATCCTGGCGCTTCCCTTTGTGTTAAAGATCTTCCTCGGGATGTTGAGCGACGGGGTTAACCTGCTTGGGCTGGGACACCGGAAACCGTATATCGCGCTCGGTCTGATCGGGCAGATCGTGGCGTTTTCGATCGCGCCGAGGGTATCGGTAGAAGAGGGATTGGGGACATTTGCGCTGGTAGCGTTTTTAGCCTCGATCAGTATGGCATTGTATGACACTTGCACGGACGGCCTGGCGCTTGACCTGACGCCAAAAAATGAGCGCGGCACAATCCAGGGCGTGATGGTGGGTGCTAGGGCGACCGGTATCCTGCTGATGCTCCTGATCGGCGGGAACATTGCCCAAGCGGTTGGATGGGACTGGGTGTTCTATGCGATCAGTTTGATCTCCCTTTTGCCGTTGGGACTGCTGCTGGTCAGCGGGCTGAGAGAAGCGGAGGGCAAGACAGGCCAGCGGGAACGTTTTCAATGGGGTGCGTTCCGCAGTTTTCGGTCCGGGCCGGTAGTCCTCCTGGTGGTGATGGGATTCATTTATTCGATCTCCCTCGATGGGGTGCTGACCTTCCTCAGCGCGCATCTGAGAGATGCTTTTGAGATCACTCTGGGGAACATTGGGCTACTGGTGGCACTTTCGATGGTGGGGCGGATCCTCGGCGCGTTATCGAACAGTTGGGTGACCGACCGGATCGGTATCAGACAAAGCCTGTTGGTGGCAATCACCCTGACTTCGGTGGGGTGTGCCGGATTGGCCTTCAACCTTTCGATTGGCTGGATCGGTTTTTTCGGTTTTATCTTTGGGGTGGCGTATGGATATTACACAGCGGTGTACTCGGCGGTGGCGATGCACTTAAGTATGCCGAGCATCGCGGCGTCCATGTTCGCGATCTTCATGATGTTCATAAACCTGGGGACTGTGGGAGGGCAGGCAATTGGGGGGCAGCTGACCGAGCAGTTTGGATTTGGCGTCATGGCCGCGGTGTTGGGGGCAGTCAACCTGCTAAACCTGCCAATCGTGTTTTCCCTGTTCCGCCGCCTGGGACAAGCAGAGCAGCCGCAAACCGCAGCATAGGGTACAGGTCTAGTCCGAAGGACCTGTGGATTCGGGCGGGCTGTGGAGCAAGATGTTGACCGTGACGGTGAGGAGGATGACCGCGACCGCAGCAATGATCAGATAAAGGGCGGAAGAGCTGCCGGTCTGGTCGTCCAGGTTGGCGGCCTCGCTGTCTGTGATCTCGATCGGTGGTGGGGTGGCCTGGGCAGTGGAGGTCGGTAAAATTTCAGGGGCTAGTACAGCGCTGTAAGGTTCGCCGATCACACCAGCGTCGGAGGCATCCGGAGAAGGGCTGAAATCGGGATCCGGGGATTGGGCATCCCGCTCTTCAGCAAGAGGTTCAGTCCCGGCAGGCTGGATGAGCAGCTCATCACCAGGGAAAACATACGAGCTAGTGGTCAGTCCGTTGAGTGTAAGCAGGGTATCCAATGGGATGTTATAGACAGCAGCGATCGTCCACAGGGTTTGGCCGGTACGGACGATGTGAATGACCGCCCCGTCGGGACCTGGCGTCGCAACCTGAACCGGAACGGCGATGACTGCTCCCTGGGTGGGCTGAGCCTGTGATCCCGGTGTGGGTACGACGCTGCCCGAACCTGATGATCCACCCGTAGGGCCGCCCAGCACGGCTGTGAAGTACACCGTGGTGCCATTGGTGGCAACCCCGGCCCCGATCTCGGTGTAATTGCCGCTGAGCATGACGCTATTGTGAAGGGAGGAGTTCTGCCACCAGTTGAGGGCATCGGCGGTGGTGGCTTGATAACCGCCGTAGATGATCTCGGACAGGTAGAAGAAACTGCCGCCGCCATAACCGGCGTTAGCAGCCCGCTGCTGTGGCGTGGTGCCTCCCGGTCCTGTATGGGTTACAGTGCCAAGCTGCGCCTGATAATCGGCCTGGGCCTGGGCGAGAGTGGTTAGCAGGTTGTTGCCAGTCAGTGCAGCCAGTCCACTTGACGTGCGGTAATTGTTAATTGCGCTGACCACCTCGACAGGAGCGGGGAGGGCCTCGGGGATGGCGGCATGAACTGGCTGCCCAGAATTAAGTCCTGGGAGGAGCAAGGTCAGAGAGAGGAGGAGCAAAGTGATTGGTAGTCTGCGCATAGTCATGAACCTAAAATTTATCCAATTCCGTGGGTGTGTCGCGATATTACCACAACACTGGCTTGAAGGGGGCGTAGTTCTATTGTCACATGGCGGGGGGTGCGGTATAGTTGGAAGGTGCTGGCGTGAGCCAGCAGAGGAGAAGTCCAAAAGGCAAAGGGAGCAGATATGACAATCCTGGTAACTGGCGGAGCGGGTTATATTGGCTCGCATACCTGCGTGGAGTTGCTGAACCAGGGGGATGAGGTCGTGGTGTTTGATAACCTGTGCAACAGCAGCCGCATAGCGCTGGAACGGGTTGAGGAGATCACTGGAAAACCTTTCACTTTTTACGAGATCGATCTGTTGGATCGAGACGGTCTGCATTCCGTTTTTGAGCGGCATGAGATCGAGGCTGTGATCCACTTTGCGGCACTGAAAGCGGTGGGGGAGTCGGTTGTAATTCCGCTGAAGTACTATCACAACAATGTGGTTGGTTCGATCCATCTGTTTGAGGCTGCGATGGCGGCAAATGTGCGAAAGATCGTCTTCAGTTCTTCGGCCACTGTGTATGGCAATCCGGCCAGCGTGCCGATCACGGAAAATTTCCCGGTGCAGCCAACCAACCCGTATGGCTGGACAAAAGCAATGATCGAGCAGATCCTGATCGATCTGCAGGCTGCGAATCCAGAATTGAATGTGACCTTGCTGCGATATTTTAATCCGGTCGGGGCGCACCCCAGCGGGCTGATCGGTGAATCGCCGAACGGAACCCCGAACAACCTGATGCCGTATATCTCACAGGTGGCGGTGGGCAAGCTGCCCGAGCTGTTGGTCTTTGGGAATGATTATCCGACTGTTGATGGGACCGGTGTGCGGGATTACATCCACGTGGTGGACCTGGCTCAGGGTCACCTGGCTGCACTGGAGGCGATGAAAAACGGTCCGGGATTAGGGATCTATAACCTGGGGACCGGGAATGGGTTCTCAGTGCTGGAATTGATCCAGGCATTCGAACAGGCTTCCGGCAGGCCGATCCCATACCGGGTTGCGGGCAGACGGCCAGGAGACGTGGCCGAAAGTTACGCCGACCCTAGTCTGGCAAACCGGGAACTCGGTTGGCGGGCCTTACTTGGGATCGAGAAGATGTGTGCAGATACCTGGCGTTGGCAGTCCAGGAACCCAAACGGGTTCTCAGCGGGCTGATGGCATATTTATCATAGAAATTGGAGATCAAAATGACTAAAAAAATCGCAGTATTGACCGACTCGACAGCCTATATCCCGGAAGAAATCCGGAAGGCCCTAGATATCCACGTCATCCCCTTGAACGTGGTCTGGGGCGAGCGAAGCTATCTGGATAATGTTGACATCACCCCGGAAGTGTTCTATGAGATGCTGCAGAAAGAACCCGACCTACCAACGACCTCCCAGCCATCTGCCGGAGCTTTTAAACAGGTATTCGAAGAACTCTCAAAAAATTATGCCGGGGTGGTCGCAGTCCTGATCTCGGCAGACCTGAGCGGGACAGTGGCATCCGCACTCGCGGCAAAGGAGATGATGGGCGAATTCCCGATCGAAGTGATTGACTCTCGCCTGACGACGATGGCGTTGGGGATGATGGCTGTCCGGGCAGCGGAGCGCGCATTATCCGGCGGCGACCTGACCATTGTGGCGGCGGCGGCCAGAGAACTGATCGGCAAGGTCAAGGTGATGTTCGTGGTTGATACGCTCGAGTTCCTGCATAAGGGCGGACGGATCGGCGGTGCAAAGCGGCTGGTGGGATCTTTGCTATCAATGAAACCGTTATTGCAGCTGGAAGATGGCAAGATCGCTGCGCTGGATTCGGTGCGGACAAAGAAAAAGGCGATCCAGACGATGATTGGGGAATTCATCAAGGATGCGGAAGGCAAAGACAAGGTTCATCTGACGGTCTTTCATGGTGTGGCTGAGCCCGAAGCCAAGGCTGTGATCGAGGAAATCGAGAAGTCTTACCCGCTGGCCAGTAAGTATCTGGCAAAACTAAGCCCAACGCTTGGTGTGCATACCGGACCGGGGACTGTCGGGATCGGATATTATTTCGAATAGCGGTCGTTGATCAAAGATGATCAGCGACTTAACATGATGATCATTTCAGTAAAACGCCTGCCGGTAAACGGCAGGCGTTTTAGGTTAGTTGTAGATCTCGGCGAGTTTTTCTCGGACGACAGAGAAGATTGCCGATAAGGGGCGGTGGTTGGGACAGGACTCCTCGCACATGCCGCAGCCGACACAAGCCACGATCCAGTCGGCAACTTCCTGGCGGTCGAATTGTCCGTCTGGATCACGCTGGATCTCTCTGGTGGTGCAGATCGGACAAACATTGAGACAAGCCTGGCAAGGACCGCAGTCATTGAGCTGGTCGACAAGGGAATCGAGGTCGAGATCGGTCTCGGCAGTCAGCGCGTGCGCCAGTCTGAGATTGGTTTGCTGATTGCGGTACACCATGCGCTCGGCGATGCGGGCATGATCCTCGCTCTCTTCACTGGTTGCTGGCCGGTCAGAGAGAGACGTCAATTCAAGCTCAGAGGATAGGCCATTGGCAGATACCAGGAGTTTGTCCCGGACCGGCACACCGACAATATGGAGGTTGATGTCGCCTCCGTCGGCGATCGGGTTTCGGCAAAGCTGGCAGGCGATCCGGTAGCGATATGGAGCGATGCCGCCCGAGCGCGAGAAGTGCAAGGTCTCATCAGAGAGATTGTCCGCGGACCCTTTCTTATCCAGCCGCCAGGAAAACTCCTCAGCGGGGAAGGTGCCGAGGCAATCGGCTGAGAGGATCACCAGGTTTGCGGTGTCGATCTGTTGTGCCGATTGGATCTCCTCGAAGGCACGAACCTCGCATGGGCGGAGCAAGGCTGCCACGCGCTGCCCGGGATGCTTCCGGAGGAAAGCGGGGAGGTGCCGGGCGATGTTCTCGACCATCAGCGGGGTGAAGGGGTTGGACAGCTGAATACTATCCGGGTCGGTGATGACCTCTGTCTGCCATTCGGCAGTGCGGGCATCCTTGAGCGGGAGGATCATGGCTTCCAGGTGCAGCGCCTGCCAAACAGAAGCGATGAAACGCCGGACTGTTTCGAGAGGTTGTCCGCCTGTGGTCAAGATCCAGTCTGTTTTCATGATCACACCTTTTCTATCTCTAGTACTTCGGTTAGGTCTCTGATCTTGAGGGTATCCTGCAGCCCTTTTGCGCCGAGGGCATCTTCAAACATGGTGAGGCAGTAGGGGCAGGAAGTGATGATTGTATCAGCCCCGGTAGCAACCGCCTGATCGAGTCGGAGATGGTTGATGCGGGTTTCGGCATCGGTTTCCAGCCACATCTGACCGCCGCCGCCGCCGCAGCACAGGCTGTTCTGACGACTGGCGGACATCTCTACGAGTGTACTGCCTGACCCTGCAGCCAGGTTGCGGGGTGGATCAAAGACCTGGTTGTAACGCCCCAGATAGCAAGGATCGTGATAGGTGACCTTTTCGCTGCTTGTGGTGGCCTGGCGGCTGTTGGGCAGTTTCTCTTCGAGAAGCTCGCTGATGTGCTGGACGAGGTACTCGCCGCCGAAGGCTGGGTACTCATTTTTGAAAGTGTTCAGACAGTGCGGGCAGGGGGTGACGATGCGGTCAAACTGCAATTCGTTGAAGATCTCGATATTCTGTTCGGCCATCACCTGGAAGACATACTCGTGCCCCATGCGACGGGCGGTCTCTCCACAGCATGACTCATCCATCCCCAAGGCGGCGTACTCGATGCCCAGGTGATCGAGCATTTCGACGGTGCGGCGGGCGATCTTTTTATTGCGTTCGTCAAAGGCCATGGCACAGCCGAAGAAGAGGAGGACATCGGTCTTTCGGTCCGGATCAGCAAGCGGTAAATCCAAGCCGTCATACCACTTCCCGCGCTCTTGCGGCGGGAGACCCCAGGGATTGCCCTGGCGTTCCATATTCCGCAGGGTCTCACCGACAGTCTTGGGCATCTTGCCGGAGGTGAGGACCTGGTAGCGGCGCAACTGCAAGACCTGGTCAACCGGATTGACAAAGGCTGGGCACTTAACGATGCAAGCGCCGCAAGTGGTGCAGGCCCAGTTGTAGTCCTCGCCAAAGATATCGGGGGTGTTTCCATTGAGGCTGCCAGCTTTGAGCGGGGTGACCATTGAGGTCTGCATATGATCCCTTAGGGTCTGGATCAACAGCCGGGGAGAATACGGCATCCCGGCGAGTGTGGCCGGGCAGGCTTCTTCACATCGCCCACAACGGAGGCAGGCGTCAAAGGAAAGGAGTTGATGCGGCTCGAATTCCTGAATGGCGCCAGCGCCCAGCAGGTCAGTGTTCTCGATGTCCGCGATGGTCTCGATCTCACCGTCTGGGCCGCGCTTGCGGAGCAGGATGTTGAGGGGCGTGGCGACCAGGTGGCGCAATTTGGTATAGGGGATTGAGGCGATAAACAACAAGCCAAATGTCAGGTGGACCAGGACCATCGGGAAATGCAGCCGGTTGGCGGTTTCTACCGTCATGCCTAAAAAGAGGAATCCCTGCGCGACCAGGTTTTCGATCGGTGAGGCTGCCGCCCACTCCGGCTCGGTACCGATGATCCGCAGCGCACCATTGAGATATCCGAGCAACGGGATCAAAGCCAGCATGAGCAGCGCGTAGAAATCGTCCCAGCGGGATTCGAGATAAGAAGGTTTGAGGGCCAGCCGGCGTACAAGGGCCATGCCAACTCCGAACAGCAGAGCCAATCCCGCAAAGTCAGAGATGGTCTCAAACAGCAGATAGGTGTTCCCGCGAGGGAATGGGAGGGCAAACGGGAGAAAGAGGGCCATCTGCATCAGGAGGACGACATGGCCGATGACCAGCAAAGTCATGCCCCAAAAGATCAGGAAATGCATTATCCCGGGATAGACCTTTTTAAGGATGCGGACCTGGCCGAGGATATCGACAATGTAATCCCGCAGGTATGTTCGGATAGGTGTTTGGCGGACCGGTTTCGGTGCGGGCTGTGCGTTAGCGGTCATGAGTCACCTCCGACCTGGATGAAGATGCTGCCGTTGTCGATGGTGACCTGCAGTGCCTCCAGGGGCGAGGGCGGCGGGCCGGAAATCACGCTGCCGTCCAGCGGGTCAAAGTATCCTTCGTGGCAGGGACATACGATCTGGCCAAGTTCCTCATTCCACTTGGTGACGCAGGCAAAGTGGGTACAAACGGCCGAATAGGCTTTGATGCCTTCCGAGGTGTGGACCAGAATAGCAGGGTAGCGGCCGAACTGGACCATTTTGGATTTTCCGGGCGGGATCTCATCTGTCTTCCCGGCAGGAACCGGATCGGTAGGGACTTCCTCAAGCTCGGATGGGTAGAAGAAAGCGATGACCGGTACTGCCAGGGCGCTCAGACCAACGGCTGCAAAGACGTTGCGGGTCAGTTTCAGAAAATCTTTTCGGGTAATGATGGACATTTTTCCCTCCTCCTAACTGAACCAGCCCCAGAAGGTCGCAGCGATCAATATCGCCGTGAAAACTGCTGTGCTGATCGCACGGATCCGCATCTGGCGGGGGGTATCGGGTTTTCGGTCCAGGAATGGCCAGATCAGTACGACCAGCAGCCCGATGATCGGGAACAGGACACCGACCGTCTTGGGGATGTATTTCAACAGCTGGTACAGCGCCAGGAAGTACCATTCCGGTTTGACGTGGTCGGGAGTGACCATCGGGTTGGCAGGCTCCTCCAGACCGACCGGTGAAAAAGCAGCTGCGAGACCGATCAGGAAGGCAATCCCGAGGATGTAATACACTACCCGGGCTTCTGTTTTGAGATGGTCGGGGTAGAAAGGGATCGTCTCAGCAGGTTTGGTGTTCTCATCCATTATCTACTCCTTAGAGCGGTTCTTTCAAGCCCTGGCTGCGGATCATCATGAAGTGCGCGGCCATCATGGCGATGACGAGGATTGGCAGGACGATGACATGCAGGGCGTAGAAGCGGCTGAGGGTGGCTTCTGTGATGCCCCAGCCGACGCGGAGAAATACCAGGATCAACTCGCCGATCTGGGGGACGCCGCCTGCGATCTCGGTGCCAACGGTCGTGGCCCAATAGGCACGCTGGTCCCACGGAAGCAGGTAACCAGTGAAACCAAAGCCCATCGTGACGATCAGGAGGATGACCCCGCTGGCCCAATTTAATTCGCGGGGGGCTTTGTAAGCACCCATGATGAAGACCCGGAGCATGTGGGCAAAGCACATGATGACCATCCCATTGGCGGCCCAATGGTGAATAGCCCGGATGCTGGCCCCAAAGAGGACCTCATTCTCGATGTGAAGAATGCTGGCATAGGCATGTTCGGGGGTGGGCTGGTAGTAGAAAGCCAGCATGATACCGGTGATGGCCTGGACGACGAAGAGAAAGGCGGTGATCCCGCCCAGGCAGTACCACCAACGGGTTGCCCAAAGCGGGACAGGCTTTTTGAAGATCTTTTCGAAGATGGCCCGGGTGCCATAACGGCTGTCAACCCAATCCGCCACAAGGGTGGTCAGCGGTATCCAGGGCGCTTGTTTTCGCCAGACATATGCGCTGCGGGTAACCCCAAATGCGGCTAGGAGGGCAACCGATCCGAAGATCGACCAGCGGGCCAGCGGCGTCCACAGGTTTTCATTGGAGCCAGCAATGTGGCAGTGAAGGCATTGATCCTGCTCGGGGGTTTGGGGGACGAAGGCATCGGGCTGAACGGCATCCGGCTGGCTGGCAAGAGACCAGTCGGGATCGGATGCCGACGGCAGTTCTCTGCCGAGCTGGTCCATGCGGTAGGCATGGACGCGGGTGGTCAGAAAAATGGCTGCACCCAGGACGACCGCAGCGATCAGCAGGATACGGAATGCGCGGGTCAGGATATCACTCATATTGCCTCCTCGCCATGTGTGAAAATCCGAACAAAGTGATACTAGTGTACAGGAATTGAGGGCCGTTGTCATGTGGAAATTGTCCACATTTCTTAGGGCGAAGTCTGATTATCGTTTCGGAAATATCTGATGGAGTAAGCTAGATTTCGATGATCTTTTTATGGATGGCGTACTGGATCAGGTCGGCATGGGAGTGGAGGTTGAGCTTTTGCATCAAGTTGGTGCGGTGGCTGCTGACCGTTTTAACGGATATGTTCAGGACCTTGGCGATGGCGGTATTGCGGTGACCTTCCGCGATCAATTGGAGGACTTCCCGCTCACGCGGCGTGAGGTTATCTGGCTGACGCTCGTTCACATCTGCCCAGCGCAGATAATCTTCGACTACCAATCGGGTGATAGCAGGGGAGAGAGCGATCTCGCCGCGTGTGACCGTCCGAATCGCGCTGATCAGTTCTTCGCTGGCAGTATCCTTGGTAAAGTATCCCATCGCGCCGGCGGCCAGCATCATACGGATCATATCTTCATCATCATGTACGCTGAGGGCGATGACCCGGCCGGGGATACCCTCGCGGGTGAGCTGGCGGGCGGTCTCCAGGCCGTTCAACAAAGGCATAGAAATATCCATCAGGATGATATCCGGCCTGAGAGATTTTGCCTGCTGTAAGGCCTCCCGTCCGTTCTCCGCTTCTCCCACCACGGTGAAGTCTGGCTGCGATTCCAACAACGCCCGCAATCCTTGCCGGACGATGCGGTGGTCATCGCAAATCAGGATTGTGGTGCGGTTAGTCAATGCAGATCCTTTCATCACGGGAAGCATATTTAGTATCTTTACAAGTTAACAAAAGTAGCGGATTTTGTGTGATTATATCCTATGATATTCCGCATGAAGCTGAGCGAATATGCCGCCAAAGTGGGCGTCAAATACCAGACCGCCTGGAAACACTATCGCCAGGGGCTGATTCCCGGTGCATACCAACTTGCCACAGGCACAATCATCGTGCCGGAGGATGTGCTGCAAAAACCGGGTAAAACCGGAATCGATGCCGCCGCCTTTGCCGCCAAGAACCTGTACAACCTGGGCAACTACACCATCCGCCAGTCCTGGCTGTTCGGGAATGGCTACCTCCCCTTCGCCCGGCTGTACCACCTGCTGAAGGACAACGATGCCTATCAGGCCCTGCCGCGCAAGGTCAGCCAGCTGGTGCTCAGACAGCTCGACCACAACTGGCAGGCTTTCTTCGCCGCCCTGCGCGCCTGGAAGGAGCGCCCCGACCGCTTCCTGGGACGCCCGCGTCCGCCGGGGTACAAGCACAAGCAGCAGGGCCGCGGCCTGCTGACCTACAACCAGCAGGCCATCAGCCGC
>JAGVCA010000027.1 GCA_020059485.1 Anaerolineales bacterium
ACTGTCCATTTGATCCAAACTATGAACAGTTTTCTCCACAATCGCAGCAACTTCCTGCATTTCCCTCTTGACTTTCAAGACGGTATCTGAAGGAAGCGGGTTTATGCAGCTTTTTTTCTAAAAAACCTCATCATTGAGGCGGATTTTTATAATCCATACGGGGCGGAAGAAGGAGAATGGGATTACGGGTTTGTCATCCGTGATACTTCCCAGAATGAAGATATCAGAGCATTTGTCACCTCTTACAACCGGTGGTATTTCAAATACAGTAATCAAATTGATCCAGTCCTTGGGGAAATTGGGGATATTTACATTCTGAGGACCGAAAGTGGACAATATAACCAGATCAAAGTAGTCGCAAAGGACAACACCGGGTATTTCTTCGTCAACAATGAACTGATCTCGGTCGTCGACATCAGTTTTTGGACCTCCACAGGCCACGTGTGTATTATGTCCACTTTCCTTCGAGGCAATCTGATTGAGGGAAAAACTGTGGATGTGGAGAATATCAGGATCTGGTCCATCCTGGAACCCTAGATCAATGTCGTTTGGAGGAGAACATGACAGAAGAACTGGTCACCGCAGAACCCAGGCGTAAAAACAGGATCCTTCCCATCCTGGTGGTCGTTGTGCTCAGCATATGTGTACTTTGCTCCATGGAAGGACTCCGATCGCTAACCCTTGAGGTCAAAAATGAAATTATTCCAGATAAGCTGGAACTCTCCGAGACATGCTATCCCGAGATCGGGATCTGTCTTGGTATACCATTCGATTGGTACACAAGTGATCGAATCCCCGCCAACCTAGAGGGGAATGAATTTTCTATCCTGTTTTCAACAGAAAATATTAACAAAAGCGATTTTTACGATCTTCCAGGGTATGGTGGACATGTTGTGCTGATCGGTCTGCCGGAACCCGGTGAAGCTGCCGAAGACCTGGATACCGTATTCAACCGACAAGTTTCTGAAGCCTTTAACTACTATGCTGCTATGGGTGAACCCCAAACCTTCCGCGTCGATAAATTTCCGGCTGTAAGTAATTCCTATATATTCACTCAACCAGATTCGGATCGCATGTTTTACACGTATTCAGAAATGAGTGCATACTTCGCAGTCTTTCGGCACGAAGGATACATCATCAAATTCGTTGGTGTGTGCGACCACGAAGACTGGTATGACAACTCAGCCATCTTCGAGCAAATCTTCAGATCAATAGAATTGTCGCCATTGGATTGACAGTGACATTTCGGAGGGAAAATTCTCTCCAGAAATCGCTTGGGAAGTGAGAGAGTTTAGTTACAAATTCAAGACCTTCTCCATCACGACTCCGTCCTCGCCCCCGTTGTAATACGCCCGCCAGCGGTCTACACGCACGTACCCGCTCTCCTCGTACATCCGGATCGCCCCCTCGTTCGACTCGCGCACCGTCAGCCGGACGCGCGGCTGCCCCATCTCGTGTTCGGCCTTCAGCATCAGCGCTCGCGCGATCCCGTTCCGGCGGAAATCCGGGTGCACGCACACCGTCGCGATCCAGCCCATTTCGCGGCCCAGTTTGATCTCACCGGCAATGAACCCGACCATCTCCCCCTGGATCGTGACTGCTTTGTAGCGGACAATATTCGGAAATGTCAGCGCCCCGATCATGTCCAGCAACGGCCAGGCATCCACCGGGAAGCACAGTTTCTCCAGTTTGCGCAGGGAGGACAGATCAAAGACCGAAGCCGGCAGGATCGAAACGAGGGCATTAGTACTCATCATGGCAGATTAAAATGAACAAAGGGGTGGGGTTTCCCACCCCTTGTTTCGATTAAGTCTTGCTTACCGGCCTTCTCTACCCTTCAGGAAACTATCCAGCATGCTGGTGAACTCCATCGGGAAGATATACTTGGTCGAAGCGCCCTGGCCCAGTTCCTTGAGCGTATCAAAATACTGCAAGGTCATGGTCTTCTGGTCGATGCCTTGGGCCGCCTTGAAGATCTGCTCCAGTGCTTCGGCATAGCCCTGCGCCCGCAGGATGGCGGACTGCCTTTGGCCTTCCGCTTCCAGAATGGCGGCTTGCTTCTTGCCGTCGGCAATGTTGATCGAGGCTTCCTTCTCACCGGTGGACTGGGTCACCTGGGCGCGGCGTTCGCGCTCGGCGGCCATCTGCCGGTTCATCGAATCCTGGATCTCGCGCGGCGGGATGATCTCGCGGATCTCGACGTTAGTCACTTTCACGCCCCAGCGTTCGGTCACTTCGTCCAGGCGGGTGCGCAGCAAGTTGTTGATATGGTCCCGCTCGGAGAGCACATCGTCCAGCGGGATACCACCGATCACCGCGCGCAGCGTGGTGGTGGCCATGCCCTCAGCAGCGCTCTCGAAATTTCCAACCTGGATCACGCTGGCCTCGGCATCCAGTACCTTGTAGTACCAGATAAAGTCCACCGAGATGGCCGCGTTGTCTTTCGTGATCGAGGTCTGGTGCGGGATCTCGCGCACCTGCTCGCGCAGGTCTACCCGGCGGGCCGAATCGATCACCGGGATCAGGAAAATCAGACCTGGTCCCTTCCCACCGATGCTGCGCCCCAGGCGAAAGACCACCAGGCGCTGATATTCTGGCACGATCCGGATAGCCGTAGCCAGCAGTACGATCGCCAGCAGACCAATCCCCGAGATCGCGCAGATCAAAACAGTTGCATTACCAGTCATTCAAATCTCCTTTCAGAGTGAGAACATAATGGATCATTCATCCATTTCAAACGCTTCAACTTCCAGCACAAATCCTCTGCGGGCAACAACGCGCACATGCGACCCGGCGGCGATCGGATGCTCGCTGTGTGCCGTCCACATCTCCCCTTTCAGATACACCGATCCCTCATCATGAATAGCCGTTCGGGCTTCCCCAACTGCGCCGACAACCCCGCTCAGATCGTGGGAAGGGCTTTTGCTCTCAGCTTCCAGGATCTTGGTCATCATCAGCCAGATCAAGCCGCCGGCTGCCAGAGAGGTCACCACCGCCAGCGCCGGGTGGACCGCCGGCCGCCACCATTCCTCCGAGGGGAACAGGAAAGCCGACCCAATGATCAGCGCCGCCAGGGTCAACCCCAAGTTCAACTGCCGCTGGCGGTTGCGCACGGCGAAGATGAATGGCACGATCCCCAAAACCAGCAGGATCAGTGCCCACAGGTTGATCTCAAGTTCGATGATCCGCCATGCCGCCAAGCCCAGCACAACCACCGCACCGGCTTCAAACAGACCTGTGCCCGGTGTAAGGATGGCGAAGATGGTCAGCATAAAACCGACCACGATCAGCAAATAGGCAAAATTCGGATCCAGTATCAGGTCCATCATACCTCCATTTTGAGCAGGCCCCCTGCCGCCTGCCATCCACTCAAATTATACATTACCTGCAGCCGCCCACAATCCCACTTTCCCTGATACTGACCGTTCATATAAAAAATCAATAGTCCCTTTTGCCTGCTCTGCAAAAAACCAACGGGATGACAAAAAACCGGCCTGTCTGGTACAATCGCCAGGTGAAGGATCCAATCGGACTGTAATATGCGAATCGCCTTAGCTCAGATCAATACCCGGCTTGGCCGGCCTGAAGACAATCTTGAAAAGCACCTCGACTACATCCAGCAGGCCCTCCGCCAGGATGCCGGACTGATCGTCTTCCCGGAACTTTCCCTGACTGGCTACATCCTGCAGGACCTGGCCGCTACAGTCGCATGCCGCCCCGTCCCCGAGGATCCGATCTTCAAACCGTTGTTCAAGGCCAGCCAGGAGATTGACGTGGTAGTCGGCTTCGTCGAAGAGGATGCCCGCAGCCGGATCTACATCTCCGCCGCTTATCTCTCCGGCGGACAGTTGGTTCACGTTCACCGCAAACTGTACCTGCCCACCTACGGATTATTTGATGAAGGCCGTTTCTTTGCCGCCGGCAGCTCTGTTCAGGCCTTTGATACTCGCTTTGGCCGGATCGGCATGCTGATCTGCGAGGACTTCTGGCACGCTTCGCTGCCTTACCTGCTTTGGCTGGACGGGGCCGACCTGCTGGTTTTCATGTCCGCCTCCCCCTCGCGCGGCCTGACTGCTGCTCCCCAATTGGAATCCTCCCGTTGGGTGGAGCATATCAACCAGGCTTACGCCAGCCTGTTCACCAGTTTCATCGCCAGCACCAATCGGGTTGGTTATGAGGACGGGATCAATTTTTGGGGCGGCGCCACCATTCATGGCCCAGATGGCAGCCTGGTGGCTAAAGGACCGTACCAGCAGGAAGCACTCACGATCGCAGAGATCGACTTCTCCACCACCCAGCACGTCCGCACCCGTCTGCCACTTCTGCGAGATGAACGTCCGGACCTCACCCTGACCGAACTACGAAGAATTCTTGACAAAGGGTGATCCTACGGTTGGCTAGAAAACCTCACCACGCAAACTTCCTTTGGGTTAAACGAGAACTATATTATGACAAAAACACTATCCCGTCGTGATTTCAATAAACTGCTCGCGCTGTTACCGCCGGCTTATTTTCTGCCTGCGCGCATCCGCCACGTCCAGGCAGCCGCCCGGCCCAATATCATCATCCTGGTGTACGATGCCTGGTCGGCATCCAATACCTCGTTGTACGGTTACCCGCGACAAACCATGCCACATCTCAATCAATTGGCCGAGAACGCCGTCGTCTATCACAACCACTATGCCGGCGGTATGTTCACCTACCCCGGTACGGCATCGCTACTGACCGGCACACTTCCCTGGACCCATCAAGCCGTCTATTACAACAAACGCCTCAACACCTTCTTCGACGAGAACAACATTTTTAGCCTGCTGGATGATTACGATCGCTACTCTTATACCCACAATACCATCGCTCGGCTTCTGCTGCGAGAAATGACCTCCAGCATCGAGCATTACATCGAACACCATATGCTTTATCTTTCAAAGAATATCCATACCCCCAGGTTGTTCAGCAATGATTACGATATCGCATCCCTGAGCTGGGTCCGGGCGATGAAATCAGTTGACGATGGATTTGCAAATTCCGCCTTCATCTCGCGGGTCCTAAGTGCACTTTCCAACCGGGCCTTTGCCCAAATCGAGGAAGAGTTTCCTCTCGGGCTGCCTGGCATCGAGGGTGACAATTACTTTGTGCTGGAGGATGCAACTGACTGGATCATAGACCAAATCACAGAGACTGAAGTGCCGATGTTCGGATACTTCCATCTCCTGCCGCCGCACTCGCCATACAACACCCGGATCGAATACTTCAACACCTTCCGCCAGGACGGATATGAGCCTGTCGATAAGCCCAATCACGTCTTCTCGCCCCCGGAATCTCGGACCGAATTGCTCGCTAACCGCCGGGCCTATGACGAATATCTATTGTATGTCGACCAGGAGTTCCACCGCCTGTATTCGAAACTGGAGCGCACCGGCCAGCTGGATAACACCTGGATCATTCTCACCTCAGACCACGGCGAAATGTTCGAGCGCGGTATAAAGGCTCACGGCATCTATGCCCTATTCGAGCCGCTGATGAAGGTCCCGCTACTGATCTTCCCACCTGGCCAGACCGGACGCATCGATGTTCAGGCTCCGACCTCAGCGATTGACATCCTTCCTACGCTGATGCATATCGCCAGTCGGCCAGTCCCTGAATGGGCTGAAGGCCGTCTGATCCCGCCCTTTGCGCCCAATTACCCTGCTGACCGTCCTATCTTTTCTATGGATGCCCGATTCAGTCCGCAGGAAGGCCCGTACACAGACGCATCGATCATGATGCGCGCCGGCCCTCACAAGTTGATCTACTCCTTCGGCCACCATGGATATTATGAAAACTTGCAGGGTCAGCCGCTCTACGAACTCTACGACCTCGAAACTGACCCTGAAGAACTCGACAACCTCGCCGACAGTCAGCCCGAACTTTTCGATGCTCTGTTTGATGAACTCCAGACGAAACTACGCCAGATGGGAAGGATCTGATGGCAGAAAAACAAACCCACCCCCGATTGAATTTCCGCTATTTTTTCAACACTTTTCTGATCTGTGCTTTCCCGCTGCATCTATGGGCGTTACTGATGGTCTTTAATGACCTTGAATTCATCGCCGAACGTACCGATATGTGGGATGCCGTTGGCTACGCTGGTTATGCCCTGTTATTTGTGCTGGTGGAAAGCCTGCTGCTGGCTGCGATCGTGTGGGGAGCAAGTCTGCTGCTGCCCCGCAGTTGGTCAAACTCCCGGACCCTGCTCGTCAGCGGCAGCGTGTTCATCATCCTGGCGGGAGCCAGCATCGTGGACATGGCCTTCTTCGTCTTCCCGGAAGCACGGATCTCACGCCAGTATTTTTACGGCCTTGAGAATTTCACCACCCTGACCTATGGCTTGATCTTTGGCGCTGTCTTACTCGCCGCAGCCCTGGCGATCTTTCTGATCCTGCGGACCAAATGGGGAGAAAAGGCTTTCCGCGAGGTTTTTGACCGGATGATGCTGCTGAGTTATTTCTACCTCGTTCTGGATGCCGCCGGAATTGTGATCGTTTTACTGCGAAATCTCAGCGAGAAACTCTAAAACTTCACTTCTCTCCGTAAGCCTGCCGCAACCGCCAGTCCAGGGCGGTATAGCGTTCTGCCACCCGGTTATTGTTGACCGCAATTGCCAGCGCTTTGGTGTTTGTCACCAATACGCACAGCCGCCGGGCACGTGTCACGGCTGTGTACAACAGATTGCGCTGCAACATCATGTAATGGTGAGTCAGCAGCGGCACTACCACCGCTGGGAACTCTGATCCCTGCGCTTTGTGCACAGAGATGGCATATGCCAGGGTCAGTTGGTCAGCCTCAGTCCAGGCATAGGTTACCGGCCGGCCTTCGAACTGCACCGTCAGTAGTTTTTCCATCTCCAGGATCGCGTGAACCTCGCCGATATCCCCATTAAAGACCTGCTTATCATAATCGTTCCGCACCTGCATCACCCGGTCACCCACCCGGAAGGTTGTGCCGGCCAAACGCCGCTCGGCCTTCAGCGCGCTGGGAGGATTGAGTGTTTCCTGCAGCCTGTCGTTCAATGCCGTGATCCCGGCCGGGCCGCGGTACATCGGCACCAAGGTCTGGATCTCGGAGGGCAGGATCCCAAAGCGTTCCGGGATGCGGTTGCACACCAGGTCCACAACCCAATCCGAGGCTTTTTCAGGGATCTCTGCCGGGAAGCGGTAAAAATCACCTGCTTCAGTATCAAAATATGGCATCTCACCCTGGTTGATCAGGTGCGCATTGGCAATGATCTCCGACCCGGCCGCTTGCCGGAAGATCTTCGTTAACCGGGTGACAGGCAGCGTCCTAGAATCGATCAGGTCTCGCAGCACATCACCGGCCCCGACCGAGGGCAGTTGGTCAATATCGCCCACCAGGAGCAAATGTGTGCCCGGTTCCAGCGCTTGCAGCAGGCTGTGCGTCAACTGCACATCCAACATCGAAGCCTCGTCCACCACCAGCAGGTCCAGCGCCAGCGGCGATCCAGCATTGCGCCCAAAGCCCTCCATCGGAGAGTATTCCAACAACCGATGGATGGTGCTGGCCGGGTGTCCGGTAGCCTCGGAGAGACGCTTGGCGGCTCGCCCGGTTGGCGAGGTCAACGCAAAGCGCTTTCCCGCCTTTTCAACCACCACGATCAACGACCGCAAGCAGGTTGTTTTACCGGTCCCTGGGCCACCCGTCAGGATGCTGACCGGCTGTGTCAGAACTTTGCGCACCGCCCCGGCCTGTTCCTCTGTCAGGGAAGTATCCAGTGTGGTAAAGGCTGGGGGAATATCGCTAAGCCGCGGCAGCAGTACCCGGCTGAGGTCAGCCAGCAGCCGGGCGTTCTTGCACTCAGCCAGATGATAGGCCTCCAGGTAGAGAACTGCTTCTTTGTGGTCTTTCTCCCCAACCGGTACATCGTCCAGCACGGCTAAACCGCTGGCTGCCAACCGCTGGATTCCGTCATCGATCAGGACCTGCGTGGCTCCCAGCAGATCAGCGGCTTTCTCCGCCAACCCAGCGCGCGGCATGAAAACATGCCCCTCTCCGGCCGCCTCTTCCAGCAGAAACAGGATCCCGGCCTCGATCCGTGTCGGGTGGTCCTTGGGTAATCCAGTGGACTGAGCGATCCGGTCCGCCGTCCTGAATCCGACACCATAGATATCGCGCGCCAATTGGAACGGGTTCTCCTTGACGATCGCCATGGCCTGCTCGCCGTATTCCTTGTAGATCTTCAACGCCAGATTGGTCGTGATCCCGTGACTGTGCAGATAGATCATGATCTCTTTGACCTGCCGCTGCTCCTCCCAGGCGGCAGCAATGATCCCCATACGCTTCTTGCCAATATCCTGCACTTCCATCAGCCGTGCCGGCGTGTGCTCGATCACTTCAAGCGTCTTGGCGCCAAAATGCGCTACGATCCGATCTGCCAGCTTCGGCCCGATCCCGGAGAGCAGCCCGGAAGCCAGGTAGCGTTTCAGTCCCTCCACAGTCGCTGGATAGGCCTGCTCGATCGTTTCTACTTTGAATTGGCGTCCATGCCTGGGATGGTCGGTCCATTCCCCCTTAAGCCGCAGATATTCTCCCGGGGCCAGTTCCGGCAGGTTGCCGGTCACAGTCACCAGACCGCTGTGGTCCTCCGCCGGGCCTTGTGGCGATTCCGGCGCTAACCGCAGCACGGTATAGCCATTCTCCTCGTTGAAAAATGTGATACGCTCGACCGAACCCGAAAGGATCTCCACAAGGGTATTATAATTGACAATGCGTCCCGCCCCGGGCACGGAGCGCCAACCAGTACCAAGGAGAAGACCATGGACCCCGCACGCTATACCGACTTGAAAATCTCACCCCGTATCCTGCTCGGGCCGGGCCCCAGCATGGTGGAGGGGCGCGTCCTGACTGCCATGGCCATGCCAACCACCGGCCATCTCGACCCGGATTTCCTCCTCATCATGGACGAGGTCCAGGAACTGCTGCGCTACACCTTCCAGACCAGCAATGAGGTGATCCTGGCGCTGTCAGGCACAGGCACTACCGGGATGGAGGCCGGGATTGCAAACTTTGTGGAACCGGGCGATGCTGTCCTGATCGCCATCAATGGCTACTTCGGCGAACGGATTGCCGAGATGGCCGGCCGATATGGCGCGCAGGTGGACCGGATTGAACGTCCCTGGGGCGAAGTCTTCACCCCGGATGAGATCGAACAAGCCCTGGCGCGCAAAGCCTACAAACTTCTGGCGGTCGTCCACGGTGAAACTTCGACGGGCGTTCGGCAACCCGGCATCCAGGCGATTGCCGCCGCCGCCCACCAGCATGGCGCACTGCTGCTGCTCGATACGGTTGCATCCCTGGCTGGGGTCCCGGTCCGGGTGGATGAGTGGGATGTCGATATCTGCTACTCCGGCAGCCAGAAAGCCATCTCCGCTCCGCCCGGCCAGGCTCCCATTACCATCAGCCCGCGCGCCTGGGAAGTCTTCAAAAACCGGAAAACCAAGGTTATCAACTGGTATCTCGACCTCGGGCTGCTGATGGAGTACTGGGGCGCGGCGCGCAAATACCATCACACCGCTCCAACCAATGCCACTTATGCCCTGCGCGAGGCCTTGCGGGTGGTCGCCGAGGAAAGCCTGGAGTCCCGTTTTGAACGCCACCAGGCAATGGCCAACCTGTTGTACCAGGGTCTGGAGGAACTGGGTATGCCCCCGCTGGCTGCCCCCGAAAACCGCCTGGCGACCCTGACCACCCCCAGTCTCCCCGTAGGACTTGATGAAGCTGGCATCCGCACCCGGCTGCGCAGCGAGTACAACATTGAGATCGCTGGAGGATTCGGCCCGCTGGCCGGCAAGGTCTGGCGGATCGGCCTGATGGGTTTCAGCGCCCGCCGCGAGAATGTCCGGCTGCTTCTCTCCGCTCTGGAAGAATTGTTAGCCTGATGTTTTTGTACCGGTTACTCAGGATGATCCGGTCATATCTTTGCCTTCACCTATTTTTATCCGTGATTGAGCGTTTCGAGATGATTAGCGCACCCGCCCCGATTTCAACTTGCGGGGCGCGGGTGTCTGTGGCAGAATAACAACGATATGCGCCGTTATGTATTTTTCATCCTGATGATCGCACTCGGCATTGTCATCGGCATCTTCTACGCTCAGGAGATCAACCCGGTCGAGATCGTCGACGCCCCGCCCAACACCTTGCGGGCAGACTACCAGGCCGACTATATCCTGATGGTCGCCGAGATCTACGCCCTTGACCGCGACCCCGCCCAGGCTGCCCGGCAGATCGCCCTCCTCGGTTCAGATCCGCCAGCCGATATCGTCAACCGGGCGATCGTGTTTGCACTCGAACAGGGCTATGCGCCCAACGACCTGATCTTGCTGCGGGACCTCAGCGAGATCATGCGCACCTGGAACCCGAATCTGCAACTCGAACCGGGAGGCGGAAACTGATGTCCTTGCCCCTCCGTCCCTGGTATTTACTGACCGGTCTGCTGATCGGTGTGGTGCTTGGTGTGCTGTATGCCTGGGTCATCACCCCCAATGAGGTCCTTGAAACCAGCCCGGCCATGCTGCGTTCCGACTTCAAATCCGATTACCGGGCATTGATCGCATTGGCCTACCAATCCAGCGCTGATCTGGGTCGGGCAGAAGCCCGCCTGGCTCTGCTGGAGGATGAAGACCCAGCCCGCGCACTGGCCGTGCAAGCTCAACTCACCCTCGGCGAAGAGGGCGGCACCAGGATCGCTCAGGCACTTGGGCAGCTGGCCGCTGCCATCCAGGCGCACCGCGAAGCTCCGGACGACCCGATCATCGCCTCACTCCAGGCCGGTGTGCAATCGCCCTCCCAGGCCACATCTACCGCTACCGTGCCGCCTCCCGTGGTCCGCACCGCCACCGCCGACCCCGCCGGTCAGCCGACCGCGACCACAACCCCTTCAGGTGACGCGGAAAATGGCGGCAATCCCACCCCGACCATCACCCCTACCGGGCTGCCGACTGCCACAGCCACACCCGGGGCGCCTTTCGTGTTGTTGGATATCGTGCTGGAGTGCAATCCGAATATCGACCCGCCCCGCATCCAGGTATATGTCACGGATGCAGCCGGCAGTCCTGTCCCCGGTGTGGCAGCGGTGGTCTCGTGGGATGGCAATTCCAACCGCTTCGTCACCGGCTTGAAACCAGCCTTCGGCCTCGGGTATGCAGATTTCGATATGGACCCCGCACTGAGCTACTCCCTCCGGTTGGAGGGTGGCGGCGAACCGGTTGACAATATCACCGGCCGCGTGTGCGAGGATGCGCCAGAGCCGTACTGGGGCTCCTGGCGGTTCAATTTCGTCCAGCCCTAAGGTACCCAGCCTGATCTCTTCCTGCATTTACTACCGCAGAGCATGCGGGATCCTCCCCTGCTTCCCTGATAGAGTTCGGAAAACCGAAGGATAAACACTCCTGTAATCCCCTGGTTTAACATATCCTTAACACTCGTCATGTTCTGCTTTATAATTACCCAATAGCCAAACTACTGTACTGTCGGCTTGACCCGTATGAACATGGACCTGCAAGATTTTTTCAAACAGAAAAACGTCATCCTTACCGGAATGGCACTTGCCCGTCTCTCACCGCGCCAGGTGGGATATTCCGTCGCGGAGTTGGCAGGCAACCGTATCGCAGACGAAAAACCGCGCGTATATTGGCAGATGCGGGAAAATATCTCCCATATCCCCGGCACGACCGATCCCCCGGAAAAGCTTGATGAATTGACCCGTCGGGCCTTCATTAATGCCGGCAAGTATTACTATGATTTTTACAACATTGTCGGCCGTCCGGTCGAAGTGGTCTGCAACCGGGTCGAGATCGAAGACCACGTCCTGGATACCATCAATGCTGTACTGGAATCCGGCCGGGGCGTGCAGTTGGCCGGGATCCACATGAGCAACTTCGATCTCGGCACGATCAGCCTGTGTGCCCACGGCCTGGACATCATGGCGCTATCGGCTGCCGATCCGAACGACGCCTACAAGGTCCAGAACGAACTGCGCGCCAAATACGGATTCTCGGCCACCCCGATCAATCCGGCCTCCCTGCGGGAAGCGATCAACCGCCTCCGTTCCGGTCAGATCATAGCCACCGGCCTGGATTGGCCACACCACGAGGAAACCCAGTTGACCGAGGTCTTCGGTAAGCCTGCCTTTCTCCCCCTCGGCACCGCTCGGCTGGCCTTACTGGGAGACGCGCTGACATTTGTCATCGCGTTTTACTCTGATGAGAATATGACCTACCGCATGCACATCTCGGAACCCCTGGAGGTCATCCGGACCGGCAACAAGGAAAACGACATCCGTCTCAACACCCAGGCGTATGTCCGGGTAATGGAAAGTTTTCTCATCCAACACCCCGATCAGTGGATGATGTATCATAAGTTCTGGGCCGACGACCAGACTGAACAGCCCGATTAACCTAATTCGTGAACTAATTAGCACTAGGAGAAGGCCATGGAGAAAAAATCGACCGATCACATTCGGATCAACGACATCCTGCTTGGTGGACTGGAACGCCCCGCCTTGCAATATTTCTGCAAGATCGCACCAGCCTGGGCCACTCCGGATACGATGACCTTCATCGGCATCTTCGGCGCGCTGGTGATCGCCGCCGGTTATATCCTTGCCAGCAACAACCTGGCATTTCTATGGCTTGCCAGCCTCGGCTACGTCATCAACTGGTATGGTGACAGCATGGACGGTTCCCTCGCGCGCTACCGCAAGATCGAACGCCCCAAGTACGGCTACTACGTTGACCATATCGTAGATACCGTAAACGAGTTCATCGTTATCCTTGCTTTGGGTATCTCTTCGCTCGTCCATTTCGAGATCGCCGCGATGGCCCTGATCGGCTATCTGATGCTTTCTGCCCACACCTTCCTCCGCAACTATG
Organism: Anaerolineales bacterium; assembly: GCA_020059485.1. Taxonomy (GTDB): domain Bacteria; phylum Chloroflexota; class Anaerolineae; order Anaerolineales; family UBA11579; genus UBA11579. Next base: position 12,924 of record JAGVCA010000027.1, read on the forward strand.
TCGATAACGTCTTCAAGATCTCCTTCGGCAAGCTTGGGCCGACTGAGGTACGGGTGATCATTATTCTGATCAACACGGTAGTATTCTTCCTCGGCAATCCGTCCTTTGGCACGCTACTACAGATCGACCTCACACTGTACGATTTCCTGCTGCTGTTCGTGATCGGTTTACTGTTCCTTAACTTCATCATCGCCACCGTCACTACCACCAGGGAACTATCCCGAAACGGGGAATGAACCAGTATTAAGTTACCACCAGCCCGAGAGCCCTCATGACCGATCACGACCACCCGCTCACCTCTGACCAAACCGCCGACCTGGCGGCCCATCACTGGGACAATGGAATGTACTGCGCGGAAAGCGTTCTGGCAACCCTTGCCACCCGCCAGGGGATCGACTCTGAGTTGGTCCCGAAGATCGCCTCGGTCTTTTGTTCCGGGATCGCCCAGACCGGCGGTCAGTGCGGTGCCCTTTCCGGTGGGCTGCTGGCCCTGAGTATGGTCCTCGGACGAACGGCCCCCGAAGACTCCCGCGACCGCCTCTACCAGCAAGCCCAACAAATGGTCACGGCTTTCGAGCAGCAATTCGGCTCGCTTGACTGCCGGGATCTGCTCGATCTTCAGCTGGGCACACCCGAAGCCAGCGAAGCATACACCGCCCGTAACCTGCACGCCCAGTGTGAGGGTTACATCCGGGCAGCCGCCAGGCTGGCTGCCGAACTGCTCGATGGATCAATTTGACCGCCCGGTCCCAAAATCCATTACAATCTATCCATGGAGATTGACCTGACGATCAACACCGAACTGGCCGAGCAGATCCTGACCGGTTTCATCCGCAGCGAGATCACCCGCTCCGGTTTTTCCCGTGCCGTGATTGGCCTCTCAGGCGGGATCGATTCGGCGGTCAGCTGCTATCTGGCTGCCCGTGCGTTGGGACCGGAGAACGTCCTGGCTGTCCGCATGCCTTACCAGACCTCGTCCGCAGATTCCCTCTCCCACGCCCTGCTGGTGATCGAAGATCTCGGCATCCCCTCCAAAACCATTGACATCACCCCGATGGCAGAGCCATTGATCGCACAGACCCCGCCAAACGCGCATGTCCGTCAGGGCAATATCATGGCCCGGATGCGCATGATCGTGCTCTACGACCAGTCGGAGGATTTTGACGGGCTGGTGATCGGCACCGGCAACAAGACCGAGATCCTGCTTGGTTATTCCACCATTTACGGCGATGCCGCTTGCGCCATCAACCCGATCGGTGATCTGTACAAGACCCAGCTGCGACAGCTGGCCGCCCATCTCGGTGTCCCTGCTGCGATCATCGACAAACCGCCCTCCGCGGACCTGTGGGACGGCCAGACCGATGAGGGCGAACTTGGCTTTACCTACGAACAGGTTGACCGGCTGCTTTACCAAATGGTGGACCGCCGCCTCTCTCCTGAAGAATGTATCCAGGCTGGTTTCGATCAACGCTTTGTCCGCAACGTGCTTGGCCGCATACAGCGCAATCATTACAAGCGCATCATGCCGCCGATCGCCAAGCTAAGCAACCGGACCATCGGATACGATTTCCTCTACCTCAGGGACTGGGGCACCTGAACCCACATCCCCGCCAATCCATATGAAAATTACAATCCCGCCCGCACTGAAACATCGCCAGTTTGCCTACCTGTGGTTCGGCCAGGCCATATCGGTCATTGGCAGTCAGATGCAGGTCTGGGCAATCTTCTGGCACATTGACGAATTGACACAGCTGCCGCTGGCTCTGGGTATGGTCGGGGCGGCCCGCGTTGTCCCGATCATCCTGTTCTCGATCTATGGCGGCGCTCTGGCCGACCTGATCGACCGGCGTAAACTGATGTATATCACCCAGATCTCGGATGCGTTGCTGGCCCTGCTCCTGTTCGTCCTCACCATTACCGGGCAGATCGCCCTCTGGCACATCTATGTGATCACAGCACTGCAAGCGATTGCCTTCAGCTTCGACCTGCCCGCCCGTCAGGCCGTCATCCCCAATCTGGTCCCGCGCGAGACCTTGCCCAACGCCCTTAGTATGAACACGATCGCTTTCCAGCTTGGCTCGATCCTGGGCCCGGCTCTCAGCGGACTGGTGATCGCCGGAGTTGGGATTGGCTACACCTACCTGATAAATGCTCTTTCGTTTGGTTCCGTCATCCTGGCGCTATTTCTGATGGGTCCGATCGCTCAGGACCGCAGCCTGCGCCAGACGCACATGCGGGTTGACCGCGAAGTGATCCGGGAAGGCTTGACCTTTACATTCAATAACCCGCTGATCCTCAGCAGCATGATCCTGGACTTCATTGCCACCTTCTTTGCCAGCGCCAACACGCTCATGCCCATCTTTGCCCGCGAGGTCCTGGGCGTCGATGCCCGCGGCTACGGTTTGCTTTCCGCGGCACAGGCCTTCGGGGCGGTCAGCACTGCTGTCGTCATGTCCCAACTCAAGGAGATCCGCCGCCAGGGACGCGTGCTGCTCGGCTCGGTGATCGTCTTCGGGATCGCCACGACCATTTTTGGGTTCTCGCGCATCTTCTGGCTCTCATGGTTTGGGCTGGCGCTGGCTGGCGCTTCAGATACTGTCAGCATGGTCATCCGCCAGACGCTGCGCCAATTACAGACCCCCGACAAGCTGCGCGGCCGGATGACCAGCATCAACCAGATCTTCTTCGCCGGCGGCCCGCAACTCGGTGAGATCGAGGCCGGGATCGTTGGGCAGGCATTTGGCGTGCAGGCAGCGGCCATCAGCGGAGGCCTGGCCTGCATCCTGGGCGTATTTGCCATCGCCCGGCGCTGGCCGCAGCTGCCGCGCTTCAATGGCGATGAGCCTGTCCTGGCCGGGACGGATTAGCCCACCCGCGTAAGAACCACACCCTTAGGGTGGATTTGCGTCCGGGACCAGTCTGGCACTTTTCCCATGTGTTATAGTCTTGGCATGAATAATTTCCAAGAGAAAATGGATCTGGAACGGTTAAATCCTATCTTGGGGCAGAAAAAGATCGGTATCTTTTGCGACTTCGATGGCACATTGTCCCCGATCGTCGCGGATCCGTCCGCTGCCGAGATCAATCCGGTTGCCAGGGAACTACTCGTCACTTTGCGAGATCTGGTAACCGTGGTCGGGATCATCTCGGGCCGAAAAGCCGATGACCTTTCCCAGCGGATCATGGTCGATGGACTGACCTACATCGGGAACCACGGGTTGGAACGCATCCAGGACGGTCAACGGATCATCAGCAAGGAAGCGAAACCCTACCTCACACCGATCGAAAAAGCAGCCGAGGAAATTGAGGCTATCCTCCTGCCAGCGATGCAGCTCGAGAGAAAAGAAGCCACACTCAGCATCCACTACCGCCAAACAAGTGACCCCCAAAAAGCCCGGGAGCAAACCCGGCAGCGGCTTGAGAGTGTGGCTCACCAATATGGCCTGAAGTTGTTCGAAGGCCGGATGATCTTTGAGTTGCGCCCTCCGATCGAGATCGACAAAGGCTCCATTTTGATGGAATTGATCGAAGTCAATCATCTCGATGCGGCTGTGTTTATCGGCGATGACATCACCGACACGGCTGCGTTTCGGGCTGCGAGCAAACTAAGAAATCGGGGGATATGCCTGGCGTATTCCGTCGGGGTACTGGACAGCGGCACCCCGCCTGAGGTCAGAGAATTGGCCGATCTGACCGTCCCTGGCGTTTATGGCGTGGTATCTTTATTGTCCTGGCTGGCCAACAGGCTGAGTGCATCCTCGACCTGATCGTAAAACCACCGGTTCACATCCGAACTCCTGACCACCGCCTGAAGTTGATTGGCGCGGGCAAAGCGTTCATTTCCTGACATCTGCAAAGCCTCGTGCATCGCTTTGGCTGTGCCGTAGACATCAAATGGCGAGATACTGATCGACTGGTCGCCCATCTCGTAGAATGCCCCGGCATGCTCTGAAAGCACCAGAACACCGTTTTTCTGGTTGACCAGCACCCCTTCTTTTGCGACCAGGTTCATCCCATCGGCGATCGGATTGATCAGCAGTACGTCATACAGCTGCATGGCCGCAATCGCGCGCTGGTAATTATCGCCCACAATGATCCGGATCGGCTCCCAGAGCGAATTGCTGAATTCAGCATTGATCATCCCGGCCTTTGCCATCACTGCCTGCAGGTAGTCCTGGTACTCAGTCACTTCCATGCGTGAAGGCACCAGCAAGGCCAGCATTTGCACCTCACCCACGTACTCAGGATAGAGCATCAACAGCGTCCGGAAAGACTCCAGTCCGCGCAGGATATTCTTGCTTGGTTCGATCCGGTCGACACGCAATATCAGCCGATTGGATTTGACGTAATCAACAAACTGCGATTTGAAGAACAGCGTTTCCGGATCCTTCGATAGTTCCTCCACCTTTTTGACATCGATCGAGATCGGATAGGCCTTGGCCTGGATCCGGTACCCCTTATAGTGGATCATATCCCTGGCGCCCATCGAGTGGGCCCCCTCGAGATAAAACCGGCATGTCTGGACAAAGTTGAAAGCATCTTTACTGGTCTGAAATCCAACCACATCCCCAGACAACAAACCTTCCAGGAGTTGATCGCGCATTTCAGCCGGGAGCATCCGCCAGGCATCTGGGCCAGGCCAGGGAATATGCACAAACGGCTGGATATGCGCCCGGCGTCCGATCAATTTCCGCAGATAATAGGGAGTCAGGTAAAGGTGGTAGTCCTGCAGCAGGATGATCACCTCGCGGTCCGACTCCGGGATAATTCCTGCGATAGTTTCCGCAAACATCTGGTTAATCGGTTTATAGCCCTGTTCCCAGGCGTGCCAGGTCTGCTCATCAATCACCGGATCGCTGACGATATTCCAGAGCTGATGCTGGATGAACCACAACAGCGGGTTCGCGATCTGGTTATAGTAGGCATCGTATGCTTGTGGATCGGGATTGATCAATTTCAGGAAGATCCCCTCGACTTCCTGAAGTTCATTCTGGTGCTTATCTGCCCACTTCTGATCTCCCTCCCCCATGGAAGCCGCCACCCACACCACCTCGTGCTTTTGAGCCAGCGCGGAAAGCGCAGTCACCAGCCCGCCAGCGCCGCGTTCAACCTCGAACGCTCCGGTCTCAGTTTCCTTAAAGGAGAATGGACCCCGGTTCGAGGCAATAATGATCAAGGGGTCTCGGTTTTTCTCCGCCATGGCTTTACTCCTGACTGACTGGCTCTTTAGCTGGTATCTGTATTGGGAAAAGGTCAGCCTTAGTCCCCATGCGCAAAATTGCGCCTACTTGGCTGGCAGCGAACTGAGGACTAGAATAAGTGTTCCAAGTATATCACAAGGGGACAGACCGGTTACCGCCTGCGCTAGCACTCCACCACGCTAACGGCCAGCCCGCCCAGTGAGGTCTCCTTATAGCGGCTGTTCATATCTTCCCCGGTTTGCCGCATCGTGGCGATCACATTATCCAGCGAAACATGATGCTCCCCATCCCCTCGCAGCGCGATCCGGGCCGCGTTGATCGCTTTGACCGCCCCCATCGCATTCCGTTCAATGCACGGGATCTGCACCAGTCCTCCGACTGGGTCGCAGGTCAGGCCCAGGTTGTGTTCCATCCCGATCTCGGCAGCGTTCTCGACCTGGTAGATCGTCCCACCCCGCACCTCCGCCAGCCCGGCCGCAGCCATTGAGCACGCGACTCCCACCTCACCCTGGCAGCCCACCTCTGCCCCGGAGATCGAGGCATTCAGCTTATACAACACCCCAATGGCCGCGGCTGTCAGGAAGAAGCGGACCAGCCCTTCCTCATCTGCTCCCGGAACGAACTGCTGATAGTAATATGCCACTGCCGGAATGATCCCGGCGGCGCCATTGGTTGGTGCGGTCACCACCCGGCCCCCGGCGGCATTCTCTTCGTTCACTGCCAGTGCATACAGGTTGACCCAATCGATCGTTGTCAGCGGGTCCGCCAGACCGTGCTCAGGGTTGGCACGCAGTTTTTCATATAGCGCCGGCGCCCGCCGCCTGACCTGCAGCCCGCCCGGCAGCTGCCCGCCTTGGGTGAACCCCCGCTGCACGCAGTCCTGCATCACAGACCACACCCGCAGGATCCCGGCCCGGACTTCGTCCTCCGAACGGAGCGTTTTCTCGTTCTCCAGCTTAACCTGCCAGATCTTCAAGCCGTTTTGCTGGCAGTGTCCCAGCAGTTCTGCCGCGGTACTGAACGGGAACGGCACCTGTACCGGCTCGAGAACTCCAGCCTCGATCTCGGCTACCATTTCCTCCGAGACCACAAATCCGCCGCCGACCGAGTAGTACACCTTTTCGAGCACTTTTTCGCCATCCGAACCCGCCGCGGTGAAGCGCATCCCATTGATATGGTAGGGCAGCACTGCCACTTGATCAAAGATCAGGTCCCGGCTTTCCGTAAAGTCGATCGGTCTTTCTCCCAATAGCCGGAGTTTTCCGCCCGAGCGGATTGCTTCCACCGCTGCCGGGATCCCATCCGGGGCCACGGTCTCAGGATGTTCTCCCTGCAGCCCAAGCATCACAGCCAGATCGGTGCCATGCCCTTTTCCGGTCATCGCCAACGAACCATGCAGGCGAACGGTGATCCGGCTGGTATCGCCAAGCAGACCTGCTGTTTGCAATTCGCGGGCGAAGTTTCCAGCCGCCACCATCGGCCCGACCGTGTGCGAGCTGGACGGACCGATCCCCACTTTGAACAGATCAAAAAAACTGATCATGACCGCTGTCCTTCGCCTATCTTGGCGTGCTCTTTCTCCCATTCTGCCAGGGCCTGCTGCAATTCAGCCTCAAGATAGGCAAAATCTTCGCCCATCTGCTGGATCTGGTCTGCGTCGGACGGCGGGTTTTGCAGCTGCCGGGTGAGGGCGTCCAACTGGTCCTCCAGGGATATGATCCGTTCTTCCAGACGACTGATTCGGCTTTCGATCCGCTGGCGTTCATTCTTTGAGAGCGCGGGAGCAGCCGACTTCTCCTGAGTTGTGGTGTGCGCCGGCTGTGCGGTTTCGACTGGCTTTGCGGCTTTCTCTGCCGGCTGGCTTTCCTGTGCGCCTTTGTACTGTTTGTAACTGCCCTTGAAGATCTCGATCTCCTGCCGCGCTGGATCGATCTCCCAGATCTGGGTAGCCAGCGCATCGATCAGATACCGGTCGTGTGAAACCATCAGGATCGTGCCATCAAAATCCGTCAGCACCTGCTGCAGCACCTCCTGACCGGGGATATCCAGGTGGTTGGTCGGCTCATCGAGCAGCAGGAAATTGGCATCCAGCAAAGCCAATTTGGCCAGCGCCAGCCGGCCGCGCTCGCCGCCTGAAAGTACGCCTACTGGCTTGTAATGATCCTCACCGGTGAACAGAAACCGGCCCAGATATCCGCGGATCTCTCTTTCCAGCATCCCTGTCCCGACCCGGTCGATCTCTTCGATCAGGTTCAGGTTGGGGTTCAAACCCTCGTGGGCCTGGGCAAAATACCCGATCTTCAGACTGGCGCCGGTTTGCAGGTCACCTGCTAGCGGGGGATTCTGCCGGAGCAGCGTCCGCAGGAAGGTGGTCTTGCCTGAGCCGTTTGGCCCGATCAGCGCCACACATTCCTGCCGCCGCAGTTCCATCTCGTCCAGATGGAAGAGCGGCTTGTCTGGATACCCGATGGTCAAGTCTTCCGCCCGCAGCACGATGTTGCCGCTGCGGTGGCGCGGTTTGATCCGCAGTTTCAATTCTTTCAGCTGGTTGTCCGGCACATGCAGCGCCGATAGCCGCTGGGCGGCTTCTTCCACCCGGAAGGTCTTGCCGTCCACCCCCATCTCGCCCCACTTCTTGCCGCGCACACCCTCAAATCCGAGCTGTTCGACCGCCAGGATATCCCGGCTCAACCGGCTGAGTTTGCCTTTGGCCATCTGCACCCGCTGCCCGGAGATGTTGCGCCTGATATAGTCCAGTTCTTTTTGCATCCGGGCTAGCTCGCTGGCATAATACTGGCGGCGCTCCTCCCAGCGTTCTTCGCGCTGCTGCAGATAGTGGGTGTAATTGCCCCGATAAGTCTCGAAGCCATTGAGGGTCATCTCATAGATGTGGTTGGCAACCTGGTCGATGAAATAGCGGTCGTGCGAAACCATCAGCACTGCCCCATCCCAATCCTTCAGGTAGCTTTCCAGCCATTCCACGGCCTGCACATCCAGGTGGTTGGTCGGCTCGTCCAGGATCAGCAGATCTGGCGCGGCCAACAGCAGGCGCGCCAGCCAGGCGCGGGTGCGCTGCCCGCCGGAGAGATGATCGAGCGGCATCTCGTAATCCACCGGTGAGAAACCGAGACCGGTCAGAACCTGCTTGACCCGCGACTCATAGGTGTACCCACCAGCGACCTCAAATAGGTGCTGAAGCCTTCCATATCGATCCAGTAGTTCCTGGTCGTCTGGTCGCTGGCCCAGTTCTTCAGCCAGTTCCGCCAGGCGCGCCTCCTGGCTGCGCAGTTCGGACAGCGCTTCCAGACATTCCTCCCACAGCGAACGCCCGCCCAGCCGCCCGACTTCTTGCGGCAAATAACCCAGCCGCGCTGAGCGCGCCAGGTGGACTGTCCCGCTGGTGGGTGCCTCCTGGCCGGAGAGCACCTTCAGCAGCGTCGTTTTCCCGATCCCATTCGGCCCCACGATCGCCACGCGGGCGCGGTGAGGAACGCTGAGCGAGACCCGGGAAAAGATCACCTCAGGACCGTATGCTTTGTGCAGATCAATACCAGTCAATAGCGCCATTTCTTTACCGGATGTGCCGAAAAATGATAGAATCACAATGTACCGGGGGAATCGGCACACCCAAGTGGCAATTGTACCGCACTTATCTGCGTCCTGATTTTTACAATCTGGCACGATTCTGGCATGTTATAATCTATGCCTTGTAATCTGGGGAAGTCCCCGGAGGATATGAAAATGAAAAATTTACGACTGAAACAAAAAATAAGAAATAACATCCCCCGGAAGCCCGACCGGGTGGGCCGGATTATCCTGGGCGTCCTAGTCATCTCTGCTGTTGTTACTGCTGTGCTGGCATTCCGTTTCGTGCGCGAGATCATCGCCACCACCGATATCTTCAAGCTCGGCGGTGTATCGCTTAGCGCAGGCAGCCCGGCTGAGGGTGAGGAAGGCACTGGCGAATTGGCCGATGCTTTTTCGACCGGCGGTATCGATCTTACCCAAATCGATGTTGATTTCACCAACCGGATCAATTTCCTGGTGATGGGATTGGACTACCGTGACTGGGCTGCGGACGAAGGTCCTTCCCGCACCGACACCATGATGATCCTGACCATCGATCCGATCGGGAAGAGCGCCGCAATGCTGTCGATCCCACGCGACTTGTGGGTCAATGTCCCCGGCTTCGGTCAGAACAAGATCAACACTGCCTACTTCCTGGGGGAAGCCAACCGCCTGCCTGGCGGTGGGCCTGAGCTGGCAGCCAGGACCGTCGAGGAATTCCTCGGCATTGATATCCACTACTGGGCCCAGGTGGACTTCACCGCCTTCGTGCAGTTTGTGGATTATATTGGCGGTGTCAAACTGGTGATCGAAGAGCCCATGAAGCTTGAAATGATCGGCACCGAAAAGAAAGAACGCCTCAAAGCTGGTGAGCAGTCACTGACCGGGCAGATCGCCCTGGCGTATGTCCGTAACCGCACCGAAGGCGACGGAGACTTCTCGCGCGCCCAGCGCCAACAGGAAGTCATCCTGGCGATCCGCAATCAGCTGCTCCGTCCAGATATCCAGCGGTTACTGTTCACAAATCCCAAAGGTGTGTGGGATATCTTCTCCCAGAACATCCAGACCAATATCCCCTTCTTTGATGCCTTCAATCTCGCTAAGCTCGCCCTGCAGATCAACCCGGAACAGATTGGCCAGTACGTTATCGCACCTCCGGATTACGTCGCGCATGCTCTCTCCCCGGACGGGCTGAACATCCTCAAGCCGATCACGCAAAATATCCGCATCCTGCGTGACGAGATCTTCACCCCCTCTGGCATCGTCGGACCGGGCACAGTGGGCGCAGACCCGAACACCTTGATGCAGTCCGAAGCCGCCAAGGTGGGGATCTACAATGGTTCCTCTGTCAGCGGCCTGGCCGGCTCAACCGAGACGTTCCTGGCCAGCCACAACATCACGATAGCCGAGGTTGGCAATGGCGATCTGGTGCCCTCGACCACCATTTACGATTACACCGGCAAGCCCTACACTGTGCAATATCTGGTGACCTTGATGGGCATCCAGAACACCCGGATCTTCAACAGCTTCGACCCCAATAGCCCGATCGATGTGGCCATCGTTCTGGGCAATGACTGGTCCGTACCGGTTCAGTAACAGACCCCAGCGATCCATCAACCCCCGGAGAACCCCTCCGGGGGTTTTCTTTTCGCATTGGCGGGGATTTGTTCTTACGCGTGAGCCTGAACAGGATCGCTGACTCCCCATCTTCCATGATTGCCGCCAGGCGCGGTTATCATGTACAATTCTGGCATGGCACCTTTCCCAACCCCTCCGCAAATTATCTCCCGCCGGCGCAGGCAGCGCGAAGAAGACTCCCGCTCGCCAACTGCCAGAATGGCCCGTTTCAGCGTCGGACTGCTTGCCGTTCTTGGGGTCGCACTGGTAGCTGCCATCCTATGGTTCGTTTCAAGCTATGCCGCCCTGACCAGCGGGCTGCCGGCGGTCACTGCCCTGCCAGACCTGCTAGGCGAGGATGGAGTTTTCCGGCAGCCGACCCGTTTATATGACCGTACGGGTACCCAGCTACTGGTCACCCTTCAGAACCCCAACACCACCGAGGCTGAGTACGTCTATCTGGAAGTCCTCCCCGAGGATGTCGTCAACGCCACTCTCGCCATGCTCGATCCGGAGTTTTGGCAGCATCCCGGCTTCAGGCCGGGAACGCAGCCGCCCGGCATCGCCGAACGTCTGGCAGCCGATCTGCTGCTGTGGTCAGAACCTGAAAGCCCGCAAAAAACCTGGCGGCTGCGCCTGCTGGCCGCCCAGATCACCCGCATCTACGGCCGTGACACTGTGCTGGAATGGTATCTCAACAATGCTGCCTACGGCCAAATGGCATACGGTATCGACGAAGCCGCCCGGGTTTTTTTCGGAAAACCAGCAGTCGATCTCAGCCTGGCGGAAGCAGCCCTGTTGGCAGCCGCGGCCGGCACGCCTGACCTTAACCCAATCGATGCACCCCAGGTGGCTGCCGAACGACAGAATCAGATACTGCAGCGGATGCGCGACCTCGGGATGATCACCGCTCAGCAAGCCCTCTCCGCCAACCAGGAGCCGCTCCTGCTGCTGACCACTGCCCTGCCACTGCCGATGGCCGCACCGGATTTCACCCGTCTGGCGATCGAGGCCCTGGACAGCGCCCTGGGTCCGGACCGGGCAGCCCGCGGCGGCTATGAGGTCGTCACTTCGGTCGATCTCGATCTGCAGACTCAGGCAGAATGTACCCGCCAAGCCCAGTTGGACCGTCTCACCGGCATCCTGCCGCTGGACTCGCTCGGTAACCGGCCCTGTCCTGCCGCCGCCCTGCTGCCCCGGCTCAATCGGGATGACGTTCTGACTGGTGCAGAACTGGATGCTGGCGTGTTGATCCTGGATCCGGTCACCGGAGAAGTCCTGGCAGCCGCTGGCGATGTTGACTCTGTCCATACTCCCGGGACGATCCTCTCGCCCTTCATCTATCTGACTGCCTTCACCCGCGGCATGGGGCCTGCCTCCCTGGTATGGGATATCCCTGCCAGCCTGCCACAATCAATGGTCGGCTACCAGAACTTCGATGGCGAACATCTTGGTCCGATGCGAATCCGCACTGCCGCCGCCGATGACCGCCTGGTTCCCCTGCTGTCTGTACTGGCTCAGGTCGGCCCTGAAAACGCCTGGCTGACTGCCCAACAATCCGGGATCAAATCTTACAGTCTGCTCCCTGGCACGGATCCGTATGCTCCTCTGCTCGATCAGGGACAGATCAGCCTGTTGGAACTGACCCACGCCTACAGCATGTTTGCCAATCTTGGTACCCTCGCCGGCGCTGACCCGACCCCGGCTGCAAGAGAATCTTCGATCCAGCCGCGGATCATCCTTCAGGTCCGCACCGGTGGACAGAACATCCCGATCCACACCGCTGTAACCCGCTCGGTCACCACTCCCCAGCTGGCTTTCCTGGTCACCGATATCCTCAGCGATGAGACTGCCCGACGCGCCAGTCTTGGCAATCCCAATGACTTTGAGATCGCCCGACCGGTAGCGGCCCGTTATGGCCAATCCCTGACCGATAATACAGTCTGGGCGGTTGGGTTCACCCCCCAGCAGGTCGTCGGCGTTTGGGTGAGCGGCACTTCCGGACTGCCCGTCAGTACCGAGGGGTCGCTTGATCCACAAGCCGCGGGCGGGATCTGGCATGCCATGATGAAGACCGCCCTACAGGATGAGGCGGTTGCCGATTGGGCCGATCCAGTCGGCATCGTCCGCCTGACGGTCTGCGATCCCTCTGGCATGCTGCCAACGGATGAATGCCCGCAAACTGTGAGTGAGGTTTTCATCACCGGCAGCGAACCGCTCCAGGCAGACAGCCTGTACCGCAGCTTCCTGGTCAACATCCAGACCGGGCGGCTGGCGACCATCTATACGCCTGAAGAATTCGTCGAAAACCGTGTGTACCTGGTCTTTCCTCCTGAAGCGGTTGATTGGGCAGCCGCCAAAGGTCTGCCACTGCCGCCGGATACGTATGACGTGCTCTTTGATCCCGGTCCGGCCAGCGAGACGGCCGGCATCCTGATGCCTGAGATCTTCAGTTACGTTTCTGGATTGGTTGAGATCAAGGGGAACGCCGGAGGCGAGGGGTTCACCGCCTTCCAGGTGCGGATCGGCGAAGGCCTCAACCCTCGTCAGTGGCTGCAGATCGGAGAGGGCCGCGCTCCAACGCGTGGCGGTACTCTGGCTGAATGGGATACCAGCGGGCTGAATGGCTTGTATGCCATCCAGTTGCAGGTCATTCGGCAGGACCAGTCTATCGAGACAGAATCTCTTCAGGTGACGGTCGATAACCTGTCCCCCTCCCTGCAGATCCTGCGGCCGCTCGATGGAGAACTTTTCGACTGGCCGGATCAAAGGGATATTACTATCCAGGCCCAAGCCGACGACAATGTCGGTTTACGCCGGGTCGAGTTCTGGGTCAATGGCAGCCTGATCTCGACGATCGCTGATCCGCCTTATACCTTCCCCTGGCAGGGCACCGTTGGCGAACATCAACTCGAGATCCGGGCTTTCGATCTGGCCGGAAATATTACGATCAAAACACTGTCAATAGAATTGGTGCCCTGATCAGCGCACCTGTTTTCGGTAATACGCGGCCATCAGCGCGCCCGCGACCGCCAGCAGCAACAGGACAGCCTGCACGATCCGCGCCGGAGACAGGCTGATCACCAGGGTTGGTTCGGCAGGTTCCGTCGCGAACACCTCGTCCTGGCTCTGGACTTCTTCTCCGGTCAATCCGGACTCACCAACTCCGCCCTCCGTGGAGGTGTCCTTCTCAGTCGGCATGCTGCGCTCATCAGGCGAGAACTCGGCCTCAGAGGTTGCTTCCGGAGCCGGTGGTTCACCTTCAACAGGAGGGCCACCACCCGCACCGTCCAGTTCTGGCGTTTGGGTAGGCGCGTCATCCAGCATCTCAGCTTCTTCCGCCGCGGGCATTTCAGTTTCCTCTGCCACCAGAGCGGCATCTATGCTGTCATCAGCAGAGTCTTCTTCAGCCGCTTCTTCCATCGGTACAGATTCCAGCATCATCGTCTCTGCCGCCGGTTCCTCAGCCCCCAGATCATCGGCAGCCTCATCAACCATCAGAGAGAAATTTTCCGCCGGCGCGCCGGCCATCAGCCCACCACCCAGTAGGAACTGGGTCCCGATCATCACCAACAGCAAGACTGAGGCTGCAGCCGAGATCAGGCGCGAAAAATTCATCGCCTGCGCGGCAAAACGCTGCCTTCGGATATCCTCTGGAGACAGCACAAAATTGCGCAGCCGTTTGACCTTCGGTGTCCGCCGCAGGATATACCTGGTCCTCCGCAAATCTTCCAGTTGGCGGCGCAGCTCTGATTCCTGCGCCAATCTCTGGCGCAGCTCTTCTGCCTCAATTGGCTGAAGCTGATCATCCAGATATGCGGATAGGTTTTCCAGTTCAGAGAGGGGAGATCTGTTGGTTTTCATTATGGTATGCTCTCACCCTCAAAACGGAAAGTATCGGGTAAAAGTTCCCCAAAACCGTGCAAACAGTCCTGCAGGCGAGCGCGCGCCCGCGCCAACCGGCTCTTGATCGTGCCCAGCGGTGATTCGACCACCGCGGCTGCCTCGGCATAATCCATCCCTTGGATATCGACCAGCACCACCACCACCCTGAAATCGTTCTCCAGGTCATCCAGGCAGTTCTGGATGGCAGCGCTCAACTCTGAGCGGACAAGGTTCTCTTCAGGCGATTCACCTGGGTCCTCCAGCCACTCGGGCGATTCGATCTCTTCATCATAATCATCATACGGCTGAAGCGGCACCATTGGCCGCCGTTTCTGCCGCCTGAGTTCATCCAGACAGGCATTCGTCACGATCCGGAGCAGCCAGGCTTTGAATGAACCTCCCCGGAAGGTCTTCAGTTTCCGGTAGGCTGCCAGAAAACCATCCTGGACAGCATCTTCGGCCAACGTCCGCTCACCCACTACCCGGAAGGCCACATTATAGGCCAGGTCCTGGTAAGCGAGCACCAGCCGGTTAAAGGCATCCAGATCGCCTTCCAGCGCGAACTCAACCATCTTGGTCTCGTCGAATGAGTCTTGCATGATTTGCATACTGTCTCTCTTCTTCTGCTGTGGCTGGGTTTTTGCCACAATACTCCGCAACCATATATACCATAAATCACATCTTGCGGTGAAAAACCAAAGCCAGGATTACTGGTAAAATCCTGATGTTAATGCAAGGAGGCTCATGTCACTCGACTTTGCCAGGATCAAGGCGCTCTTTTTTGATGTCGATGGTACGCTCAGGGATACGGACGACCAATACATCGCCCGGCTGGAGAGGTTGACCCGTCCCCTCGCCCGGCTGTTCCCCCGCTGGGACCGGCAGCGCGCATCCCGGCGGTTTGTGATGACCCTGGACACTCCTCTCAATGCGGTCTATACCGCCCTCGATTGGCTGCATCTCGACCGGCTGATGATCGGCATGCTTGATCGCTTGAACGACCTGCGTCTGCATCGGCCAAAGACCACTCTGCCGATGATCCCCGGAACGCGTGGCAGTCTGGAACGCTTGCTCCCGCGCTACCCGATGACCATCATCAGCGCCCGCGGCGAAATCGGCACACTCAATTTCCTCGAATCTCATGCTTTACAGCCATTCTTCCGCTGTGTGGCTTCCGGACAAACCGTCCGTCACACCAAGCCCTGGCCCGATCCGTTGTATTGGTGTGCCGAACAGATCGATATCCCGGTGGAAAATGGACTGATGATCGGCGATACCACCGTGGATATCCGTGCTGGCCGGGCTGCCGGCGCGCAGACGGTCGGCGTGCTCTCCGGATTTGGCAGCCGCCGCGAACTGCTCCGGGCAGGCGCAGACCTGATCGTACAGGACGTAGCAAAATTGGCCGACCTCCTGCTGACGCATCAACCTTAAAAAAATTCACCCCCAATTTCGGTTGCCCGTTTTTACATTCCCTCTATAATCACTATTGTGATGACCAGAAAGTTTTACCTCACAATCCTGATCGTTTTGGCGGTTTTCAGTCTCTCCGGCGGTAATGCCGGTGCGCAGTCTGAGCAGCCGGAATATTTCCCGGAAACAGGGCATTACGTCACCAGCGCTTTCTACGACTTCTACATCAATAACCCAAATGCCCGTCTGGTATATGGTTTGCCGATCACCGAGGCCGATATCGACCCGGCAAGCGGGCGGTTGGTACAGTATTTTGAAAAGGTCCGCTTTGAATTTTTCTCCGAAAACATGCCGGGAGATAAGGTTCGCCTGACGCCGCTGGGGCAAAAACTGTACGAGCGCGGCGAGATCATTCCCGGCTTGACCAAAACCACACCGAATTGCTACCAGTCGGGGGATTGGGATTACCCGGTATGCTTTAATTTCCACACCTTTTATCAGCAGTACGGCGGCCAGGGTCAGTTCGGTCGCCCGATCTCAGGGCTTGAGCATGTGCGCGGCCGGCTGGTCCAGTATTTTGAGTACACTCAAATGGTGTGGATGCCCGAAAACCCGAAGGATGCCACCATCGTCCTTGCCCCGCTAGGGTTGAAGTATTTCTATGCTTTTGAGACGGATTACACCAAACTCGAACCCAAACGCAACTTCATCTACAACAACCACATTAACAAGATCCAGCTATCCGTCTTCCCCAGGCAGGCGCTGATCGTCAATGGCGAAGCGCAGCAATTCGATGTGATTGCCACTGACCAGAATCATGCTCCGCTTGCCAAGGGCATTCTGCACATCCAGGCCCTTTATCCGGATGGTACGATTGTAGAATTACATCAGATCCCAACCGACAGCCGCGGTCTGGCCAGTTTCACCCTGCACCATGGTTCGGGTACCCTGGGTGTGGTTGAAGTGTTCGTCCGCCTGACTTTCAATGATCTCGAAACAGTGGCCGTCACCTCTTTCCGGATCTGGTACTAACCCCCCAATGCGTGACATCCTCCCCCAGCTGAAGCTAGGGGCATCCAGGTTCGTAGACCTTATGCCAG
>JAGVCA010000005.1 GCA_020059485.1 Anaerolineales bacterium
TCTGCCTGATGATAGTTATTTCCGGCAGATCTTCAAAGAAGATCATACGATATAATCGCACAAAAGCAAATAAATTAGTTTACTTGTAAAGATACTTACAGCCATATTCATTTTATTAAATTACCGGTTAACAGTACACAGGGAACCATGACAATTACCAAACCAACACCCAAGACAATTTTGCTGTTGTGGATCATCGCCAATCTTATCATCGGGTTATTCATCGTCCCCGATTTTGGCGTCAGTCTTGACGAGAGCAGTGATCACCAGCGGGCAAACCTGAGTTTAGATCTGTACACCAATGAACTTAAAGAGGATCCTGTCGTGGCGCTGGAGGGAATTCATGGAGCCGGAGCGATGTACTATGGTACCGGCAGCAGCCTGATCGCTGTATTCCTGGAAAGGTTTATCTTCCCAGAAACGAACCACGGGACGCACCTGATCGCACATTATGTCTATTTCTTGTTCTTTCAGCTTAGCGTGATCGGTGTCTATCTTTTGTGCCGCCAGCTCATGTCCGATTGGATAAGTTTGTTTGTTGCCATTCTGTTCGGGACTCAGCCAGTTCTCCTTGGGCATGGCTTTATGAACCCCAAAGACATCCCAATGCTTTCGATGTTTATCCTCACCGTGGTTGTTGGCTTTCGCATGGTTGAGGGTTGGCGGCAGGCCGAGTCAAAAGGCCGGGGAGCGGCGTCAGGAGTTGAGCCTTCCTGGCGCAGTAAGCCTTTGCTCATATTGGTAGGAGCCTTGGCGGGTTTTAATTTGCTCCTGTGGAACTCACCATTGGCCGCGTCCCTGGCTCAGCAGCTAGTCCAGATCGGTTACCAGGCGGAAGGCCAGGGATTGCTGGGGCAGGCTTTTGCCTCCCTGACCACATCGGGAAGCCTGGCTGGATACCTGGCGCTGGCTCATCTTATTGTGCTCCAGATTTTTAAGTGGCTGGGAGTATTGTTGTTCGTCGTCGCCATTATTCTTTTTTATTTGACTGAGAAATCAGGCATTTTTTCCCGTGAGGAGTGGGTCGCAATCGTTGCAGCAGGTGGATTGTGGGGGTATGCGATTTCTGTCAGGTCCGTGGCTGTATTTGCCGGGGGCATTGTTGGTCTGTATGCATTGGCTAAATTCCGTCAGCAGGCCATTTTGCGTTTGGGCATTTATTCCCTGGTCGCAATGATGATCAACTATCTCACATGGCCATTTTTATGGGTATTTGGTTTTCCTGGATTGATGCGCTCTTTGTTTTTCTTTAGTGACCATGTCCTCAGGGGGACCCTTATTTTTGAAGGCCAATTCTACAGCGTACAAGGTCTTCCCTGGTATTACCTCTTGAAAATGATCGCGATCCAGTACACGGAGCCGCTGGTCGGGTTGGCGATCATCGGCCTACTCGTAACAGTAATGGGGATTTTAAGGCGCAGGGAACTGGATGCCAGGATGGTATTGCTCGCGCTATGGTTTTTCCTGCCGATCCTGTATGTTGCTGTAGCTCGTCCGACACTCTATCATGGCTTTAGGCAGTTCTTGTTTATTACACCGCCTCTTTTCGTTCTTGCTGGTGTGGGATTTTCACAGCTTGGCCTGATCCTGAAGAATAAGCACCTGCGGTTCTCGCTCGCCCTGATCCTGATCATACCAGGCCTGGTCGGCAGCATTAAAACACATCCGCTGCAATACAGTTATTTCAACCAGTTCGTGGGAGAATTTAAAGGAGCGTCTGCCAGGTACGTAGTGGACTACTGGGATATCGGGTGGGTCAAGTTGGACCAACTTGCCCGAGAAGTTATTCCGCCCGATGCTAGGGTTCTGAGCTATCGAGAGCCGGATTACGCCAACCGTTATTTTGAAGGCCGTTATGAGTTGGTGTTCAGCCACCCCAGCAAACCATTTGATCCGCTTGATTGCGATTATGCCCTGCTTCACTACCGCGATATTCCCTACCGTCAAGAACTGCTTGATTATCCGCTGGTGGCCTGGTTCGAGGTGGATGGTGTCCCACTATATATTATATACAATCTGGGTAACTGATCCGGGAACGGAAAAGACAGCCTTGAAAATCGGATTGATGCAATGAAACGAGGTATCCAAAAACTCTCGCCAAAAGTTCTTTTGGCAGCCTTTGTTGCCCTGGGATTTCTGATTGCCATTTTTATTGTGCCAGATTTTGGGGTCAGCATCGATGAGGGTTATGAATCCGACAATGCCCGGCTTTCGCTGGATATTTATCTCAACCGCCTCCACGAGGATCCTTTCCAGGCTTTCGATCAAATTGGGAATGCCAATGGCAATATCAAGTACTACGGCACTGCCAGCCTGGTCCTGGTACGCTGGTTTAATGAAATCTTCTCCACTGAACAAATCGATCGGCGGTTTGTGATCTTTCATTTCGGTTACTTTGCGATCTTCCAGCTTGGCGTGATCGGGATGTATTTCCTCGCCCGCAGTTTCCTCAAAGACTGGGAGAGCCTGTTTGTTGCCGTCCTCTTTGGCACCCAGCCGCTTCTGTGGGGACATGCTTTCATCAATCCGAAGGACATCCCGCTTCTGACCATGTTCATTTGGGTCGTCGCCGCTGGCTTTCGGATGGTGGATCATTGGCAGGTTTCCCGAATGGCCGATTTTCCCGCTAAGCCTCGCAGGCCCGTGAACGTGCTGGTCGGCGTGCTGGCGGGCTTGAATCTGCTGCTCTGGTTATCGCCTGTTACCACCCGTCTGGTTCAGGGCTTGGTGCGGGCCGCCTATCAGGCAGAAGGCGAGGGTCTGTTGGGCGGGATATTTTCGGCACTTACCACCTCAGGCAGTCTGGCAGGCTATCAGGTGCTGGGCCATATTTACATGCTTCAGGTCTACAAATGGCTTGGTCTCCTGGCACTGCTCGTCGTCATATTCCTGATTCTGAAACCAGAACGGTCAGGTGTTTTCAGCCGGGCAGAATGGGTTTCCTTGGTTTTTGCCGCCGGGTTATGGGGACTGGCCATCTCTACTCGTACGGTTGCGCTTTTCTCCGGTGGGATCGTTGGCATTTATGCGCTGGTTAGATTGCGCGCCAAAGCCTTGCCGGGGTTGACGATATACACGCTGACTGCTGCCCTGATCAATTTCATCTCCTGGCCGTATCTTTGGGTCTATGGAGTAAGAGGCGTGCTAGAGTCGCTCCTCTTTTTCAGCGATCATGTCTGGAAGGGAGAGTTTCTTTTTGAGGGCCAGTTCTTCTCAGAGAACGCCCTCCCGCGTCATTACTTGCCGAAATTGATTGCGATCCAATTTACCGAACCGTTGGTTCTCCTGGCCTTGATTGGCCTGATCTTGTTCCTGCTCGACCGAAATCGAGAAACAGCGTGGCGCACCAGGATGATTCTGCTGTTGCTCTGGCTGGTGCTGCCGATCACCTACGTCGTTATCGCTCGCCCCGTAATGTACAATAACTTTCGCCAGTTCCTGTTCATCACGCCGCCACTGTTCGTCCTGGCGGGTGTTGGCCTTGGCCATTTATTCGGAAAGGTGCGCTCAGGTGTGATCCGGGCAGTGTTGGCAGCACTGATCCTCCTGCCTGGGATTGTGGCCATCATTCAACTCCACCCGCTTCAATACAGTTACTATAATCAGCTGGTTGGCGGCTTCAGCGGTGCGGTGGGAAGTTACCAGATTGACTATTGGGATACCGGCTGGGCCGAATTGAATCATCTGGTGTCCGTGCACATCCCGCCTGACAGCCGGGTGTTGATCTGGCGCGACACGAACTTCGCCAATCGCTATTTCGAAGAGCGCTATCAGCTTGAGAGGCAGCATTCAAAATTACCAATTGATATGTCCCCCCATGATTATGCCTTGGTGAAATTTGATCGCAGCCAGGCGATGGAATTCTTTGCCCATTATCCAGTGCTCGCTGAGCTCGAGATCAATGGCGTTGTCCTCTATACCATTTATCAAAACCCGCGAAACCCTGATGATGATCTTTGATCGCAATCCCAGCCGGACCGTTTAACAGAATCGAGCTGATGGACTTGTGAGTGCAAAGACCCCGCCGCCAGAATAAACAACACCCCCAGCAGGTTGCTGTCGACGATATTCCTCACTGCCCGATCACCAATCACCATCCTCTAGTGGTACACTTCCTGCACATAAAAGGGAAACACACTAGGAAGGAATAAACACCATGCCGGATATCGAATTCTGGTTGATTGCCCTCGGGGTCCTCGTCCTCGGGATCGTGCTTCCCCAGTTGCTTTCCCGCCTGCGCGTCAGTCGCCAGGAAGCCGCCCTGATGAAAAGTTACACGCTCAAAGAGGCTGTACTGACCGCCGCCGAGCAGAAATTCCTCGCTGCCCTCAAGCCGGTCGTCGGTGAGCGGTTCACCATCTTCGCCATGGTCCGTCTGGCTGATCTGGTCGAAACGAAAAACCTGAACCGCAGTACCTATTTCTCCGCTCTCGGCAAGGTCACGCAAAAACACATCGACTTTCTTCTCTGCCAACCCGATACCTTCGCCCCTTTTCTGGCCATTGAACTGGATGACCGCAGCCACCAGTGGCGCGACCGCCGGGAGCGGGACGAGTTTGTCGATGAATTGCTCGCCCGGGTCGGTCTGCCACTGATGCGCGTCAAAGTGGCCGGCAGCTACGAACCCGAAACCCTCAAACAGCAGATCGTCGAGGCTATCCGACCCAGCCGCAACGGCGAGCGCCGGCCATGACTTTGCAGCTAACCTCTCCGGCGTGGCAGGACTATACCTTGCTCGACAGCGGCGGCGAACGCAAGCTCGAGCGGTTTGGCCCCTATCACCTGATCCGGCCTGAGCCGCGCGCCATCTGGAAGCCCGTCGCGCCGCCCGAGGACTGGCACGCCGCCCATGCCGAGTATCTCCCTGCTGAGATGGGCGGCGGAGGCGAATGGCATTTCCGCCAGACCCTACCGGACCGCTGGCCGCTGCAATACCGGAACCTGAAAATGTGGGCCGCCATTGAAGACTCCCGCCAGGTCGGGATCTTCCCCGAAAATGCCGCCCACTGGGACTGGATCGAAGATCGGGTCCGGGCGGCCGAGCCGGGCTGCGAAGTCCTCAACCTGTTTGGCTACACCGGGCTGGCCTCGCTGGCTGCTGCCCGGACTGGCGCGGTGGTCACCCACATTGATTCCTCCCGCCGCGCCATCACCCTCGGACGCGAAAACCAGGCTCTCAACGATCTCAACGACCGGCCGATCCGCTGGATCGTGGAGGATGCCGCCAGGTTCGCCGAGCGCGAGGTCCGGCGCGGCCGCCGCTACCACGGCCTGATCCTCGACCCGCCCAAGTATGGACTCGGTCCCAATCGTGAGCGCTGGGCGTTCTCCGAGAATTTTGATCACCTGTGCACCATCCTGCGAGACTGTCTGACCGAGCAGCCCGCCTTTATCGTGGTCACCGCCTACGCGCTGGAGAGCCCGCCGGAGATCCTTCGTCCCGGAATGGAGATCCTCACCCGCGGCCTGGGCGGGCGGCTCGAGCTTGGGACCTTGACCGCACTCGAGCGCAGCGCCGGCCGCAAGATCGACCTCTCGATCACCGCACGTTGGTCAGCCTGACCGGTATTGATTCACTTATCTTCTTTTCTCTAACCTTATAACCGATATTGTGGTCTTGACTCTGCAATTCCTGCCCGCCGGCAGACGTTGCGCAGGAGTGACGGGGTGAGGGCCACCCTACGCTGCCTCCCAAACGACCTTGCTATCCAACTTCCCAACTACGCGCTACAATCTCTATATGCCCAAACCACAGGAACGCCTCGCTATCACCGTTGTCCCCGCCGAGCACGGAAAGCGGCTCGACCGCGTCCTGCGCGGCCGTTTCCCCGGCTGGCAGCGCGCCGACCTCACCCGCCTGCTCTCCCGCCGCCAGATCACCGTAAACGGACGCCCGGTCTGGCTCGGCTCCTGGCAGGTCTCGGCTGGCGATACCATCATCATCTTCCGCCCGCCAGCCATCGTGCCGCCCGCACCGCCGCCTGTATTCCAGCAGGATTGGCTGTTGGCCGATCAGGGCGACCTGCTGGTGGTCTGCAAACCGGCGGGCTTGCTCTCCCAGCCCGTCCGCCAGTCACCTGGCGACCGGCAGCCACCTGGAGACGATCTGCTCTCCCTGGCTCAGTCCTGGTTTGGCCCGGATATCCGTCTCTTTCACCGGCTCGACCGGGATACCTCCGGGCTGTGCCTGCTGACCCGCCCCGGCCCGGTTAACGCCTATCTCGACCAGGCTTTCAAATCCCGTACCGTGACTAAGGAATACATCGCCCTGCTGGCGGGGATCGGCGGTTTGGAAGAGCGGGGCGAACTGCGTTCCTACCTGGATGCTGATCCCGAACGCTCCGACCGCATGGCGGTCGTGCCGCGCGGCGGGCAGTACGCCCATACCGAATATCTGCTGCTTGAACGCGGGATCGGACAGATTCGCATCTGGTTGCAGCCCCATACCGGGCGCACGCATCAGTTGCGCGTTCAGCTGGCTGCGGCCGGCGCCCCCATCATCGGGGACCGGATGTACGGCGGCCACCGCGCCGACCGGTTGATGCTGCACGCCGAGCGGATCGCCCTGCCATCTGCCGAGGATTTCCCGGCCCGCGACTGGACCTGCCCGGCTCCCTTCTGAACCAGGGTTGAATTTTCTCTCCAAATTCTATACAATAAGCCATGATCTTCCGCCTGCCCCGTTTTCTTCTGATCCTGATTCTCGCGCTGGCGCTGGCTGCCTGCGGGGTGGAGGAGAACGGCACTTTCGATCCGGGCAATAGCGCGGCGGAACCTTCACCGCCCCCCGAAGAAGAACCTGGCAACGAACCAACTGCCACGCCTCCTCAGACCGCCACGCTGCCGCCCATTGGTGAAGATCTGCCCGAACCCACTCCCCAGGCGGTTAGCCTCGACCTGAATACGATCTATGCCGAGGTGGTTGAGAGCCTGCCGCAGGGCAGTGCGTTGTTCGATCCTCCCGAAGGTATGCGCCAAGGTGCTCTGATTCCCGTTGAGGTCCGCGTCGTCCCGGTCACCGGCGAGCAGATCGAAGCGGACGAAGAGATCAAAGCCACCCTGACTGCCGGGATGGACCCGGAGGTACCGGTGGTGGTCATTCCGGTGCGGGTCAGTACGGTGATGCGCGCCCGGCTGAGCGGCACAGCCTTTTTCATTAAACCCCTCACCGAGGAAGAGCAGATCCGCACCAGCGACCAGCCCTATCTGCGCTGGTTGTGGGAGGTCCGTCCCGAGCAGGCTGGTGAGCAAAATCTGACCCTCCACCTGTCGGTGATTGTCAACGCTGAAGGGTTGGGGGACAAAGCATTCACCACCACTGAGGTCCGCCCGGTCCTGGTTTCCCCGGACTATCTCTACACCCTGCGCCGCTTTTTCGGCACCAATTGGGAATGGGTTGCCACCGGATTGGTGCTGCCGCTTGCTGGCTGGTTGTGGGGCCGCCTCCGCCGCCGCGGCCGGGCTGGCTAAGGCTTCCAAGGTCACAACCCGGCAGACACAGGTGATTCAACCATCAATCTTGTCATAGCGAGCACGCCACCCTCCCGACCACCCGACTATTCGACCACCCGACTACCTGTTACAATTTCCCTATGCCAAAGATCACGAAAATTTACACCCGCAAAGGGGACGACGGCACCACCGCCCTCGGATCCCGCCAGCGCGTCCGCAAGGATGACCCGCGCGTCGCCACCTACGGCACCATCGACGAACTCAACGCCGTTATCGGGCTGGCGATGTCCTTCGGGCTGGATGCAAAATTGGCCGAAGCCCTGGCGCGCATCCAGAACGAACTGCTGCATCTCGGCTCCGATCTGGCTTTCCCGCCGGAGGATGTCAAGGAATGGCAGGTGCCCCGCATCGAGGAAAAACATATCCGGGCGCTCGAGGCGCTGGTGGACGAACTGAACGAGGCCGTCGGCCCGCTGCAGAATTTCATCCACCCTGGGGGCACATCTGGCGCAGCCGCCCTGCAGCTGGCCCGCACGGTCTGCCGCCGCGCCGAACGACAGGCGGTCACCCTGGCCGCCGAGCAGGTTGTCCGCGCTGAAAATCTGCAGTACCTCAACCGGCTGTCCGACCTGCTGTTCGTGATGGGCCGCTTCGAGAACCAGCAGAAGGGCATCGACGAGCCCCTGTGGGATTCGCACGCCTGACCCCCTAAACAACTTGGGGTGCTGTCAATCGTCATCGGGTTTGTCCTCGCGAGCCCGACGACGCCTGTTGTTGGGCGAAGCAAACTGCTTTTGGATGCCCAACTTCCCCTGCAACCTTCGCTCTCTCGTTCCGTATAGGGTACTGAAAACTGATCAACTCTCAGGAGAGCAAACATGAACGAAAATCGCAAGTTCCCCAATTTATTCTGGCCGATCCTCTTTATCGGCATCGGCGTCTACTATCTGCTTGCCAACATGGGCATGATCGACGCTGTCAACTTCTCGGTCTTCTTCCGCTTCTGGCCGGTCTTCCTGGTGGTCGCTGGCATCAACATGCTGTTCAGCGGCAGCCGGCGCTGGCTAGCCAGTGTCCTGTCCGGACTGCTGGCTCTGCTGCTGGTCGCCTTCCTGTTCCTTGCGCCGACTCTGGTCGGCAGTCTGCCGGAAATCGAGGTAACCACCGAGTCCTTCTCGGAGCCGTTTGAGGATGCCCGCAGTGCCGATGTCGTTGTGGACTTCGACAGCGGGGCCATCTCGGTCTCCGCACTGGACGACAGCCCCAACCTCTTTGAGGCCGAAGTCCGCCACAATCACCGGGTCGATTTCTCGGCCAGCGGCGGTTCGGACCGTAATATCCGGCTGCGCCTGGATGCCATCGCGGGCTTTGGCGATTGGTTTGAAAGTTCCCAGACCAGAGCGGACATCAGTCTTGCGCCGGATGTCCCCACCGACCTGACCGTCGATATTGGCAGCGGCAGCACCACCCTCGACCTGACAGCCCTGACCCTGACCGACCTGATGGCTGGCAGCGGTTCCGGGAGCATTGATGTCGCTTTACCCGGCGGGACCTACCCAGCGGAGATCTCCTCCGGCTCTGGCGGTATCATCGTTGAGACCGCCGAGGATGCGGTCCTCGACCTGGGGATCGATGTCGGCTCTGGCCGCATCGTTGTCGCCCTGGCGGAGGGCAACTCCGGCCAGATCTCGCTCGACAGTGGTTCCGGCTCGGTCACCTTAGTTATTCCGGAAGGGCTTGCCATCCAGCTGCGCGGCGATACCGGCTCGGGGAGTGTCAATCTTCCGGCCGGGTTTACCAAGATCTCCGGCGATGACGACTTTTCCGGCGAGTCCGGCGTCTGGGAAACCCCCGGTTTCGCCGCCGCCGTACAGCAACTCATCATCCGCTTCGACCTCGGTTCCGGCTCGCTGCGGGTCAGTTACCCCTGAGGCGGATATTCTGTAATGACCAAACGCCCCGGCACCCACCGGGGCGTTTTTGCTGTCATCAAGCCGTTTGACCTGTGCCTTACAGGCCCCCGCGGGTGAGACTCCCTGGATACAATCAGTGTACTCAGGAGGGTAGTATGACATACGATGAAATCGCGCAGATCGAATTGAGTGACGGCCGCAAGGTCTGGCGGATCGTCAATGTCCGCTACCGGGATGTGGATACCGGGCAGTGGGTGGCCGAAGAAGAGGTCGAGGCGCTGGCGGTCGGCTGGCTGGGCCGGAGCGCTTTCCAGTGGGACCAGAGCACCCAGCAGCGGCTGCACTCCGTTCAGGCGGAGATCGCCGGCGATCCGGAGGCTGGCTCGAAAGCCACATCTGCGGCGAAGTTTCTCTTTCACATGGCGGACAAGCTCAAACAGCAGGCTGAGCACGCGGCTGAAACCCGGCCTTGGTTCGTGCTTGGCCGCGAACTGGCCTGCGAACTGCTGGTCTTTCTGGAGGCCTGGGAGGCGGAGCAAGCCAGGGAGGAGTGAGCGAAACCTGCAATCGCCGGTAACGATCTGGCGTAAAAAATGCAACCAAATCTATCAACTTGTGTTATTTCAGACAAGGTGGTGGATGATGCGGCGAAAACAAATCTGGCAGAAAGTGCTCAAATTCGTGCTTGGCGGGGCAGCCCTAGCCGCCGTCCCGGTCCTTTTACCGACCTCCGCCGGGCTGGATGCCCGTGCCGGGCTGTTCACTGCTGTGATCGTTTGGCTGGCGCTTGGCCGCATGCTTCCGCGCCGGTAATTTCCCTCTCCAATAATACCCTTACCCTTGTATAATACTCTTCGGAGACCATGTTCGTCCCTAGGATGGAGGATGTAATGCTGAGATTCATGCGTGTACTGGTATTGACCCTGGCCGTTACCCTTATTTTGGCAGCCTGTAATTTTCCCACCCCGGAGGCCAATCCGGCTGAGCAGACCATGATGGCCGAAACCGTCGCTGCCGCGATCGACGAGGACGTGCCGGGGGAGGATGATCCCGGCGAAACCGGCAGTAACCCGACTGCCACCGGTGACCACCAACCGGGGACAGTTGTTGCCCCAGAAGACGAGACCACTGCCACCCCGACCGCCACCGACGAGGTCGAGACCGGTGATGATCAGGCGGAGTTTATCGCCGATGTCACCATCCCGGATTACAGCGAGATCGAGACCGGCGAGGAATTCACCAAGACCTGGCGCATCCGCAACACCGGCACCACCACCTGGAACGCCGGCTTTGTACTTGAATTTGAGAAAGGCCAGAAAATGGGCGCGCCGACCCAGATTCCGCTGGGAAAAGAGGTCAAGCCGAACCAGATGATTGATATCTCGGTGGAGTTTACGGCTCCAGACACTGCCGGCGAGTACTCCAGTTACTGGATCCTGAAGAATGAAGAGGGTCAGCGCGTGGGTGTGGCCGATCAGGATAAGTACCTCACTCTGTTCACCATTATCCAGGCGGTCAATCCCGGCAGCGGTGATGGCGGCAGTGGTGGCGGTGCCAGTATCAGCGGCGGAGCCAAGGTCACCGGCGCTTCCGTGACCGTCTCGCCCAAGAATTACTCCGGGTCGTGCCCGGCCGAACTGGACTTCAACTACACCGTCACCACTTCCAACGCCGGCAAGGTCCAGTTTAACCTGGTTTTCAACGTGATCTCACCGAATGGCTACAAATTCGATCCTGCCCCGCAGTATGAGGTGCCCTTTACCAGCGGTTACACCGTCAACTATGCCTACACCTTGTTCTCGGCCAATTCCGTCACCGCCACCGTCCGGGTGCGGGCAGTTGGCTCAAACGAATACCTTTCGCCGCCGGTCGAGTTTACGGTCAACTGCAATTAGGATTCCCAACACACACGAAACGAGGCGCGAAGCGCCTCGTTTTTATACCGGCAGCAGCAGGCCGAGACCAAACGAAGCCGCGTTGGCCAGCAGGCTCAGGCTGAACGCCTGCTTTTGCGGTAGACGCAGTCCGAGCGCCAGACCTTCAACTATCATCACAGCCGCTTCCAGCAGCAGTAAATTGGTCAGGTAGGCGAATGGCAGTTTCACCAGTCCTGCCGCCAGCAAGACCTGCGTTAGCGCGTTAAGCGCGGCCAGCCATCCGGCCAGTGGCCACGTAGTGATGGCGGACTGCCGGCGCTGCCACAGCCACAGCACAACCGTCTCGATCACGATCGTGACCGGAAGGGTGATTTCCAAGGACCCCGGAAGCACCCCAGTCAGGCCGCTAAGGCCTCCTCAGAGGAGGCGGGTGTTGTTTTCCACTTGCGGCTCGCTCGCACGATCAGCACGATCACCAGTGCCACAACCCCGACGGCCAGCACGCCCAGACAGACCACTGCGATCAGCCCAGCGCCGACAACCATTTCAAATGGATTGCCGCTCCCGCCGGTCTCCTCGACCAGCAGGTCAGCCGCCCGCACGGTCACCCGGTACGTGGCTGAGAAGTGTTTTTTGGTAAAGATGTTCGATTGGCGGGTCACGCCGTCCGAGAAATCAAGCAAGATGAACAGGTAGTCACGATAGCCGTAGGCCAGGCTGTCGCATTCGTACTGGGTGCATCTGAATCCCTGCGGACCGAGTTCTTCCAGCAGGAAGGCATCCTCGCACAGCGGGTCGTTGCAGTCGTACAGGCTCGCGTTCACCACATCCGGGATGGGATTGATCTCGTAGATCAGTTCAAAATCTGCGCTCGGCTTGGGTCCGGTGTCCCCCATCAACAGCGGAGCCAGTAGCAGCAGCGCCACGGTCAGCAGCTGGGTTGTGTTTGTTCTTTTCATCTCTCCTCTTTTCCTGAATAAGAATTTCGATCCCATCATACATCATTTCTCTCCCAGATTCAGTCTTTCCTGGGACAGCCGTGCTTTCCGGTTTCGGGTAAAATGGTAGGCGGGATGCCCTGGTGTACATGCTGCGTCCCGGTGTCATAACTATGATCAAATTCACGGAGCCAGCCTGATGTCATCGAAACCCCTCAGCCCTGCCCGCCTCGGGTGGATCGTCGGCGGGATCTGGGCTCTGATCGTCCTGCTTAGTATTTTTCTGCTTCTCACTTCAGGTGGGTTCTCGTCTCCCCAGCCGGAGCCGATCGCAGTTGAGACCAGCGAGCCAGCTGCCACCAGTCCGGAGTCCGCTACGCTTGACACCATCATACCCACCGAAACCACCGGACCGCCAACAGCCACCACCGTGCCGACCCTTGCCTTGATCCCTACCGCCACGTTTGGCCCTTCACCAACCCCGATCGAATTCCCGACCGTTGTCCCGACCAGCAATGCCCTGTGGGAAGGCCCGCTGGTGATCGGCTATTCCGTTCAGGGGCGGCCGATCGAGGTCTGGCGCTTTGGCCGAGGCGAACGCCAGTATCTCGTGATCGGCGGCATCCATGGCGGTTACGAGTTAAACACCATCGAACTCACCGACCAGCTGATCACCTACTTCTCCGCCAAGCCGGATGCCGTCCCCACCGACGCCACCTTGTTCATCCTGCGCTCGCTCAACCCGGACGGCGAGGCCCTGCCGCATAAAAAAGAGGGCCGCGCCAATGCCAACGATGTTGATCTGAACCGCTCATTCCCGATCGGCTGGTCGCCCACCTGGGACCGGGATGGCTGCTGGGACCTGCTGGAACTGAACGCCGGCACCCACCCGGCTTCCGAGCCGGAAACGATTGCGCTGATGGCCTTTGTGCTCGAAAACCCGGTACTCGCGGTGGTCTCGTACCACTCCGCCGCCCCCGGTTTCTATCCGGCTGGCGAGCCGCTCGATCCGAATTCGATCGCCCTGGCCCGCTACCTCTCCGAGGTCACCGGTTATCCCTATCCCGCGTATTACACTGGCTGCTACATGACTGGTTCGCTGGTCGATTGGACCCTGTCCACCGGAGCGGCTGGTGTCGATGTCGAACTGTCCACCCATTGGGACACCGAGTTTGACGTTAACCTGAATCTCGTCCTGGCACTTCTGCGCTGGCTGCCGCCGGAGGAGTGAGGCTGTGATGGGGGTTTTACTCCATCTGGCTGAAGACCCCATATAAGGCAAAGTGGTCCATTCCCCACCCCCCATCAAGCGGGTCTGTATCTTGAGTTTGCCCTAAGACAATCATGTCTCCGTTCAAAAAATTCGAGAAAGCAAAATCTAGGGTGGTTTTGAACCAACCGAACTCAAACGTGTTTGGGGGCTTGGAGGTGTGATGTACTGAAAGTAGGTTTGTCACGGGTTGTCCCGGTCCTATGTTATCTAATAACTCCAAGATTATTTTGCTAGCATTGTCGCTTGCCTTGAGGAGGTTAGTATTAAAATCACCTATAATAATAATTCTAGGATTCTGCAATAGGTTCTCATCAAAAATCTTCTCGAATGCTGCACTTCTGCAATACTGTTTTCTGGAATTGAGATGGACATTTACTACATCAAAGCGTTCTCCGTTGTTGGGGAGGATCGTTACACTGAAAATTGTGAAATTTTCATCGCAGCCATTGGTTGCGGTTATAGTTTTTCCGGAAAAGCAAGTCTCTGAAATGGGGCATCCCTCGATAGATCCAAATCCAGCCTTTACAGCGATGCACTGCATGTGGAGTTGAGTATCGCAAACAATCGTATATTTTTCGCCCAGGATTCTTTCGGCTTGATGCGTATCAAAGGAGTAATGGCTGCAAATTATAGTTGGACTTAAAGTAGGGTAATCCTCACACTTTGAGTATGGTAGGAGTTCTTGGAAGCTTACAATATCGGGCTCGAGAATGGCGATATTTTTGCTGATATTCTCCTCTACATCTGAAAGGCAGAGTTTCCAGAAATATTTGTGGCAACGGAGATCACTATTTCCAACATTTGCACTGAGGACTGAGAACTGACTAGGTTGGTTTGGTGTAGGAATCGAGGTTGTAATTTCAAGAAGTTGGAATTCTTGATCCGTCGATAAGGTCAACATTGCTGCCAAAGTAACCCCTCCAACCAGCACGACCAAGCCCCACTTATTTGTTTTCACCAATTCCCGCCTTTTTCTGAATCAGATTCTCGAAGATTTCGATTAACCTCTTGTGAGTCGTCTCGATATCATGGCCTTGAACCCTTTTCTTGGAATTTGTGCCCATCTGAATTCGGCTTTCTTCATCATCTACTAGTTCAGCAAGGTTTTTGCTGATTAGGATGGCATTCATTTCCGAGAGCAACCCATTGCAGTTATGTTCGACCAGATCCCTGATCCCTGAAGAATCAACACCAACAATTGGCAATCCCATTGCCATTGCTTCTAATACAGATAAGGGGTTGACTTCTGTCACAGAGGCGGTAACGAAGATATCCGCTGTCTGCAAGTATTTCGGCACCTCTGAATATGGCACATACCCGGTAAACACCACAACATTTGATAAGCCGAGATACTTAACCTGTTGAGCTAGTTTTTTGTTTTCCGTACCTCTCCCGACGATCACCATTCTTGTCTGAGGTTTAGATTTGTGAAGTTTATGAAAAGCGTCGATGAGCAATGGGAGGTTCTTCTCTGGCCCGATTCTGCCAAGGTACATGATGATCACATTGTCATTGGTGAGGCCCAACTTCCCTCGTTCAATGCCCTGGTACGTTTTATGCATGTGAGATAATGATATCCCGTTCGAAAGGCTTATGAAATTGGATTCGATACCCAGCCTTCGGTACATTTCCCTGGAACTCTCTGATGGTGTAATCACGGCATCAAATTGATGGCAGGCCTTCTTTAGATTGCGCGCCAGTGTTTTGAGAACAAGGTTATGTAAAAACCTGGGCGTATATATCTCAGCATAAAGGTCGTATCGGGTATGGCTTGTAAAAATGATTGGAATTGATAGGTCCCAGCAGTAGCGATACGCTATCTCGCCACTAATGAAGGGGTGATGAACGTTGATCACGTCCATTTGTTTTATCTGGTTCTCCGCATTTCGGGAATGGTTTCTGCTGAATTGGAAGGTTAGGTCCGCGAACGGGACTTTGATCGGGAGACCTTTTGACCTGATTACTCTTTCGCTCTCATCGGGAACAATTTTATCTCCAAAAGTGAAAATAGTGACTTCATGACCGGCATTCGATAATGCGCGAGAGGTAATTTCAATGTGGTTTGTGACACCACTAATATAAGGTTTGTACATATCAACCATCATGCCTATTCTCATATAATAATTTTTCCTGTTGTGTCAGGCATGATGAGTTTCTTGATACGTTGAATTATCTTTTCTAGAAACCGGTCAGACAATGTGTTGATTAAGATACCAGCCCAAACAACGAAAGATGTCCCGATGCTTCCTTCGAGAATCAATGGGAGCGAAACACTATCAGGTAGCCTTGTTATTAATTCGATATCTTGGTAAGCAATTATGCTATGGAACATATCTTCACTTGAGCTCGCGTGATCATAGAGCAACCGCTGTTCTACAGCAGTAGTATAAAAATGGTTATGTATTCTTCCAAGCATGCTATTAAGATTTATGAATAATGCAATTAAAAAAACAGATATTGTTGTAATAAAGGCAAATGGGGCAAAAAGATATTGCTTGCTGTGTTTCTCAGCAATATCATCACGTGCTAACAAGATCAATGGTGCAATACTGATAAGTACACCGAGTGTGATTTGTATGATTAGTAGTTTGTGTGCCCATTCTAATCCCCAGAAATTATCTGGAGTAAGAAACTCGTCAGGCAACCAATTTGAACGATAAAACCTATTCAGTAAAATTACTTGATAGATAAATTTTAAAGATGATGATGATAGCATATAGGCAAGCGGGAAGTCGAAAAACAAAGTTCGGACGATCCCAAAAAGACGCGGCTTCGTAAAAAACAACTCGGTTTCCCTAAAATGCCTTAACAATGTGAAAGTTGAAATTACGCCAGAAAAAACCAAGCATAGTAGGGCAATTGAGTTGCTGTCTAATACTTCAGGTGCAAGACCATTCACTTCAACTGATAGGTTAGAGATATTATTAACAATTGAATTCGTTGTTCGTCCAGTGATTAGATAGATTGCCGCACTGCTACCCATGATAAGTATTGGCCACAGAAGCCAATTGATGGGATTTTTTAAGTAACTTTTGTATCTTTGGGGGCCTCCATAACGTTCTTTTCGGAAGATATTTAAGAATAATAAATCCACGAAATTAGAGAATATTGCATAGAAAACCCATATGCTCCACCAATCGAATCCAATGTCTGAAAGAAAATCATACCAAGGATCATAAAACATATTTAGCCTACCTTATCCTCTTCTAAAAAAAGATTGGCCAATAGGCTATAATGATCAGTTCCACATCCGCCATCCAATCGAGTTGTTCCTTTTGATATGCCGAGCACAAGGCAATCACCATACAAAAAATTTGACATGAGGAGATCAACTGTATAAAATTTACCATAGCTTCGTAAGGTCGGAGAAGGCAATCCGTTTTTATCTAGCTCGTGATGGAAATTCAAACCCCATTTCTTCATAAACTCGATTAAGAAATTTGTCTCTGGACTTCGACTGTTTCTCCAAGGATCAAAGTTAAAATCTCCCATGATTAATATATTGGAGGCATTGTTTTCCTCAAGACAATGCCAAATCTGTTTTAGCATTTTCACCCGACACGTGGAATTCCTAGAGTTTAAATGGACATTGACGATTGTTACTGGTAGATAATTAAATATGAGAATATCAATCATCATCCAATTAAATCCAGGATCACAGTTTTCTATCTGAGGTGAATGAATATTATCAAGAATGGTTATTTGTCCATTGTGAGGAATACCCATCACCGATTTGTGAATGGCAATTGACAAGAAGCTGGTTTTCTTATCAATCCAAATGTTGTAATGATCTCCTAATAGTCTTGTGGCTTGGTGCGAAATAAGATCTACTTGGCTTTCAAAAAACTTGGGATTGAGTTCTTGTAGGGAAATAATATCTGGAAGTTCAGATTTTATCCTAGCTTCGATTCGTTTTTCAGTAAAAGGATTGGTTAGTTTAAATTTATTGAAATAATTAAAGGGATTGTTATTCCCGAGGTTCGCATCAAGTGTTTTCAATTGCATGAGTACATAACCCAACTATAGATGTAAGAATAATTATAAACCAAAAACGAGACCGTTCTCCCAGTTCTGCCTGGCGCGCGCCAGCCACCCAGCGGTTGGTATACGGATTCAGGATCACAGTCAGGGGCATCTCAAACTCCTCAGGTGGGGTAGGGGGCAATCATTCTGTTAAGTGGCCAATCCGGCAACTGATCCGGACAGGTGCATGTGTGGCTATTTTAGCCAATTGAGATATAATTTGGAATAATTAATACCAATCGCCACCCGTTGAGGGAAAATGACATGAGTGCTGGGGATAACCGTAAGACCAAGGCAGAACTGATCACCGAATTAGACTCGTTCCGCTCCCAACTGGCAGCCAACACCGCTGCCATCCAGCTCGCCGTCCTGCAGGAGATCGAACACGCCCTCGCCCGCCAGAAAGACCTGGCCGGCATCTATGGCGCTGTCGGCAGGAAACTGGTTGAGGTCTTTGGCGCGCAGACGGTCGGTTTCTATCAGGCCGACCTGACCCGCAGCCTGATGTACATTCCTTGGACCAGCGAGCGCGGTGAGATCACATCAAATCCCCCTCCGGTGCCCCTCAATGCTGCTTACCGTCATGTGATTGGTCTGGGCAAGACATTTGTCAAGAATCATGGCGTGGCCGATTTCCTGAATTCCTTTGAGGATTACAAAGTCCCGTATGGTGAACTGCCTAAATCGCTCGTGACCGTCCCGATCATCCAGGAACCAAACCGCTGGTTGGCGATCGCCATCCAGGAGATCGACCGGGAAGGCGCTTTCTCGGACGAGGATGTCCGCTTGCTGGAGGCGATTGCCGCCACCATGGGCACTGCCCTGGAAAACGCCCGCCTGTTTGAGGAGACTCAGCAGCGCAATGCGGAACTGGCGGTCATCAATAGCGTTCAGGCCGCCATGTCGGCTGAACTTGAATTGAAGGGGATCTACCAGGTGGTCGGAGAGAAGGTCCGTGAGATCTTCGATGCCCAGTCGATCCTGATCTCCATCTATGACCAGGAAACACAGTTCCAGCATTCCCCCTACGTATGGGAGAAAGGAACGGCATACGAACTTCCTCCCGTGTCACTTCTTCCGCTGTCCCGCCATCTTATCCAAACCCGCCAAATGGTATGGCTGAATGAGAATCTGGAAGAAGAAGGCGCTCAATATGGCCTGGTCACCATTCCCGGAACCGAGAATGCAAAATCGGCTGTCTGGATGCCCTTGATCGCCGGGGGAGAAGTAAAGGGCTCAATCAGTCTGCAGAACGTCGATCGGGAACATGCCTTCACCGAGAACGATGTCCGGTTACTCCAAACCCTGGCCAACAGCATGGCAGTTGCGCTTGAGAATGCCCGCCTGTTTGAGGAGACCCAGCAGCGCAACGCCGAATTAGCGGTCATCAATAGTGTGCAGGAGGGGTTGGCCACCAAGCTGGATATGCAGGCCATCTACGACCTGGTCGGCGACAAGATCAGCGAGATCACCGGTTCCGAGATCGTGGTCATTAACACCTGGAATGCCCAGAAGGATACCATTCGGTACGAGTACATCCGCGAGAAGGGGGAGCGCGGCCCCTTTATCGAGCGCCCGTCTTCTCCCCTCAATCGCGAGGTCCGGCCGATCCTGGAAGCTGGCCAGACGATAATCTGGAATGATGGTATGGCCGAGCGGCTGGAAAAGTCCGGCCACACCCTCCCGGCCGGCGAGATGCCCCTGACAGTCGTGACCGTCCCGATCCACACCGGAGACCGAATCACTACCTCGATCTCGCTCCAGGACACTCGCAAGGAATTCGCCTTCGATGAGGCCACCATCCGGCTGGTGGAGACGCTCGCCCGCAGCATGGGCATCGCCCTCGAAAACGCCCGCCTGTTCGACGAGACCACTCAGCGCAATGCCGAATTGGCGGTCATCAACAGCGTCCAGCAGGGCATGGCTCGGGAGATGGATTTCCAGGGCATCATCGATCTGGTCGGCGACAAATTGCGTAAGGTGCTCAATACCCAGGATATCGGCATTCGCATCTATGACCCGGCAGCCGATATTCTGCATTTTCCCTATGAATATGAACATGGCGAGCGGCTGGAATTTCCCAGTGCGCCTCCGACAAACCTGTCCAAAATGGTCCTTGACAGCCGTGAACCGATCTTCGGCAGCACAACCCGTCTTGGGAAAGAATTCAACTTCCCCACCATGCCTGGAACGGATGCTTCCAAAGCAGTGTTGGCCGTGCCGATCCTTTCCGGAGATCAGCCGCGCGGCCTGATCCT
Organism: Anaerolineales bacterium; assembly: GCA_020059485.1. Classification (GTDB taxonomy): domain Bacteria; phylum Chloroflexota; class Anaerolineae; order Anaerolineales; family UBA11579; genus UBA11579. Next base: position 19,735 of record JAGVCA010000005.1, read on the forward strand.
GGTTGAGGATTTCCACTCCGAGAATGCCTACGATGAATCCGATGTCCGCCTGATGGAAACCCTGGCCGGCAGCATGGGCGTCGCCCTCGAGAACGCCCGCCTGTTCGAGGAATTGCAGACCAGCAACCTCGAGATCCGCTCGGCCCTCGAGCGCCAGACCGCTACCAGCGAGGTGCTGCACATCATGGCCAACTCCCCCGGCGAGATCCAGCCGGTGCTGAAAGCTGTGGCTGAACATGCCGCCCATCTGTGTGAGGCCGACGATGTGCAGGTCTATCAGGTCGATGGCGAGAAACTCATTCAGGTGGCTCACTTTGGCCCGCTGCCGGCCCTGGATGATGGTGAAGGGCTGCCGCTTGATCCCGGCCTCGCCACCGGCCGTAGCGTGCTTGAGAAGCGCACCATCCAGATGGATGCCGGTGCGATGAGTCAAGAGGAATACCCGATCAGCGTCCAGCTTCAAAAGCGGCTCAAACACCGCTCGGTGGTCATGACTCCCTTGCTGCGGGAAGACAAAGCCATTGGCGCTATCGTCGCCCGGCGCAACCAGGTGCGGGAATTCTCCGAGATCGAAGTCAGCCTGCTGCAAACCTTTGCCGACCAGGCCGCCATCGCCATTGAGAACGTCCGCCTGTTCAAGGAGTCTGAGCGCTTGCTCAATGAGAGCCGTCAACAGGCCGAGGAACTCAAGACGGTCTACTCGGTGGGCCAGGCGCTCAGTTCCGAGCTGGAACTCACTGCCCTGATCGAGTTGATCGGCAGCCAGGTGCAGCAGATCTTTTCTGCCGATGTCGCCTATGTTGCTTTGCTGGACAAAGAAACCAGTATCATCGATTTCCCCTACAGTTATGGTGAGGATGTCCGGCCACTCAAACTGGGCGAGGGACTCACCAGCCGGGTGATCAAATCGGGTGAGCCGGTGCTGATCAACCAGGATGAGGAGTGGGACAAAACCCGCCAGCGTATCGGCGTCAAGTCCAAGTCCTACCTCGGCGTCCCGATTTTTGTCGGCAAGGACGTCATCGGCGTGCTCAGTGTGCAATCGACCCGCTGGACCAACATGTATGGCAAACGCGAGGTCCGCCTGCTCTCCACCATCGCCGCCAACGTCGGGGCTGCCATTCACAACGCCAATCTGTTCGAGCAGGTCGAACGGCAGAAGGTCTATTTTGAGGCCTTGATCTCCAGCGCGCCGGTAGCCATCGTTACGATCGATCTGGACGGCAATGTCAGCGGCTGGAGCCCGGCCGCCGTCGACCTGTTTGGGTATTCTGCCGAGGAAGCGATTGGCAGCAATATCGACAGCCTGGTCGCCAACCATCCGGATGTGCGCGAGGAAGCCGAGTCCTACACCCGTGAAAATCTTGGAAAAGACACGAGCATAGCCGTTAAATCGCAGCGCACTCATAAGGACGGCCACCTGATCGACGTCGCCATCAGTGCGATGCCGGTCTGGATCGAGGACCAGCTCAGCGGGTATATTGCAATTTACACTGACATCTCCGAACTCGAACGCGCTCGTCGCGCAGCGGAAGATGCCAACCTCGCCAAGAGTGCTTTCCTCGCTAATATGAGCCACGAACTGCGCACCCCGTTGAATGCCATCCTTGGTTTCACCCGGATCGTCAAGCGCAAGAGTGAAGGCACGCTGCCCGACAAACAGATCGATAACCTCGACAAGGTCCTGGTCAGTGCCGAACACCTGCTCAGCCTGATCAATACTGTCCTGGATATCTCCAAGATCGAAGCCGGACGGATGGACATCCACGCTTCACATTTCGAACTCAAACCGCTCCTCGATCTGGTCTTGGTCACGATCCAGCCGTTGGTCCGTCAGGGGTCCGTCTCGCTGGTCAGTGATGTGCCTGCCGGGCTGCCGGCCCTGCATACGGACATGGAAAAGATCAAGCAAGTCCTGATCAACATGCTCAGCAACGCCGCCAAGTTCACCCACCGGGGGGAGATCGCCCTGCGGGTCCGTCACGAGGCTGAGGGGATTGAGATTGATGTGACTGACACCGGCATTGGCATCCCGCATGACAAACTGGATACGATCTTTGAGGAGTTCCAGCAAGCCGATACCTCCACCACCCGCGAATATGGCGGGACCGGCCTCGGCCTGGCGATCAGCCGCAGCCTGGCCCGTCTGCTGGGCGGTGATCTGACCGTAAGCAGTGAATTGGGGAAAGGGTCGACCTTCACGTTTTCCTTCCCGGCCGTATTCGGGCAGGAACCAGAACCCGAACCCACTACCATGCCGGAATTTGCCGGTGACGAGGTGGCCCCGCTGGTGCTGGTGATCGACGACAACCCGGACGCCATCTATCTGATGCGCGAAACGCTCGATCTGGCCGGTTATCGGGTAGCAGTTGCCACCAATGGCGAAGAAGGTCTTCGCATGGCCCGGGAATTAAAACCCTTCGCCATCACGCTGGATATCATGATGCCGCAGAAGGACGGCTGGCAGGTGCTCCACGACCTCAAGCAGGACGCGGCCACCAAAAACATCCCGGTGATCATGATCTCGATCGTCGATCGGAAAGCACTGGGGTACCGTCTCGGCGCAGTCGATTATCTGGTCAAACCATTTGACGAGGACCAGGTGCTGGCCTCGCTGGCCCGCCTTAGAGAACAGAACGGCAGCCATCCCCTCAAACGGCTCCTGATCGTGGACGATGACCCCAACGTTGCCGATATGATCCGCCAGCTGCTTGAGGATGGCCAGTACCACATCGAGGTGGCCGAGGATGGTCTCCGCGCCCTGGAAATGATCGAAGCCTCACCGCCGGATGTTGTCCTGCTTGACCTGATGCTGCCGCGCCTGGATGGGTTCGGTTTCCTTGAACGGCTCAACCAGCACCCGCACCACGCCGATCTGCCGGTCATCGTTCTGACCGCCAAACTGCTCAGCACCCGCGAGCGCGCAGCCCTGACCGAATCCGTTTCCCAGGTGATCCAGAAACAAGGCTTCTCCGGCGAAGCACTTCTGGCCGAGATCCGTGGGTCCATTAGCAAAGCCAAGACAAGGGATGGTGACCATTGAAGAAGATCCTGATCGTTGAAGATGTTGATCTGAACCTCGACCTGCTGGTGCAGCTGCTGGAGGATGAATACTCGCTGGTCGTCGCCCGGGATGGTCTGGAAGGGATTGCCAAGGCTGGCAGCGAACGTCCAGACCTGATCCTGATGGATATGTCTCTGCCCGCCATGGATGGCTGGGAAGCCACCCGCCGCATCAAAAGCGATGCCGCCACCTCTGCCATCCCGGTGATCGGACTTTCCGCCCATGCCATGGACGGTGACAGCCAGCGCGCCCTCGAAGCTGGCTGCAACGACTACCTCACAAAACCGGTTGACGATCATTTGCTGTTCCTTAAACTGGCCGAGTTCCTGGGAGACTGACATGACCGACCAGACCATCCTGATCGTAGATGATGAACCGTTCAATGTCGATTATCTGGAGCAGGAACTCCAGGATCAGGGTTACCGCACGCTCTCGGCCGGCAACGGCTTGGCCGCCCTGGAGGCTGTCCAGGCCAGCCAGCCCGACCTGGTGTTGCTCGATATCATGATGCCCGGCATGGATGGGTTTGAGGTCCTCACCCGCTTGAAAGCCGACCCGCAGCAGCGCCATCTCCCTGTGGTGATCATCTCTGCCATGTCCGACCTGGATAGTGTGGTGCGGGGGATCGAACTGGGGGCGGAAGACTACCTGCCAAGCCGTTTGATGAGACTCTGCTTCGCGCCAGGATCGGTTCCGCCCTCGAAAAGAAACGCCTGCGGGACCTGGAGCAAGCCCATCTGCACAGCCTCGAGAGAGAACTTGAGATCGGGCATCGCATCCAGATCGACTTCCTGCCCACCGACCTGCCCTCGCTCCCCGGCTGGGACCTGGATGCCTGCTTCCGCCCGGCGCGCGAGGTCGCCGGCGATTTCTATGATGCCTTCCTGCTGCCGGATGGCAAAATGGTCTTTCTGCTTGGGGATGTAGCCGACAAGGGGGTTGGGGCGGCCCTCTACATGGCGCTCTACCGCAGCCTGCTGCGCGCCAGCCTCAACAACGGCATGCTGATGGATGATCCGTCCGCCAAACTCATCCGGGCGGTCAAACATACCAATGATTATGTTTGCGCCACCCACGAAGGCGCACTGTTCGCCACGCTGTTTGTCGCAATCCTCGACCCGGAGTCCGGTCAGTTGGTCTATCTGAACGCTGGGCATAACCCACCGCTATATCTCAACAGCAACCGCTCCGAGCTGGTCCATCCCAGCGGCCCGGCACTCGGCATTCTCGCACAACAGGAATTCTGGACCCGTGATCTTGTCTTCGGATCAGGGGATCTTCTGTTCGTTTATTCCGATGGGCTGGAGGATGCCAAAAACAAGAGCGGGGAACTGTTCGGGCAGGAACGCCTGCTGACCACCATGGCCGGGGACGGTGCGACCGCCTCCGGGATCATCTCCGCGGTAGACGATTTTTCCGGCGAGGCAGCCCAGTTCGACGACCTGACCCTGCTCTGCCTCAAGCGGATCTGACAGCCGGATTCGCTCTCTCTCCATCAAAACATCCTTTAACTTCTGCAACCCTGTCCCTGCAATTCCGTATATACTAGTGAAAATCGCCGCGCAGAGTTGCCTCGGGCGTCCGTGCGGCTGAAACCAGAGAGTATATGGCAATGCAACCGGCAGAGCAGGCATGGTTACAACAGGCACAGCAAGGCGACGATCTGGCTTTTTCCTACCTGGTGGAGGCTTATCAGCGTCCTGTCTATAACCTGTGTTACCGGATGATGGGCAATGCCAACGACGCCGAAGATGCCGCCCAGGAGACCTTTATCCGGGCCTACAAGGCGCTCGAACGCTACGACCCATCCCGCAAGTTCTCCACCTGGCTGCTCTCGATCGCATCGAACTACTGCATCGACCAACACCGCCGCCGTAAATTGCCGACCTTTTCGGTCGATGCCCTCGATTCGCCGATCATTCCTGATGAGGGACTCTCGGTCGAGGCCCAAATGCTGCAGGATGAGCGTCAGGTCCAGGTGACCGCCTTGCTCGAGACCCTGCCGCCAAAGGACAAGGCCGCGATTGTGATGCGCTACTGGTACGATTATTCCTATGAAGAGATCGCAGAGTCACTTTCTCTGACGGTCAGCGCTGTCAAATCCCGTTTGCACCGTGCCCGAAAAGACCTGGCCGGTGTGTGGAGCGAACAGCAAGAAAATGCTTTATCGATGGAGAGGCAAAATTATGAACGATCATCAGTCTAACCGACCCAAGATCGATCGCGATGTCCACTTTGAGGACATCATGCTGGCGGATGCCTGGCGGGATGTCGAGCACACCTTCCGCTCGGCGGGGGAAGTTGCCCCGCTGCCCGGCTTTACCGCCCGCTGGATGCAGCGCCTGGAACTGGAGCGCCAGCGGGTGGAAAAGCGCCAGGCTGCGGCCCTGATCCTGACCAATCTGATCATCGCCCTCGGTTTCCTGGTTCTGATCGGGCTGCAGTTCGTCCCGGCGGTCTCGTCCGGCGGGCTGCTCAGCCTGTGGGTAGAACTCCTCTCCCGAATCGTGGTCACCGTCCAGACCATCGTCGGTGTGATCGGCGCATTCGTGCGCACCATCCCGGCTGTACTGCCCACTTCCTGGCTGGTCAGCGCCGTCACGATCATGCTGGTCGTGATCGGGTTGTGGGTATTCATGGCCCGCCGTATCCTCGTCAAGCAAGGAGTCAGCCATGGCGAAACTGAAAATTAAACTACCGATCGTCCTGCTCCTGATCCTGACCTCGCTGTTGATCATCAGTCCGGCCTCTGCCCGCGCCGGGCAGAGGCCGCTTGCCGACGATGAGGTGGTTTTCTTTGGCACCTTCCGGCTGGAATCCGGCGAAACATTGGATGGCAGCCTGGTGGTGTTTGGCGGCGTGGTCACCCTGGAGGAAGACTCCGAGGTCACGGGCGATGTGTTGGTGTTCGGCGGCAATGTCACCGTTGCCGGGAGCATCCGAAACAGCCTGGTGGCGATTGGCGGCGTGGTTACCCTCGAATCTACCGCAGTGGTCCGCGGTGATCTGATCGCCCCGGCGACCGTCGTCCGGCGCGAAGATGGCGCAAAGATCTTTGGCCAGATCATCACTGAAAATATCCCTCAGGTGAATGTCCCTGAGATCATCATCACCGCCATGCCTGAGACCCCTGAGATACCGGAGGTCGTGCCGCCCCAGCCAACTGTCTTCGACAACTTCCTGCAGGCCATTCAGCCGGTGCTTAGTTTCTTTGGCGTGCTGGCCCGCGCCCTGATCTTCTCGGCGGTGGCTGTGCTGATCGGTTTGATGCTGCCGCGCAATAATGAGAAGGTCCAACAGGCCGTGGAGGAACATCCGGTCCTGGCCGGCGGGTTCGGTTTGCTCTCGGTCGGGGTGTTTGTTTCTGCGGTGATCATGCTGGCACTGCTTTCGGTCACCGTAATCCTGATCCCGCTGACGATCCCCTTGATCGTCCTGTTCAGCCTGGCGCTCACGCTGGGGCTGCTGTTCGGGCTGGTAGCTGTCAGCCAGGAGGTCGGCCGGCGGATCATGTCCAGCCTCAAACGCGAGTGGACGCCTTCCCTGCAAATGGCGCTAGGCGCGTTCAGCCTGGCTTTCGTGCTGGGGCTGTTCAGCATCGGCCTGTGGGGATTCCTTGGCGGTGTCTTGTGGACCCTGGTAGGCGCGATCGGTCTCGGGGCTGTGCTGTTGACCCGCTTCGGTACCCAGGCGTATATCCGGCGTCAGCCAGCCCTGGCCGAGGCAGCTCCTGAGGCCGCTCAGGAAGCTGCACTAGTGGACGACGAACAGTCGTCTGAGTAAAGTTTTTGGCTGTGTTCGGCTGGGAATGGCGGGCCAGTTGCCTGTCAATCAATCATGTTATACTGAGAGATGTCCTCTCGAAAATGTAAGTTCGGGAGCGATAATCTAAGTAACTAAAATTGGTTGACAGGGTTTATAGTAGCAGATATGGACCCTGTCAGTGAAGGTGATAGATGGATCAGGAACTCTCTGATACTGATGCTCTCGCCAGAGCTGCGCAAGGGGACAAAGAGGCCTTCGGCATATTGTACGACCGCTACGTTGGCCGAATTTACAACTACATATATTACCGCACGGGCAACCAGCACGATGCAGAGGACCTGACCTCCCGGGTATTCACCCGGGCGATCCGCCACATCCCCAAATACGAGGATCGCGGATTGCCGTTCTCAGCCTGGCTGTACCGCATTGCCCACAACCTGGTGGCTAACTGGCACCGCGACAACAGCCGCCGGCAGATCGTCGAACTCGACGAATCCTACCGGCTGCCAAGCGGCCAGGAACAGCCCGAGGCACGGGTGGTGCGCAGCGAGCAGGAAGCCGTATTGATGGAGCTGGTTTCCAAACTGCCTGAGGACCGGCAGCAGCTGCTGATCCTCAAGTTTGTCGACCACCTCTCCAACGCCGAAATTGGCGAGGTGATGGGCAAGACGGAAGGCGCCATCAAAAGCCTGTACCACCGGACGCTGTTGTCCCTGCGGGATGAAGTCAAAGACCTTGACCCCAACCACCCTTTGCTGCAAGCAAATGGGCAGGGGCAGTAGAATTACGGCATGATCGCCGGAGAGGTACTGGTATGAACAAAATTGAATGGCCGTGGAAACGAAAACAGATCACCCTGGAACACGATCTGCATGCGGTCGAATACCAACTGGAGCAGTTGCTGCAGCCGGTGAAACCCCGGGCTGAGTTTGTCAATCAATTGCGTACAGATCTGGTAGGGAAACCCAGGCGCAAGTGGCTTGGCGTCGCATCGGAAGGGTGGCAGAAGGGCCTGTTGGTGGCCGGCGGTGTGGTCTCATTTGCCGCCATGGTGATCGGCGGAGCCAAGATCGTTGGTACGATCCTGGGGCAGCGCCAGACAACCAAGGGACGCGTCTCCAAGAAGGCTGCCGCGCTCTGATCTGATAACCGTAACCCAAACGAAAACACAGGCGCCTGCCCGGCTGCCTGTGTTTTTTTGTGCTTTTTATCCCTGACTGGTCACAGGAACCTTCTCAACAGGATGCTGACCGGGTTTTCCTCAACTGCGCGCACAGCAGAGAGATAAGTTTCCAGGTCATGGTTCTGCATCCGGTCATTGTGCTGGACGTTGAACCCGACATGGGTGTCCACATGCGAGAAAAATCCTCCCAGGACGCGAGAAAATTCTGTCGGGAACGGCACCTGGGTGACCATATCCGAGGAGTTCGCGATCCGGAATGATCTTGCGGCCAGTTTCTTATTAAAGGTCCGGGTAAAGCGGTCATCTGCCAGGCGCGGCGAGCCAAAGGTGTACAGGGCTTGGATCTTCTTTTCACTCAAGGTCTCGATATCGTAGGCTGCGAAACAGGCAAAAGTTGCCCCCAGGCTGTACCCGGCGACATAAATCCTGATCTTGGACGGAAATGCGGCTACAGCCTCGAGCAGTTCCTCCCGGATATCCAGATACAGGTTCAGGAAACCCTCGTGCACTTGCCCTGCGCCTGCGTCCGGGTGAGGGGTTAGTTTGATCTGAATGTTGTTGGCCCATTCGATCTGGTTTTGCGTGCCTCGGAAGATGATAAAAAGACCTTTCCGGGATCTGGCGAGATAGCCAACCGGGACATCCTCAAGCAAATTCTCTCTGGCGAGAGGGATCTTCTGGAGATATTTGTACATCTTGTCGTCTTCGTTGATGTGGCTGACGCGGGCGGACGAATAGTCGATCGTCCGGATCAATTCGTAACCCTCCGGCAGCTGCCACTCACCAGGGCTGACAAAGTGCTCGTATTGTTGGTGCGCGCTCAGGATCAGTTGTCCAAGTTCGATTGCCAATCGTTGATCAAATCGGGGGGGGAAATACAATTTGTCCGCCTCGCCACCGCTGGGTGGCATCTTTCTCAGAATGTAGACTATATTTGACCTGGTTTCCCCGCGGTGCCATGTACTTCGTTACCCGGCTCCCAACAACGTCTCCACCAACCAGGCCGCCTCTGCCACCAGATCCACACCCTCGATCGGGTAATACGCATCGCTGTCCAGCGAGTCCTTTTCCATTTTGACGGTCAGGTGGTGCAGCACCTGGTAAACCTGCTCCGGGTAACCCTGCAGCCCGGCCAGGTGCTTGATCTGGTCCAGCGCGCTCGAGGAATCGATCCCAGCCCCGGTGGCGGCCAGGTGCAATTCGATCGCCCAGCCAGCTGCCCGCCGGGCGCATACCCGGGCTTTGCCCTCGTTGCCATCGGCCTGCGAGCGACGCGCCTGCGCCAGTTCCTGCTCGATCTTTTCTCTGTTCTCCGGGTTGGTCATCGCGGCTCCTTCGACCTTATATTATACCGCCGGCGGCCAGGTTTACGCTTTACAGAACAGCCTACTTGCAGTTATGATTAACTTAGATTGCCGAAACCAACGCCGGATGCAAATCCCTTAACCAAAGGAAAGCGTAAAGATGAAAATAGTCACCGATTCAGGCGCAGATCTGATCTTCCCGGAAGAAGTTCGGAAAAAGATCGAGGTCACCACCCTCCCGCTGGTCGTTAACTTGGACGACCGTTCCTACCGTGAAGATATCGATATCACCGTGGATGAGTTTTATCAGCTGCTGGAGTCCACCAAATCCCTGCCGACCACGTCATTGCCCTCGGCCGGCGATTTTGCCGAAGTGTACAAGGACCTTGGGAAGGATGGCGACGAGATCCTCTCGATCCATATCTCCTCCGGCCTCTCCGGGACATTTAGCTCCGCCTTGGCGGGTGCGAAGCTGGTTCCTGAGATCAAGGTGACCCATTTCGACGCCAAGACGCTCTCGGCGGCGGTCGGCTGGATGGTTGAGGCTGCTTCTCGGGCGATCAAGGCCGGCTGGCCGATGGAAGAGATCCTCAACCTGCTGACCAGGATCCGGGCAGGCTCGGACAGCATTTATACCCTGAAGGAACTTAAATACCTGATCCACGGCGGGCGCATCAGCCACATGAAGGGCCTGGTGGCCTCGCTGTTGAACATCAAACCGATCATCGGCGTGGAGAAAGAGAAGGGCACCTATGAGCAATTAGGCCAGGCGCGCACCTTCAGCCGCGCGCTGGACGGCTTGGTGGACCATATGAAGAAACTGCACCCGCTTGGCAAGGAACTGCGCGTCCAGGTGCTGCACGCCCTGAATCCGGAAGGTGCCGAAGAACTCTACGAGAAGATCGACCAGGTCTTCCAGGTGCGCTGGATGCCGACCGGCAATATGTCGCTGGTGCTGGGAGCGCACACCGGTCCGAGCATGGTCGGCGTGGCCTTCGCCCCGCAGGATATTTTTGACGATCTGCCCTGAGGGGCAGGGACGAGTAACAAGTAACGAGTAAAAAGTAAAGCGGCCCTTCGAAAGAGAGGCCGCTTTTTTCGTACAAAAAAGCAGGCTTCTGTCGGGAAGCCTGCTTACTCACGCTAGTCTCTTTGCTCTACGGGTTGCCGCCAGGGCCGTTGCCGCCGCTGCCGTCGTTCTGCTGGCCCTGCTCAATGGTGCACAGTTCTCCGGTCTCCTGGCAAGTGCACACCGCTTCGGGCAGCGCCTTGCCTTCGGCATCCTGCACCTCGCTTTCCACACAGAACAGATCCGGTTCCATGCAGGTGCAGGTTGGCTCACCTTGCCCGCCAGCGCCGCTGCCCGAACCGGCATCCGGGTTGCCGCCTGGCCCGTTTACGTTGCCGCTGCCACCCGCATCGCCCGGCCCGGCATCTTCCGGTTTACCCGTACCGGTCTGCGTACCCTGCGGTTCGCCCGGTCCGGCGCCGTTCGGCTGGCCGGGTTCCTCGGGCTGGCCGCCCTCGTTCGGGCCGTAGGTCTTGCCGGTCTCGGTCAGTTGGATGGCCTGCTGCAGTTTCTCCTGCAGTTTGATCTGATCCTTCGTCTGCAGTTTGAGCTGCTCAAGCAGCGCGGCGTGGGTCATTAACTGCGACTGGATGCGGGTTTGAAGCGCATCCTCCGCACCGGCATCCTCATAATTGATCCGGGTGCGGGTCTGCTCCAGGCGCATCAGGTTGGTCTGGTATTCCTCCAGGCCGGCTTCCATATCCTCATAGCGGCCCATTCCGGCCAGTTGCGCCAGCTCGGACAGATTGCCGTCCATGTTCCCCAACAGCAGTTCGATATCGGTCTCATCGCCGCTGAAGGCCAGTTCCAGGTCCTGCAGCCCGGTTTTCACAGGGTAGAGCGCATCGCCGGGCAGCGCATCCGCCGAAGCGTAAGCCGCGCCGCCGCCGCCCGCCAGGGCAGCTGCCAGTATGCCAAGTATCACGATCCAGGTCATAGAGTTACTCCTTGTACACGGTTGGGTTTGCTTAACAGGACGAGGAGTTCGGGATTTCGTTACAGGCCGGGGCTGCGCGGCTTTTTCGCTGGCCGCGATCAGGTTCATCATCCGGGCGCGGGCGGCGGCCCGAAACTCTGCAGACGGGGCCGCCTGGGCTTCTTCTGCGGTCTGCCGGGCGGCCCGCAGCAGCGGTAACAGCGCCTCAGCCTGCTCCGGGTATCGGCCGGCGGCTTGCTCGGGGGTGCCGCCGCTGGCCTGCATCCAGGCTAGGCAGTCTTCCAGTTTGTCGGCGAGTGGTTGTTCAATCATGGTCAGCCTCTTCCAGGATCATTCGTAACTGCTTCAGCGCCCGGTATTGCAGCACCCGGACATGGCCTTCCTGTAGGCCAAGGATCCGGGCGACTTCCTGGTGGCGCAGTCCGGCGAGGAACCTCAAGGTGATGATCTCCCGGCCGGTCTCATCCAGTTGGTCCAGCGCGGCATGCAGTCGCTGCAGGCTGTTCCGGCACTGGGCTTCGTCTTCGGCGCTGCCGGCCCCGGGCAGGACTGCCGCCAGGGTTGCCGGGTCGTACGCCTCCGGCTGCTGCTTGCGGGTGTGATCGATCACGGCATTGCGGGCGATCCGGAACAGCCAGGCCCGGAAGTGTTCAACCGGACGGGCTTGCCGGCTGCCGGTCAGGTATTCCCACACCTTCAGGAAGATCTGCTCGGTCAGGTCTTCGGCTTCCTGAGCGCTGCGGAGCCGGTGGCAGCAGTAGCGGTACACCGCTTCCAGGTAGCGCTCGTACAGGTCGCCGAAAGCATCCCGGTCGCGGCGGGAGGCCTGGTGGATCAGATCCTGGTCGGTCGGCGGTCCTGGCGTCGAATTCACGGCAGCCTTTACCTATCCAGACGGATGGCGGCAGTTTTCGTTACAGTGGAGGGAGGTTCCTTGTGCATGCTGGAGATTATACCGCCGGCCAGGGTGGGCCAGCAGCCCGGGATCCTTCTTCGACGATTGTCTACCCAAATTGCGAAAAACTTATTAGAGATTTCTCTAATTAATTTTTGAATAAACCATAGACAAATCTCTAATAAGAGCGTATAATACTTATTAGAGATTTGTCTAAGAGGTGTGAGATGAACAAACGTGAGATACAACTGCAGCGCGAACTGGAAGAAATTTTCAACGCCAAACATCCGCTAATCGACCAGCTGGCGAACGCCTTCCATGCTGTCATCCAGTGGCACCTGGAAGAGGACCAGAACGAGATCGAACTGCTGCGAGCGATGGCCGATAAGGAAGGCTTGGTGCGGGCGCAGATCAAGCACAGCACACTGCAGTATGCCGTCAGCGTGCTGGACGACTGCTATTACCGGGCGGTCGGGCAGACCTGGCGGCTGAAGGAGCGCAGCGATGAGTGAGATCAACCACGAAGCGAACCTGGAGGCGCGGGCTGCGCTGTTCAAGGCGCTCGGTCATCCGGTGCGGCTGCTGATCGTTAACCTGGTGGGCATGCGGCCGCGCCACAACGCCGAACTGGCCGAGATCCTGAACCTGACCACGGCCACTGTGGCTTATCATCTCAAGCAGCTGGAGCAGGCCAGGGTGCTGCAGCCCGAGGAGAGCCAGTATATTCTGAACTACCGGTTGAACCAGCCGGTGCTGAGCGGCAGCCTGGCCGACCTGGTGCAGCTGCCGCAGCCTGCGCTGACCATGAATACCGAACAGGATGCTTTCCGGCAAAAAGTGTTGAAAGCCTTTTTCAAGCACGGGCGGCTGGTGCAGATCCCGTCACAGCGCAAAAAGCGTCAGATGGTACTGGAGAAGATCGTGGATGCCTTCGAGCCAGGCCGGCCGTACGACGAGATGGAAGTCAACCACATCCTGCTGGAGTTCCACGATGACGTTGCCTCATTGCGCCGCGGGATGATCGAAGTTGGGTTGTTTACGAGGGAGAAGGGGGTGTATCGTCGGGTGGTCGGGTAGTCGGGTGGTCAGAGTTCGGTGTCTCGGTTCAGAATTCACCCCGTGAGTTTCTAAAGGATCAAAATCCAAATGCCCAATCACCCGTTGACAAGGCACCTGACGCTTTGGTATTTCCTCATTACCCGGTTCCTCGTTACGAATTACTGATCTTCGGGTTGTCCAGATAATTCAGGATCTGTACCTTGAGTTTCCCCAGATGCAGCACATCGCCGTGATTGAGGGGGTAAGGCTGATTGGCCGGGATGCGCTTGCCGTTGTGCCAGGTGCCGTTGGCGGAACCAATATCGGTGATCGAAACCATATCCGGGCGGACGGCCAGCGAAGCGTGCATGCGGGAAATCCCCCACTCATAAGCATTGAACGGCGTCAGGTCAATATCCGGCAGGATCGGCTGGGACTTGTGCTGCCGCCCGATCAGGTATTCCTTATTCAATTTCAGGTTCAGCACCTGCCCGGTCTCGATAAAGTGCAGCGAGACCTGGGAGGGTTCACCGCCTAGCCGGACATCCGGCGGAGACCAGGAAGCTGCCCGGTCGCTGGATTCCTGCAGTTCCTTCAGCGAAGCAGTCGGCAGTTTGGCGGTTTTGTTCTTCAGGCGGACGCGGGTCAATTCTTCCAGGAACTCGACCATCGTGGCATAGCGCTCTTTGATGTTACGCCGGGTGGCTTTCAGGACGATGGCCGCAACTTCTTCCGGCAGTTCGGGGAAGTACTCGATCGGGGAGGGGATATCGTGCGTCAGGTGGTTGATGGTGGTAGCGACCGGATCGTCCTTGCTGGTATGCGGCTGGAGGCTGGTCAGCAGCTCGAAGAAGATGATCCCGAGCGAATATAGATCGGAGGCCGGTTCCGGGGCCTGGCCCAGGGCTTGCTCAGGGGAGATGTAGGCCGGGGTGCCTTCCAAACCGGGCGGTGTGACATACGGCTGGCCGATCAGTTTGGCCATCCCGAAGTCGGTCAGCACCACCCGGCCGGTATCTTCGAGCAGGATGTTGGATGGTTTCACGTCCCGGTGGACGAGGCGGTTCTGGTGAGCGAAGGACAATGCCAGCCCGACGCTGTAAATGATCCGCAAGGTCAGGTTGAGCGGGATGCGGGTCTGGCTGAGAGTATATTCATTGATGAACTGCCGCAAGGTTTTGCCCTGGACATATTCCATCACCAGATAGGGGAAACGGGGGGTGATCGAGGCGTCCAGCAGCTGGACGACGTTGGGGTGTTTGAGTACCCTCAGGTTCCGGGCCTCATCCACAAAACGGTTGACAAAGTCCTCATCCTTGAGCAATTGGGGATGGAGGATCTTCATGCTGGCGTACTGCTTGCGTCCGGGATGATAGGCTTTATAGACCTTGGCAATCGCCCCTTCGCCCAGGTACTCAACAAGCTGGTATTGGTCTATAGTAGCCCCAATGATCGATTCGGGTGAGCTCATTGGACATTCCTATGATAGTGTCGATGGGTTAGTGTAATTTTACTGCCAAAGGACGGTTTGAACAATCTTAGTTGAATGACAGATGAATGACGGTTACCTTTCATCGGAGTTGGAATAAAATAGTCTAATGGAGAATTCACTGCAGAGCGATTTCATGCTGGACCCGCAGGTGCATTACCTGAACCATGGATCCTTTGGGGCCTGCCCGCGTCCAGTGTTCGAGGTTTATCAGGCCTGGCAGGCGCGGCTGGAACGTCAGCCGGTGCAGCTGCTCGACCGGGAGTTGCGGCAGGAGATGGGAGCCGCCCGCCAGGCGTTGGGGGTGTATCTGGGCGTACTGGGAGACAACCTGGTGTTCTTCCCGAATCCGACCACCGCGGTCAATATGGTTGTCCGCAGCCTGGATCTGCAACCGGGCGACGAGGTCCTGACCAGTAACCACGAATACGGGGCGATGGACCGCACCTGGCATTTCATCACCGCCCAGTGCGGGGCGCGTTATCTCCACCAGCCGATCCCGCTGCCGGTGACCACGCCCGAGGCGTTTATTGAGCAGTTTTGGGCGGGCGTCTCTCACCGGACAAAGGTTATCTTCCTCAGCCACATCACCAGCCAGACGGCGCTGATCTTCCCGGCAGCCGAGATCTGCCGACGGGCGCGGCAGGCCGGCATCCTGACGATCCTTGATGGGGCCCACGCGCCCGGTCACATCCCGCTGGATCTGGATCAGGTCGGGGCGGATATCTATACCGGCGCGTGTCACAAATGGATGTGCGGCCCGAAAGGGTCGGCATTTCTGTATGCCAGCCCGGCGGTGCAGCCCTGGCTGATGCCGCTGGTGGTCTCGTGGGGATATGAAGCCGAGCACCCGTCCGGCAGCCAGTATGTGGACTATCACGAATGGCAGGGGACGCGCGATATCTCTGCATTTTTGGCGGTGCCGGCGGCGATCGAATATGTCAGCACCCCGGCTTTTCGGGCTGCCCAGGCTGCCTGCCGGCAGACGCTGAGGGAGGTCTTGCCCCGGCTGCATGAACTGACCGGCCAGGCACCGATCTGCCCGGCGGAGGAAGGCTGGTTGGGGCAAATGGCAGCTATCCCGCTGCCGCCAGGGACAGACACTGTGCAGGTCAAATCCCGGATGTATGATGATTTTAAGTTGGAGGTACCGGTGTATGCCTGGCAGGGGATTTCGTTCGTGCGGGTCTCGCTGCAGGTGTATCTTTACAAGTTAATAAAAACATCGGGTTATGTGTGGTTTTATCGTATGATAATCCACATGAAACTCAGCGAATATGCTGCCAAAGTGGGCATCAA
>JAGVCA010000001.1 GCA_020059485.1 Anaerolineales bacterium
CCGGCTTTTCGGCCGGCACGGCGTCCTCGATCTCGGCCTGGCGGAAGTCCTCCCCGGTCCAGCCCTCGAAGGCGGCCAGCTCGACCAGCTGCGGCTGCAGGTGCTCGGGCTCGGCCAGGACCTGGCGCAGCGCCCGTTCGGGCAGCTGGTAGCGGTCGGCCAGGAACAGCGTCTCGGTCGGCAGGGCCAGCAGCGAGAGCAGCTGCTGCATGCGCCGGGCCGACATGCTCATGATCCCTTCCAGGGCTTCCCACGACTGGTGCGGCTTGCGCTGGACGGCTGCCCAGCGGTGCACGGCAAACGGGTCCTGCTCGGAGGCCGGGGGCGCGGTCAGTTCGGCCGGGGGCTGCAGGAAGCCCTCGGACAGGAACAGGGTGGCGATCTCGCGCGCCTGGCTGACCGCGCTGGGCGGGCCGACGTGCCGGTTCTCGAGCACCTGGCGCTTGCGCGACAGGCTGTCCTGGACCACGCACTTCAGGGACGGGACCGCTCCCTGCTCGCCAGCCCGGACGTGGCCGAGCACGGCCGCCCAGTAGCGCTGCTCGCCGGTCTCGATCATGTAATCGCCCTTGGGCTCGATCATCGGCACGACCGTGACCGGGTTGATCTGGCCGCCATCCTCAGCCTCAAAGCCGGCGGCCATATCCAGCAGGAACAGGATCCGGCGCAGGTGGGCGGGATCGTTCTCGGCGTGGGCCAGCCAGCCGGCGGCGGCCTGGAAGCAGTCGATCTGGCGGGCGACGAAGCGCTCGCGCAGGTAATCGCCCTCCTCGCCGGAGGGCAGCAGCGGGGTGCGGGGCTGGTGCGGGTCGGGGAACACCCGGGTGACCGGGATTTCGACCACCCGCTCGACCCGCGTCCGGGCGGCAGGGGGCGGGCCGCCTTCGGGCGGGGCCTGTCCGGGGGAGGACTTTTTCTCGGGACGGGAGGCCTGGGTGCCCTCATTGATGTTGATCCTGCGGCTCATGGCAGCTCCTTCACAGCTTGAGGACGGACGAGATCCGGGCGACGACTTTGGCGAACTCGATCGTGGCCGGATCGGAGGAGACCAGCGAGCCGACCCGGCGGGGCGGCTTGTAGCTGAACACGTCCAGCCCGGCGTTGGCCGAGTCCTGGACCGACATGCGGTGGGCGATCGGCGGCAGGGTCAGGCCGGGGTATTTTTCCTCGTACATCCGGATCATGTCGGTGTGGGTGACCGAATTGGGCACCACCCGCATCGGCAGGATCCCGATCAGCTGGATGTGCGGGTTCCAGTTGCGCTGGACCTCGCGCACCAGGTCGAGGTTGTCCTCGAAGCCGAGCGAGCTGTAGCCCTGCATCTCAAGCGGCACGATCAGGTGGGTGGCGGCCGCGAAGGCGGCCGTGGTCAGCATCGATTCCTTCGGGCCGGTGTCGATGAAGATCAGCTCGTAGTGGCTGCTGACCTCGGCCAGCATGTCGGCCAGGCGGTAGACCACCTCGTCCTTGCCGCCGTCCGCCAGGCTGCTGTTGCCGGTCAGGAAATGCAGGTCCTCGCTGGCGGCGATATAGGAATCGTCGACCAGCCGCTGGCGGGAGAAGTCCTTCTCGACCTGCTTCATCCCGCCGCGGGTCGAGAAGATGAAGTCCAGGTTGCGGTTGGCGTTGGTCGGGATCTCGGAGGTCACGATGGCGTCCCACAGCGGGGCGGCGGTGCGCTGCAGCAGGTAGTCCTCCAGGGCCTGGTCGGGGACCTCGAAATCGCGGGTCCCGAACACCCCGGTCGAGAAGGTCACGACCGTGTTGCACTGGCTGTCCATATCGATCACCAGCACCCGGCCCGGTTTGTCGGGGGACTGCCAGGTCAATTTGAGGGCGAAAGCGGCCGCCACATTGATCGTGCAGGTGGTCTTGCCGACCCCGCCCTTCTGGTTTGCGAAAGTAATGATTGCCGTCATCGGTCTGCCTCCGGGCCTGAACGGAACGGTGATGTCCCGCTGATGGTAGCATAATCTCCCGGTTTGCGCAACCAATTTTGGGCGGCGATCCGGTTGGTGCCGGTTTCTGCTTGCGCTATGGGCTATTCAAGGCTATATTCGGGGTATATAGGCTATACAAGGCTGTAAATGAGTTCTATAGGCTATGCAAAAACTGGTACGTGCTGGATGTTGTAAAAAAAAGGGTTCTTGGGTACAATAACCGGTACCCGAACCAAAGGAGGCCGCATGGAGGAAATCAAACGAATTTCGCAGACCCAACTCAACAAGTATGGGCTGCGGGAGCAGCCGTTCCGGATCTCGGCCGACCCGCGCTTTCTGTACCTGTCCCGCTCGATCGCCAACCTGATCAACCGCCTGCTCGACCTGATGGAATATGAAGAGGGGCTGGGGGTCGTCGAGGGCGAGATCGGGGCCGGCAAGACCTCGGTGGCCCGCCGGCTGTTCGACATTGCCAACGGCGAGGACAACAACCTGCACCCGGTCTTTATCCATACGGCCACCTACTCCACCGCCGGAGTGGCCGCCCGCGAGATCTCCACCCACCTGCGGCTGCCGCACAAGCGTTCCTATAATGACCAGCTGCACGAGATCGAGAAATGGGTGATCGAGGTCCGGGCCCAGGGGCGCAACCCGGTGCTGATCATCGATGACGCCCATGCCATGAGCGTGGAATCGCTGGACACGATCCAGAACCTGATCAACTTCGACGTGGAATCGAAGGCGATCCAGATCGTGCTGTTCGGCCAGCCCGAGATCCACACCACCTTCGGGGCCGAGGCCGCCGCCTCGGTCAACAACAGGGTGGTCACCTGGCAGCTGCTGCGGCCGTTCAGCCAGTCGGAGATGATCGAGATGCTTAACTGGCGGGCACAGCAGGCCGGGCGCAAGCAGCCGCTGTTCGACGACCTGGCCTTTCAGCAGATCTACGCCTTTTCGAACGGCAACCCGCGCGATTCGGTCAACCTGGCCAATGAATCGCTGCGCAAGCTGGTGGTTGCCGAGGGCGAGATCATCAGCGAGGACATCGCCCGGGCGGCGATCGAGACGTTCACCCAGCGTCCGGACATCAACCGGGCACACTGACCTGCTGGCCTGACCAGCGCAGGAGGACCTTATGCCGAAAGAAAACGATTACCCGTGGGCGCAGCTGTATGACCTGGAATCCGGCAAGCGCTCCCATCTCGGCACCCGCTCTTCCCCCGGGCGTCCGGGCACTTCCATTAAAAAGGAACAGCGCAGCTACATGTTCTCGGCCGAGGAGATCGAGATGATCGAAGAATTGGCCTTCCGGTTGAACAAGACCCTCCGGCTGCGGGTGACCAAAAGCCAGGTAGTGGCGGTGGCCGTCCGGCTGCTGTACACCCGCACCCAGGAGCAGCTGACCGAGAAAACGCGCTTCAATTCCTGGGGCGATTTTGCCGCCAAGGTCTTTCCGCCTGTGGATAACTCCGGCAAATGAAAATTAATTTACTGTATGTTTAATTATTCGTACATTCCATTCTTTGTACAGATAATTATTATAAAAAGAGGCGGTGCGTATAGCTTAATTTGAGAGAAAAACGGGGTCCGGCGGCCGCAAAAGGCAAAAAAATAGCGCCTGGCGGCGCGGTCGGACAGATTAAAGAAAAAACTCCCTGAGCTTTGGCGAGCGCGCGGGAGATCTTTTCTGAGTACCTTCAACCGCGATTATACGTCGGATCGCTGGTTCCTGTCAAGGGTACCCATTTTTTGGAAAAGGTCTCCGGGGGAGTGCAGAGGGACCACACATGCATGTGCACACGGACAATCAGCAGCGAGGACCGGCCCGGCGGGCTGGTAGCTTCGCGCCGGTTGACCGGGAGGCCTGGCGATGAACGACCCGCGCCAGGCCTGGCAAGCCGCCCGCGAGCAGCTGCGCGCCGAGATGGCGCCGGCAGTATTTGACCGCTGGGTCGGGCCGACCGACTTCCACGACTATCAAGACGGGGTGGTTTCGATCGCCGTGCCTAACCCCGAAACAGCCGCCTGGCTGAACGACCGGCTGGCGGAGACCGTCCGCCGGCAGCTGGCCGGCTTGCTCGACCAGCAGGTCGAAGTGCGCTTCACCCTGGCCGGGGACCCCAATCACCCGGGTCAGCCGCCCGAGACCGAAAGGCCAGACCAGCCGATGCTGGTCGAGGTCGAGCGCGGCCTGCTGGAGGCCTTCACCCGGCCGGACACCGCCCTGTACTTCCCGGGCTACTGGCTGCGCTGGGTGCCGTACATCGGCGCCAAACCGTTCGCCACCATCCTGGCCTTCCGCCAGGCGCTGTACCTGGCCGAGGCCGCCCGGCACGGCCGCGGCGACTTCAAGGAGAACACCTACTTCGCGGTCTCGGCTGAAAAGGTCGGGAAGCTGATCGGGGTGACCGCCAAGACCATCCGCCGCCAGCGCGACGGCTACCGCACCGCCAGCGGGAAGCTGGTCCCGCCGCAGCTGGACTGGTTCCTGACCGTGCGCAAGACCAATAAGGTCAACTTCTCCAGCGGCAGCAACCGCTTCGCCCGCGAGGCCCACCAGTATGCCTTCAAGCAGTCCCCGGTCACGCCCGGGGACATCGAGGCAGTGGTCGAATGGCTGCTCGACCGCGGGCTGTCCAACGACCCGATCAAGGCCCTGGAGGACGCCCTGCAGGCCCAGCCGCGCGAGTATCTGCCGTTCCCGATGCCGCGCCCGAGCAAAGTGCAGCGCCAGGCCAAACCGGCCAGCGGGCGGGCTGACCTGCTGGCCAATATCCTGTCGTACTGCCCGGCCGGGATCGACGCCGAAACCCGCAGGAAGGTGCTTGATCTGGCCGGACGCCTGCGGGCCCGGATCGTGGAGGCTGACGGGCAGGTCAAGGTCCCGCTGTATTTCCTGCGCCACATCCTGCCGGTGATCGGCGCCCCGGCCGCCGTGCTGGTGTGCTACCTGCGCAAGAAGGCCTACCGCAACACGGCCACCGGCGAGGTGCGCGAGCAGGTCACACTCGAGGACGGGATCGCCGAACTGGCGGTGCTGCTCGGGGTCGGGCCGAGCGCGGTCTACTACCACCTGCCGATCAACTGCCCGGAGCCGGGCGAGTGCGACCCGCGCCAGGACCTGCTCAACCAGCTGATCTACCAGATCGACAACCACAACGGGCACCTCAAGCTCAGGATCAGCACCGCCGATCCGCTGCTGCCGGCCCACGAGCGCGAATACCAGCGGGCGCTGGCCCTGGCCGGGATCGTGCTGCAGACCGGCAGCCCGGAGGAGGCCCGGGCGTGCTTTGCCCTGCTGCGGCAGGCGAAAGAGACGCTTTCAAAAAATGTCCATATGGGTGATTCAAATTTTGTCCAGATTGAGGATTCAAAGAATGGGCAGATGGAGGCGTCAGAAAATGTCCACCTCGCGGACTCAAAAAATGTCCCCATCGGGCTTTCAAAGGATGTCCACCTTGCTCTCTCGGACTGGCTTGAAAAATGTCCAGATAAGAAATACTTTAAATTCCTGTCTTTGGAAACACTGGAAAACATAATCCTATCCTTGAATACCAATCTGAATACCCTGACTACTTCACCGTCGGGCACCTCGGCGGCCGGAGCCCCCACCATTCGCTGGACTGCCGGGGTGGGGGAGGGCTGGTCGCTGGAAAAACTGGCGGACAGCTGCCGGATCGACCAGGCCTCCCGGAAAGCGCTGGCGGAGAACGGCGCGAGTGCAAGCGCCTTCGTATCCCAGCTGCTGTATGCGTTTAGCCCGGAAGGCGCCGGCCTCAAGCAGCCGGTGCGCTTCGCGCTCAGCCAGGTGCTGCGTCCCGGCGACGGCGACCTGGGATCCGGCCCGCGCCACGACCGGCTGGCGGGTTTAGGTCCGGCCGGCCTGCAGCGGCTGATCCGGGAAACCGAGATCGTCCCTGGATACAGCTTCGAGGTGCCCCCTTCGCTGCCCGGCGCGCCAGACTGGAGGAGGATCATGGGCGGCCTGGCCGACCGCGAGAAACTGCTCGAACTGGCCGAACTGCTCAGCCTGTGTGATCTCGGGGACCCCCCCGGAAGGAACGTGCCCCATGGCGCGAAAAAGTGACACCGTCTACCAGTTCAAGGTCAGCCTGGACGAGATCAAGCCGGCCATCTGGCGGCGCTTCCAGGTGCTGGCCGATACCCCGCTGGTCATGCTGCACGATGTGCTGCAGATCGTGATGGGCTGGTGGGATGCGCATCTGCACGAGTTCACCATCCGGGGCATCCGCTACGGAATTCCGGATGATGAGTTTTTTGCAGACTATGACCTGGAGGACGAGCAGGATCTCCGGCTGAACGAGCTCGGCCTGCGCCTCGAGCAGAAGATCGCCTATCTGTATGACTTCGGCGACGGCTGGCGCCACACGCTGGTGCTCGAGAAGGTCCTGCCGGCCGGCCGGGGCGGCCGCTGGCCGTACTGCGTTGAGGGCCGCCGGGCCTGCCCGCCGGAGAATTCTGGCGGGCCGTACCATTACCCGCTGCTGGTGCAGGCCCTGGCGGACCCGCAGGCCAAGGAGCACCAGGAAATCCTGGCGTGGGTTGGCGGGTACTTTGACCCGGAAGCCTTTGACCCGGAAGCCTTTGACCTTGAAGCGGTCAACCAGCGCCTGGCGCGCATGGGCCGCGGGCGGACCACCGAGCAGTTCAGTCCGTGGTGGGTGGACGACCTGCCGCAGGCCTACCGCCAGGCCCACGGCGTGGCGCTGGAAGACTGGGATCAGTTCGAACCGCAGCCGGCCTGGGTGGGCACCTTGGATGCGGACGGGCAGGCGCGCTGCCGGGAAATGCCCATCCGCCGGGACATGCTGGCCCTGCTGGCCTACCTGCGCGACAATTCGGTCACCGGCACCAGCTCGACCGGCAACCTGTCGCTCAAGGCCGTGCGGGCGATCTGCGCTGAATTCGTCTCGCCACCGCTGCTGGAGGACCGCATCGGCGAAAAGGTCTACCCGGTGCGCTCGGAGAATGAGGTCCTGCCGCTGATGATCCGGCATGCCCTGGCCGTGCGGGCCGGGCTGGTCGAGGGCGGTCCGGGTAGACGCTGGCGGCTGACGGCGCGCGGGGAGGAGTTTCTGGCTGCTGAGCCCGCCGTGCAGGCCTGGCACCTGGTCAAGTCTTGGTGGGCGTCGTCCGACTGGCGGGTGTGCCTTTTCACCAGCCACTTCGATCATTATGAGATCACGCCTTCGCTGGCGCACTACACCCTCAGGGACCTGCTGCGGCTTCCGGTCGGGAAACAGCAGGACCCCAAGGAAGCCGAGGCCGGGCTGGTGGCGGCGGAGGGGCTGGTCATGGACGGCAATGACCGCGAGTGGACCGCTCGCTGGCTGGCCCGGATGGTCGGGGGGATGGCCCTGGCGCCGCTGGCCGATTTCGGCATCCTGGCGGCTGAGTTTGCCGAACCTGGGGGGCCATTTGGCTGGTTCCGGCCGATGACGGCCTTCCAGGTGACGCCCTTCGGCCGCACATTGCTCGAAGCGCTGCATCCGGTGCTGCGGCAGGCCTACCCGTGGATCCGGGTGGAGGACTGATGCCGATCTCATACACCAACCCTAAGATCTCCCCACGACTTGTTGGTGAAGGAGTTCTTAGGTGGATTGTTGAAGCCCGCTACCATGGTGAGGACTCTGTCGCTTTTGGAGATTTTGATGGGTGGAGACAGCGGATAAATCCGGCGCAGAAAAATTTATCAGAACCAGTATTGAACCAGCATTATTGCAGAATTTTGGTGTTTCTCCGAGAGTAAAATCTAATTATCTATGTTAATATGGTAATTGGCTTTGCCTTATGAAACGTACTTTTGATATCCTTTTCTGTTTGATTTTTGTCTTGTTCTTCTGGTACTTGTTTCCGGC
Source organism: Anaerolineales bacterium (assembly GCA_020059485.1). Taxonomy (GTDB): domain Bacteria; phylum Chloroflexota; class Anaerolineae; order Anaerolineales; family UBA11579; genus UBA11579. The sequence continues at coordinate 7,820 of JAGVCA010000001.1, forward strand.
CGTAGGCTTCTTGGTCTGGATGGACAGTGGCAGGCCGATTTTTTATTCACAACAACGCTATGGAAGACAAGGTGTCCCCTTCCGCATCGCAAAATTCCGCACAATGCGGCAGAGAGCAGAAAGCGAACTAATAGAATTAATCCTGTCAAATTCAATACTCCTTCAACAATACCAGACCTATAGAAAACTTGAGCATGATCCCAGGCTGACCCCAATGGGAAAAATATTGAGGCGTTACAGCCTGGATGAGCTTCCTCAGATCGTTAACCTATTGAAAGGTGAGATGAGTTTGATCGGACCGAGACCATATACCCTCGACGAACTGGACCTTTCCGATCCAGCAGATATGGAAATCCTTCAGGCCAGACCAGGGATTACCGGGTGGTGGCAGACAATGGGGAGGAATGAGAAGACACTTGAAGAGCGAAAAGAACTTGATCGCTTTTATGTCCGAAATCAGTCTTTTTGGATCGATGTTCGGATCCTCGCCAAGACATTGAGAGTGGTAGTTTCTGGTACCGGAAAATGAGAAGATCGCTTCATTTGCTATACATTAAAAAAGCGAATATTGATGTTTCACCATCCGCGCGGTCATATCTTAGGCGATTGGAAAGCCTGTCCTCGCGTGGCCATCGGGTCGGTTTACTGACCTCCTACTCGCATGAACCGCCAAAATTACAAGGTAAGGTGCATTATTATTTTTTAGGGATCCCAGCAATGCCAATCTTTCGCTCGCTGGTATTCCTGTTCAAATCCTGGTGGTTCATACTTCGGGAAATTATGGGGCAGCGGCTGGATGTGGTGGTGCTGGACAAACACACCTTTTTCCTGGCTTTTCCGTGGGACTTGCTAGGACGGGTGGGGATCTTGCGACGGCCAAAGATCGTGGTTGATTTCAGGGATGACATTACCGATCGGTCCAGTTCAAAGCTTCGCAATATAATTGCCAAGTTTCTGAATTTTATTGGGCCGACCTATGCCGCTGCGATGACCAGTGGCGTCAGCAGTACTTCTCGTGGAATCTACGATAGAGCGTTGGTGAAACCGAAGACATATACCGTCCTCCCGTCGGGGATGGACCCAACCCTCTTTGACCCTGTTAAAGCAAGGCAGGAGCCGTCTCCCTTGCAATTTGACAACGGATTGAAGCTGATCTACATTGGTTACTTTGGGGAGACGCGTGGACTTCTTTCACTGATTGAGGCTTTGGCACTTACCAGAAATCACAAGATCTCGTTGACCCTGGTCGGTCAGGGGGAATTAAGGGCCCAGATTGTTGAGCGGATCAACAAATTTGACCTGAATGGTCGAGTAGAGGTTGTGGATTATGTCCCACAAGCGCGAATCCCGGGCTTTATCGCACACAGCGATATCGGCATTCTACCGTATGATCAGTTCTCGATGTGGAAGATTGCCAGCCCGTATAAAATGATTGAACTTCTGGCGATGGGAAAGCCGGCGATCATTCGAGGGCTGGATGCGTTTGAGGAATATCTGGAGGGTTTACCGCACATATATCGACTCGAAGATAATCATCCCAAAACGATTGCCGAGATGCTGGACAGAATCTATGAACTTGGTTCTGAGCTGCCTGGATATATACCAGAACACCGGCAAATCGCGCTAGAGCATTTTACATGGGAGCGAAACGTGGATATTATTGAATCTTTTTTTGATGAAGTTTTGGGGCGGTGAGGGATGCTCCCAAATGCAATCATTGCTGGCTGCGTCCGATGCGGCACCACCTGGCTAGCTGCGAACCTGCGGCAGCACCCAGGCATCTTATTCCACAAGAGAAAGGAAGTGCATTTCTTCGATCGGGAAGAAAACTACAGCCAGGGAGCAGGATTCTACCAGTCCCATTTTTTCAATTGGAATGGGCAGAAGATTATTGTGGATGCCAGCCCTACCTATTTCAGCAATGCCTACACAACTGCTGATCTGCCGGCCAGGATCCACGCCTTGATCCCAGAGACCAGGTTTATCGTCTCATTGCGCAATCCAGTGGAGCGCCTGGTCTCTCAGTACTGGCACATCCGCTCAAAATGGCCGAAGAATAAACAATACTCCTTTGAGGAGCTGCTTGACCGGCGCCCGGATATTGTTCGGGAAGGAATGTATATCGAACATTTTGAGAATTACCTCAGGTACTTTCAAAGAGAACAATTCCATGTCGTTTTGTTCGATCAGATCCAGACCGAACCGAAACAAGTGCTGGTGGGCATCTGCGATTTCCTTCAAATTGATCCTGAGATCGATTTCTCCCTGTTGGAGGATAGAATAAACTCTGCCTATTCGAAAAAACATGAGGGGAAAAGCTGGGCTTACTGGTATCTGCATCGTGCAGCTTTCAAACTGGGATGGTACCGGTCGGCAGCATTCTTTGAGCGATTGAATTATTCGCCGAAACCAGACATCGCAGAGGATACTCGCAGGTGGCTGCAGGAGAAAGTGTATGGTGAGAGTATCCGCCGCCTGGAACAATTTCTTGCATCTGATCTCTCGGCGTGGCGCGCGAAATGAGAACTGATATGACGAATAGACTCTGGCAGTACCGCTATGATGTGGTCTTCTGGCTTATGTTTTTTATCACCCTGGTGCTTGAGTGGGGGAGTTCACATCGTGTCGATGTACTGCCGCGCTCCATCTCATGGCTTTCGGACTTTGTTCTGATCGCTTTGATTCCGGTGATCGTTATTCTCTGGCGCCAGGGGCGAAGGATTCAGTATGCGCCGCATTTAATTCCTTTGGTGGTGTTGCTGGGTATTTCCCTGTTTTCTTCTGTTGTCAATCAACAGGCCCCCCTCAATTACCTGGCTGGTTTCAGGGTGTATTATAAATACTTCATCTGGATGGCTTTTGTTTTACTGGCACCATTCAGAGCAGAGATAGACCGACTGTTTAAAAATGCTTTGATGGTTTTGGCCGCGCTGCAAATTCCGTTGGTCCTGATCCAACGTTTCGTTCTGAATCTGCATTTTGATCTGGCCAGCGGCACAATGTTGGGAACGGCTCGATTAGCGCTTTTCCTGATCCTGGTCTACTACCTGTGGTTTGGTCATGTAGTGATCGTCCTGCGCCGCCCATGGCTCGGGCTGCTCGGGTTGGTGATCATCCCCACGACAATCCTGGGCGAAGTCAAAGCGATCGTTTTCATTTTCCCCCTGGCTTTGCTGATCCTGCTAATGCATCTTTATAAGAAAATTGGCTGGCGGATTTCGGCCGTCTCGGTCTTTGCTGTTTTGGCGGTTATCTTTATCTCCCTGCCGCTCTTCCCTGACGGAAAAGCAGCCACCGTGAGCGAGTTTCTAGCCGACCCGCTGTCCATTCTGGAGCACCAGGACCAATTTTCGCGAATCATTACGAAGAATTCAGAGGGCGAAAAGGAAATCCTGGAGATGGAGCCGATCGGAGAGGATGATTACAAGGACCCTGAAAAGCTGTATTTGCTTTCGAATGGACGACCGTTAGGGCGGGTTGCGAATCTCAAGTTTGCTTTCTATAACACCGGGAAACTTTCAAATGGCGGTTACTTGCTGGGGGCCGGGATAGGCGCAACGCATAACAGTGAGTTTGATCGGTTGGATGGCGTGCTGTATCGCCAGTTCCCTACGTTCAGGTTGCACAAGCTGCCCCTTTCGATGGTGCTTCTTGAGATGGGTATATCTGGCGTGTTGGTTTTTGCCTGGTTTATCATCGGTTGGTATTTGATGAGTTTGAAATTGATTAATTCTAAAAGCGAATCAATGCAGGTTACCGGTTACTTGGGTCTTGGCGTTATCGTAACTTTTGGAATATCAATGATCTATACAAACACCTTTATCTTCGATGGTTTTCTTTTCATTATGACAACAGTATTGGCGTTAACTTTGATTTCATATCGGCAGGCTGTTCGGTCAGTAGGGTGAGGGTCTGATGGAGAAAAATTTGGAGCAGCCAATACTGATCGTGGGCATGCCGCGTAGCGGGACAAAATTATTACGTGCCTTGATCAACAACAGTCCCGAGATCTCTATTCCACCTGCAGAGAGCATTTTTATCCCGGCCCTGGTGAAAGCTTATGGGAATGAAGATAGCGCTCTCACTACAGCTCAACTCGATCGCATTTATACTTTCCTTGCCAATACAGCATATTATTGGAACATGTCCCAAGATGGGGTGGTACTAAGCCGGCAAGAATTTGATCGAATAAATCTCCCCGGCACCAGACTGTTTGATTTGATTGGGAAAGTGCTTCAATATTATTCCTTTGCCCTCAATCCGGAGGCGAAAATCTTTGGCGACAAATCTCCTTACTATCGGGGGTTCTTGCCACTCCTGAAGCAAATTTTCCCAGAAGGGCGAATTATTCATATAATCCGGGACCCTCGCGATGTGGCTTTGTCAACCCGCAATACATGGGGAAGAAGCATGCTGCGGGCAGCCCAGGATTGGAAGGAGCAGATCCCAATCACCCAACGAGCCGGCCGTCAGTTTGCATCCGACTATCATGAGGTACGGTTTGAAGATCTGCTTGCGGACCCAGACAAAATCCTGACCGACATTTTCAAATTTCTTGATATGCCGTACAAATCAGAGTACTCCAGCCTCACGAACCCGTCAGAGGATCTCGGTTCAGCAAGAGGTGTGTCAGAGATCCTGACGGATAATACTGGTAAGTTCATTGATCAAATGCCGCTTCGAATGGTTCGGAGGATCAATCAGATCGTTTATCCTACGGCGGTCAGCCTTGGGTATGTCAAACAAGGTTCGGTTTCACACCGGCCATTATCTCCGTTCCAAAAGTTTTTTTATAAACAATATGATGCGGCTCAATCCCTCGGTTTTCATATTCGGCACAAGGGACTATTCACTGGAATTCGTTATATCTGGCAATTAAAGCGGGTAAGGATTTGATGCTAATTGAGGCAGTTGGAGCGCTGAAGTGAGCCTGCGAAAGAGAGCTGTCCGGAGCGTGTTCTGGGTGTTTGCCCAACAGTGGGGGCGGCAGTTGATCAACCTGGTCATGTTGGGTATTCTCTCGCGGTTGGTTGGTGCAGTCGAGTTTGGGCTGATCGCATTAGTTGTTGCCCTGCTGGAATTCTCAAAGCCGCTGCTAGATCAGGGTTTTAGCGCCGCAATCATTCAGTTTAAGGATCTGACCAAAGAACATCTCGACACGGCCTTCTGGGTCAATATGACATTGGCGACCATCGCGACGGCCATCAGTTTTTTTCTAGCCGGGCCTCTTGCTGAATTTTATGATACGCCGCAGCTTAAGCCTGTGATGCAGGTGATGTCATTCGAGATCATCAGCTATGGTCTTGTTTCGACACAGGCGGCCCTGCTCAATCGCGAGATGCGATTTGAGGTGCTGGCCTATCGCTCCTTCATTACCACAACGAGCAGCGGGATCATCGGAATCGTTCTGGCTGTCCGAGGTTTCGGAGTGTGGTCATTGGTGGCCAGGTCGATGTTCAGCGCAGTCTTGAATGTGATCGTGCTGTGGACCGCGGCGAAATGGCGGCCGGGTTTATCCTTTTCCATTCAGCATCTGCGGGAATTATTTTCATTCGGGGTGAAATTGCTGGGCGCAGAACTGATTGGAAAGGTGCGGCGATATGCGGATAACTTCCTGATCGGATACTTTTTTGACCCGGTCGCCCTGGGGTATTATTCAATCGGGTTTAAGTTGGTCGATACTATTCAACAGGTCATTCTGGGCGTGTTCAAGACTGTCTCGCTGCCTGTCTTTTCTGAAGTGCAGTCAGAGCGAGAGCGATTGGCAAAAGGGTATTTTGAAGCCACAAAAATTACCTCCCTGGTGTTCTACAGCGGGTTTGTAATGGTGATACTACAAGCAGAGCCGCTCATCAATATCGTATTCGGGCCCGACTGGGACGCCAGCGTGCCGATCATGCAGTGGCTTGCGGTCTATGGGATGGCGAGCACATTGATCGTGTATAACCAATCACTGCTGGTTTCGGTTGGGCGAGCAGGTTGGGCGTTCTGGTTGTCCTTTTCTGGCGCGTTATTGGCGCTGATCGGTATAGTTGTAGGCGCTCGGTTCTCTATTGTGGGGGTGGCGGCGGGGAAATCACTTGCAGGGCTGCTGCTGCTGCCCGTCTCGATTGGACTGATCTTGCGAATTCTTGACCGCAAATTTTCTGAGTATGCCAGCATGCTGCGGCCGATCCTTGTCGGGACGGGCGTGATGGCCGTGGTTGTGGGGAGTGTGATCCGGCTGGTTGTGGGGAGTTCCGATCTGGTGGTACTGGCGGCAGGCTCGGTGGCTGGTGGAGTCACTTACCTGGCAGTAATATATTTTTGGGATCGAGAGGCCCTGTTGAAGACCTATCAGCTTGTGGTGCTTGCCTTGCCTCGGCGTGCCTTCCGACGGTTTTTCGATGAGTAGAGCAATTCTCAAAAAAGGTTTGAAATATATCTTCCTTGCTGGGGCGGTTCTCGGTTTGGGTTCGGTCATCTGGGTCGGGCTCATTCCTGGTGATCCAAAGAACGCAGTATTTGGATCACTGTCTCTCGCACGGGCGTTGCTTCTGGCCGGGCTTGTGGCACTCACGCTGACCTTGGTATGGATTTTTTTCTTGATCAGACGAGCCAGAGTTGAGGAGCTGTTTTACCAACGGATCGAAGCGAGGCTAAAGCCAGCGACGGCGATCTCATCGATTGCCTGGCTCGGCTTGCATATTCTCATCTCACTGCCGTCTTACCGTTTCAGCACCTGGATCTATATCTATCAGCGTGCCTATCCAGCCATGGTGGCGGGATATGCTTTGCTGACCATCTGGTTGTTGTGGCTGCTTGCCCACTTTGTCAAACGCGGATTCTGGATCAAGCTGCGGCAAGAGGTGTCTGCCAAAAGAACTCTTGTGATTTGGGCATTCATTTTCACCACGGGGATCGTGCTATTAATGGCAATCACTAAATTTGGCCAGCGAGAAGTTCTGGAGGGCTGGTACAAAGGAGGTGTGCCGCTCCTCGCTTGGCAGTTCCAGGTTGCGTTGCTGGCTGCGATGATCTTCTTTCTGGCTGTTTCATCCAGAGGGTTCAGCCTTTCCAGCCGCATCCCTGTTCTGGTTTTGTTCATTGCATTCTGGCTGGCTGCCGGTTTTGCCTGGAACCAGGTTGCGCCTGCGGCCAATTATTTCTTCACCACGTCTGATCTCACCCAGCAGACTTATCCTTATTCTGATGCCCGTCGTTATGTTCTTAACGCTCAAACGCTGCAGGCTGGCGAGGAATTTGATCTTGTTGAGGACAAGCCTTTTTATATCTACATACTTTCCGTGATCCAGCGATTCACTGGCGCGGATTATTGGAAGACAGCTTCAATCCAGGCAGCCTTGATGGCTGTGATTCCCGCCTTGCTGTTCCTGCTGGGCACACAAATGCACAGCAGGGAATTTGGGATCATGTTGGGAATCCTGGCGCTTTTCCACGAGATTAACGCATATCACTTGGGGCAGTCTCTTGATCTATCGCACTCCAAGCTGCTGATGACGGAAATGCCGCTGGCGCTGTTGCTGGTTCTACTCGCGGTGACCGCATTCCGCTGGTTTTCAAGCCGTCATGTCTCCCTGTATTTGCCCGTGGTTGTCGGTGGGATTGCGGGGATTGCTGCCCTGACCCGGCTGAATGCTTATATCCTGATCCCGGCGATTGGCGTGTATTCCTGGTTCGTCTATCGACAGCGGCGCTTGCTGCCTCGGTGGCCGCTGCATGTTGGGCTGCTGCTGCTGGGGGCTTTGTTGGTGGTGCTGCCATGGAACATGTATACCTACCAGCAGTTGGGTACGCCATACTCAATTTTAAAAACCACCCGCTCTTTGGAAAATCGATCTGCCCTCCCCGAGGGACCGGAGATTACCGCCTATCCGGTTATCAAATCAGTTGTCAATGTTCAGCGGATGCCTCCCGAGCGCGTAACCAAGGAGGCATGGGCGGAGCTTTTGATCCGGGGCCGGCATTTTTTGCACAATGAGGCCTTGAGTCTGTTTATCCTGCCCCTCACTCTGTCTTTTGAAGATACAGGATTCTATGCAGAACAGCCTATGTGGTCTTCGGCTCTGCTATGGGACGGCCGACTCACTCCAGGATCATGGGCGATCCTGTCTGTCAACCTGCTTGTCCTGGCTGTCGGGATTCGCGCCGGGTGGAAAGCTGTTAGCTGGGCAGGGCTGCTGCCTTTATTTCTGCATCTGACCTATAATTTCTCCAATGGGGTTGCGGCAAAATCCGGAGGGCGCTATCTGGTTCCAGTGGGATGGGTGGGCTATTTGTATTTTGCCTTGGGCGCCTGGGTATTGCTGATGTGGCTCGGACGGAACTTTTTCATGTTCACAAGACAGGTATCAACCCAAGGGACTGGTCGTGTGACCAGCAGCAAGGGAGGATTTCTGCTGGTTACGGGGCTGGTACTGTGTGCGGCAGCCGGGATGGCAATTCCGGCTACGATCGCAGTCGCTGACCGCGGATATCGTGAATACCAGGCTGGTGAGCTATATTCGCTTGTGAGCGAGGACGATGCGTTCTCAGCCGTCTTTCCAACAGAAGAACACCTTCAGCGCCTGCTCACCTGGAAAAGAGGCTTGGCATTATCCGGCCGGCTTCTGTACCCGGAATATGTTGCGAGCCTGCCGCGCAACCCACACGGGGGAGAAATTGAGAAAGGGGATTTCCCCCAACTGTATTTCAGTTTCGCCTCGCAAATGCCATTGCTGGGGGTGTTGCCGCTTGAGGAACAGGCGCTGGTAAAAGGTATTCCATTTGAGGGGGAGGTTATCGTTGTTGGCTGCCGGGCTTACCTTTCCGGTCCAGCAATTATTGTTGAGGCGCTCATTCTTCTGGGTGAGGATGGGATTGAAAAAGTGATCACAAGATCGCCCTGGGTCGGGCCGAGGTGCAATTACCCCGGGTCATCCATCCCGCAGCCGAGCACGCAGAATCTCCCAGAGAAACCAGGGATTGATGACCAGATAGCGGCGGAAATATCTGCGGGGATCCAAAATCAGACGATACAGCCATTCCATCCCAGTCCCCCGGATCCACGGCGGAGTGTCCTCCTTCAACCCCGCGATCACATCAAATGATCCCCCAACGCCGATCGCAACTGGGACAGTAAGCCTGGCCCGGTTGGCTGCCAGCCACAATTCCTGCAGGGGAGATCCCATCCCTGTAAACAGGATGTCTGCATTGCTAGCGTTGATCTTTTCGATGAGTTTCGATTCCTCGGCTTGAGAAAAAAAGCCGTGGTGGAAGCCGGCGGGGTTAAGTTGTGGATATCGTTCTGCCAGCGCTGCTTGCAGGCGATCGGCTGTTTCCGGGGTCCCTCCAAGGAAAAAAGGCCGCAGTCCAGCAGTTGCTGCTGTGGCGATAAAGGTTTTTGCGAATTCGATCCCGTAGATTGGTGAGATCTTTCGGCCGCATGTTATCCATACTCCCCAGGCGGCCGCCCATTCTGGCAGAACCAGGTCAGCAGTATGAAGAAATTCGGCGAGTTTGGGGTCACGCCGAGCCAGCCAGAGCTTGTTGGCATTGATCACGGCGATGACGGCTGTTTTGGACCGGCCGCGTTGTGCGCCAGCCCAGGACACAACCTGATCGAGGCGGGTGTCGTTGACCGCAAAACCAAGCAAGCGCTCTCTGGGAAATACGGATGTGCCTTCTGAAGTTTTCATATTCTGGCGTGTTGGCGGACCGCGGTTTCGAGAGCCCGCATTGTCGCCCAACTTGTTTCCGATTGCTTTTCAATAAATGTGTAGAATTTTTTCAGCGGATGGAGGTCGAAAAGTTCTTTGGTGTGCCCGATCATCACCAATGGGATCAGGTCAAACTCAGCGTATTGTGTCTGAGCCTTCTGATAATGGGCGATCAATTCACCTGCTCCCAGCAAGCAGAAATCCCAGATGTTGGCTTGGTGCTGCAGCAACCAGGAAACCAGGCCTGAAAGGCTTTGTTCCGCACCAGCCTGGTAGACAGCATCTTGCGGCCGGGTTGAGCCGCGCCGAAACTTTGACATGATCCGGGTTGGATTGAGTTTTGAAAGGTTTCGCTGCACGCGGGCGTGAACGGGCAGTTCGAGTATGCCATCCGCAGCCCTCCCCTGGCCGCCATCGATGGTCAGCCAGTATGGCGGTTGAATTTCTGTCAGGTCGCGATGGTCAACCTGCGCATAGACCGTATCGCGATGATACCCCTTTACGATCGAGGAATCGGCTGTGATGCCAAGGGCTGCCAGCAGTTGCCCAATTCGGGCGTCCCGGGTGAAATGATAGCCGCCAGCCCGAAAGATCCGACAAACGTAGTCGGAATCTTCCGACTGGCAAATATTTTCCAGAAACGCTTTTCCGGCTTGCAGTTCGCGAGCAAGTCGCTCCGACCCGAACTGGAGCAGGTCGCCGGATTGGCTTCCCAGCAACCAGCCTTCCGGGGTCCAGCGAGCATCGACCCATTGGGGATGAAAGTGGAGCTGGACATCATGTCCTTCCCGAACCATCCTGGCGATCTGTGCCTGGATGTCGCGATAGGCTTTTCCAACGCCGGGGCCGACAGTATTGGAGCGGACAGCGCGGTCGAAAGCAAGCAGCTCGGCCGTTTCGATAAAGAAGGTCAGGGGAAGATTCCATCTGGCCGCGAATGCCAGCAGCCGGTCTGTGGGTTCGAGAATGTGTTCGACGAGGTCTCCGCGACCATTGCCAAACAGCTCGTAGTCAACCGTGACTGCGATCAGCACGCGTGGATCAGGCATCCGTCCCCCGGTCAGCGACTTTTTCGAACAAAGCAACGATTTGGGGAATTACGATCTTTAGATCATACATCTCCCGCGCCAGCGCCAGATTGTAGCGTCCAGCCGCTTCTCTTCTTTTCCTGTCGTGTGCCAGAGTGAGGACAGCTTCGGTTAAGCGCTGGTAATCAAGTTCGTCGGTCTCAATGCGAATCCCATTTTCCGGGCTAAGGATCTCCCCCAGCGCTCCTTTGGGGGTATAAATCAGCGGAAGCCCGCAGGCCATTGCCTCCAACACGGAGATGGGAAAGCCTTCGTCGTGTCTGGAAGGGAACAAGAAAACATCTGTTTGCTGGAAATATCTAAGTTTCTCCTCGCCAAAAATAGGGCCGGGCAGCGAGACATTTTCAGCCAGTCCGAGTTGATCGATCCGCGTTTCCAGGTGTATGCGTTCTGGCCCATCCCCGGCGATGACCAGCTTAAAAACCAGGTCTGGGGCCTTCAGCCGAAGGTGGTGAGCGGTATCGACCAGCAGGTTTGCGCCTTTGGCTCTTACCAGCCGCGAGATGAAGAACAGTCTGAGATTGACTTCTCGGTCGTGTTCAGGTTGGGTTCCTGGTTTAAATACTGTGGTATCAACCATTTCGGGAAGCACGGTGATTTTCTGCGGGTCGATTCCACCAGCCGTTAGCTGTTCTTTGAAGCGGCCCGCCAGCACGAATATATGGCTGCTCTGGTTGATGATCCCGGCCAGCAGTCGACCAAGCATCGATCTATGCTGGATGTGTGTTCCAATCCTTTCCGCCCATCCTCGGAAGTAGAGCAGGGTCGGGAACTTGGAGACTATCCGAATCCCGATCAGAAGGGCAAAATGGAGGGGGATGGAGCGCGGGTTGAGGGATGGATTGAGTACGATCAGGTCGGGGTGCTCTTTGCGAAGCGCGCGGTAGACATTCCACGCACTGATCAGATAGTCATAGATCCGAGCGAAGCGAGGACTTTGAGGATGCCGTTTGCCGATCCCGACATGGATGAACACAATTTGCCTGGAGTCGGAATGCCGGATCAGGTTTTCCAGGGAAGTTCGCACGCCCCCGATGTGAACAAATGGTCTGCTGAGAAACAGTACACGAAGTGGTGCAAGGTTGGCAGCAGGACGCATGATGGCTGTAGTATAATCGGGTTTTAGAAATCGATTGCATAAATTTGGAATATCCTATGGCATTCCCGAACTTTTTCCTGATCGGGCCACCAAAAACCGCCACCACTTCTCTGTTTCAATATTTAGGGCAGCATCCCGATATTTTTCTTTCTCCTGTAAAAGAACCTGGTTATTTCTTGGTCAAGGATGGTGAATATCCGGAGGTCCTCAGACCTGATCTGTATGCATGCGACAGCCTGGGTGTTTACCAGGACCTGTTTTCAGGCGCTGAGAGCAGCAAGGCGGTGGGAGAAGCCTCTACACTATATTTTTACTCCCAGCGCGCAGCCAGGAATCTCTACACGGATATCCCAACAGCCCGCTTGATCACTGTCCTGCGGAACCCAGTTGACCGGGCATTTTCGGAATTTTTGATGTGGAAACAGGCTGGAAGGATGCAGGACAGAACCTTTGAGGAAGTACTCGACGTTGATCTGCTCCAGCCATGGAAGGGCAATTCACTACCGCCAGTGCGTGCATTCGTACAGAGGGGCAAGTATTTCCAGTATCTGAACATGTATCTCGAGTTATTTCCACGTGCGCAGCTCAAAGTGTTGTTCTTCGAGGACTTGAAGGTAGATCCACAGGCAGTGGTAGCCGAGATCTTCGATTTTTTGGAGATTTCCCCGATTAACGTGGATACCTCCCTGGCTCTGAATCGATCAGGTATTCCCCGATCAGGCTGGTTGTCCCGACTGCTGTTGAAGCCTAACTGGTTGAAGGATATGGTCCGACAAGCCGTTCCGCGCCCAATGCGCAGGCAGATCAGAATTGCGGCTAAAAAGCGGTTGTTGGCAAAGCCCGAACTCAGCCATGAAGCTCGCCACAGAATGATCACTGCGTTACGGGAAGATATTCATGCCTTGGAAAGGCTAACCGGACGCGACCTCTCAGGGTGGTTATCGGTATAATCGCAAAAATTGTCTGAAAATAAAAGAATTACGGAGATCCTCAATGCAGAATATCTATGATCTTATCAAGGCGCAGGCTGACAGGAATCCCGAAAGCGAGGCAATTGGCGCTCCGGGCCGGTCATTTTTGAGTTACGACGGGCTGGTTAAAGTGATTGAATCAACGGTAGTCAGCCTGAATCGACTTGGCATCGGTCGTAATGATCCGGTAGCGATCGTTCTGCCCAATGGGCCTGAAATGGCAGCGGCCTTTGTTTCAATCGCCAGCGGAGCGACAAGTGCACCTTTGAATCCCAATTACCAGGCCGCTGAGTTTGAATTTTTCCTATCAGATCTCCAAGCGAAAGCTCTGGTGATCGACCGCCAGTTGGATTCTCCGGCTCGGGAGGTTGCCCAGGGCATTGGGATCCCGATTATCGACCTGATACCCCTTGAGGATCAACCGGCTGGTGTATTCCAACTGGAAGGCTCTTCTCAACCGCTTGAAGCACCGGATGGATTTGCCCAACTGGATGAGATTGCCCTGGTGCTGCACACTTCAGGAACGACCTCGCGACCCAAGATCGTGCCGCTGCGCCAGCGGAATGTAATTGCCACCGCCCGAAACATACGCGAAACCTTGCAACTGACCCCCACCGATCGCTGCCTGAACATCATGCCGTTGTTCCACATTCACGGTTTGATGGCGGCTGTCCTTTCGTCATTAAGTTCAGGAGCAGGTGTGGTCTGCACGCCTGGCTATTATGCCACTGAATTCTATGGCTGGCTGGAGGCATTCGCCCCAAGCTGGTATACCGCTGTGCCGACCATGCATCAATCGATTCTTTCGCGCGCAACACAACACCCGGAGGTGCTTGAACAGTCGGCCCTGCGTTTCATTCGTTCCTCTTCGGCGTCGTTGGCACCTCCAGTCATGCAGCGGCTCATTGAAACATTTGGCGTTCCTGTGGTTGAAGCCTATGGTATGACTGAGGCCGCTCATCAGATGTCCTGCAATCCGATTCAAAACGGTGCACAAAAGCCCGGATCTGTGGGTTTGCCAGCGGGTCCTGAAGTTGAGATTATGGATATTGCATCACCCCGCCTGCTCGGACAGGGCGAGGTTGGTGAAATTGTAATCAGGGGGGAGAACGTGTTTTTCGGGTATGCCAATAACCCGGATGCGAACCTGGCAGCCTTTTCGGACGGCTGGTTCCGCACGGGTGATCAGGGGTATAAGGATGCGGATGGCTATCTGTATATCTCAGGGCGGCTTAAGGAGATCATTAACCGGGGGGGAGAAAAGATCTCTCCTCGAGAAGTAGATGAGATCCTGCTGTCCCATCCGGGGATTGCTCAGGCGTTGACCTTTGCCATGCCTGATCCACAACTGGGCGAAGAGGTTGCTGCGGCCGTTGTGCTGAAAGATCTCTCGCTAACCGAAAGCGAGATCCGACGATTCACAGCTGAAAAACTGATCGATTTTAAAGTGCCGCGCAAGGTTGTGATCCTGGATGAGATTCCAAAAGGGCCAACAGGGAAGCTGCAGCGGATCGGCCTGGCGGAAAAGCTGGGCATCAAGCCGGAACCGGTGGGCAGTGTTGCGAGAGAATTTGTGGCGCCGCAAACGCCGCTTGAGGAAGCCTTGGCTGAAATCTGGAAGGATCAGCTTGGCTTGGACAAGATCGGAGTCAATGACCGCTTCCTGGAAATGGGCGGGGACTCGATGCTGGCGGCCTTGCTGGTGCTGGAGGTTGGAAAACAGTTGGGGGTCAAACTTTCTCTGACGGATTTCTCTGAAACGCCCACAATTGCAGATCAGGCCCGGTACTTGGAGTCGATCGGAATATCGCTCGATGGTGTGCAAGTCCGCCCTGACCTGGTGACTACTTTTCATCAGGACGGCTCTAAGCCGCCATTGTTCTTTATGTCAGCCAGTGTTGCGGATAGTTTTATTTTCCCAGGTTTGAGCAAGGGACTGGGAAAAGATCAACCGCTGTTCGGGTTGACACCATACGGATTGGAGGTTGAAGTGCAGGCCGACCAGGTCGGTTATCTGGCAAACATCTTCACGCAGGAGGTGCAGCGGGTTCAGCCTGATGGTCCATATTATCTGGGGGGGAATTGCTCGGGAGGGACCATCGCTTTTGAGGTTGCCCGTCGTTTGATCGCTCAGGGTGAGAAAGTCCGTTATCTGGTCATGACCGAAGCATATGGCCTGAACTATCCCCAGCGTCGGGGTTTGGCCAGGGTGGTTGCCCCTCTTCTGCATTTCTTCTATCTCACGAGCAAACATTTCGATGTTCTCTCGGTGTCAAGCCCGTTTGCCAGGCGCCAGTATCTAAAGAATCTGCTCGAGAAGCAGACCAGACGGGCTGGTAACTTCTGGCGCGCGCTAGGCGGCGGGACAGCAGCACCGGCACCGGCGGGAAGGCGCTCCTATGATTTTCGAGTGGGTGAAAAATACGACCCGGCACCAGTGGTGGTGGATGTGCACCTAATCCGGGCCGCACATCAACCATATGGCGCTTTGAAGGATGACTCTCTGGGTTGGCAGGCGTTAGTGGAGGGTGAGATCAAGAGCGTGGAAGCTCCGGGTTATCACGGAGGGTTGTATCCTGGGCAGCGAGCCCAGAAAATTGGTGAACTGATTTCTGAGCAAATGGAGGCAGTCCGGGCAACGGACTGACCTGTGAGAGCAGCTGGTGAGACACTCCTCACTATCTCAAGAGCACCTTGGAAAGGCATTGGTATGCCTGGAAAACTGGGTGTTGGATCAGCAATGGCTTGGCTGGGATCCTTTTGACGCGCTGAATAGCCGTATCTATGGAAAATGGGTGGGCAGGAGCAGATTGGTTGATATTGTCCTCACCCAGATAATAAAAAGGAGCCCGGTCAATCTCCGAAGCATTTTAGGCGTAGAGAAAGGTGTAAATGCCAAAGGGATGGCGCTGTTCCTGAACGCAGTGGTGCGGCGGTATCGCTGTACACACAGCCCACGGCATTTGGAGCTGATTCAGGAGCTAAGTGCATGGTTGCATGAGAATCACAGCGAGGGTGTCACGGGAAAAGGATGGGGGTATTATTTCCCATGGGCCAATCGGGCCTTCACAATCCCGGGGGGAACCCCGAATGCGGTCGCGACCGCATTTGTCGCCCAAGCCATGTTAGATTTGGTCAACCTGTGTGAAACCAATCCTGAGGTCTCAGAAGTTCTGGATTTTGATCCATTACAGGATGTTTTCGATGCCTGTGAGTTCTTTATTCGTGGATTAAACAAGCTGGAAAGTGGTCCTGACGAGATTTGCTTTTCATATACAGGTTATGATCAACGCTATTTACACAACATCAACGTTTTATGTGCACAGATACTGGGACAGACTTATCAGATTATGAATAGGCCAGAGTATATGGAGCATGCGTCTCGTGCTCTGAACTATACGGTCCGCAGACAGCATGAGAATGGGGCTTGGCGCTATGGTGAATCTGCCCGAGAAGGATTTATTGACAGTTTTCATACGGGATATATTCTGGTTGGGATGAAAAAGTGGTTGGTATTTTATGAAGATCCAGCCCTGGTAGAGAGCCTGGAGCGGGGCTACCATTTCTGGAAGAAAATGTTTCTCTTGCCAGATGGGCGTGTTCGTACATATTCCTCCGGGAAGGGTCCTGTTGATCTCCACTCGGTCGCGCAGGCGGTGTTGACTCTACTAGAGTTCAAGGATCAGGATCCAGAGGCCGAAGATCTGGCATTACGATCATTAGAGTGGGCAATTGACCACATGCATGACATACGTGGATATTTCTATTACCAGCAGGCTGGAGTATTTACCAACCGGATCCCATACTTGCGCTGGGTTCAAGCGTGGATGTATCTTTCGATGTCTGCCGCGATAAACGAGTTTTTTCTCTGCCGATGATATGAACTTTGTTTGTAATCGATGGAGAGTTGAAAATCCCTGTAATAACCACACGCCGGTGCTGCGGCAGGCGTACCCGTGGATCCGGGTGGAGGACTGATGCCGGTTTCATACACCAACCGCAAAGGCGGGACCTACTTCCTGTGCCAGACGCCCGGCAAGGGCGGCAGCCCGCGCTATCACTTCGCCCGGGAGCCCCAACCCGATTCCCCCGATGCGATCCCGGAAGGGTTCGAGATCTCCGAGAGTGTCAATGGCCGGGTCTCGCTGGTCCGGTCCCGCCCGGCGCTGATCACGGCCGAAGAGCTGGCTGTGGTGGAAAAAGAGCTGGCCCGGCATCCCAACGCCGGGGACTACCGCGCCGAGGTCAAAGGCAAACGGATCGTGGTCTATGACCGAGACGGGCCGGACCTCGACGGCCTGCTGTCCGTGCTGGAGGAACTCACGCCATTTTCGAAAGAGGTCTTCCGCCAGCGGGCCGAGGGCGTGCTGGAAGACATGGCCAGTTTCAGCCCGCTCCTGCGCTTCACGCTGCACGACCGGGAGCTGCGGACGTTCTCGGCTGAGAGCCTGCGCACCTTCGGGGACGAGCAGGAGTGGGTCGACACCGGCTACCAGGGGGCGCTGCCCGAACTGGCCCGGGAGATCATCCCGCTGCTGGACAGCGACGAGTTCTACGACCTGTATTGAGACCCAATCAGCCGGATCCCCCCCCACACCCCCCGGTTTATCCGGCCTTGCGCCGGTGAAGTGCCGGTATGACTGCCAGGTCGGTCATACCGGCAGTTTTCTGTGGTCTGTCTCGGCTTGTGCCGCAAGAAAGCGATTGGCCTGCCGGCTGCCTGCAGTTACAGGCAGTCATTCAAAACATAAATGGAGCACCCTGTTTTCCCAATACCTGCCGCCAGCCAGGCCTGTGCGTTGGTCAGAGCACTTTCATTGTTGAGTGATCCTGTTCGCCATCTGGCTTTTTTCACACCCTGCGCAGACCGGCCGATCGCTCCGATCGGCCGGTCTGCCGCTTCCCCCCGCTACGCCGCCAGCCGGGCCCGGATCTCGTCCAGGGCCCGCGGCCAGTCGCGCCTTGCCCCCCGCCCGGCGAAAAGCAGGC
This sequence comes from Anaerolineales bacterium, assembly GCA_020059485.1. GTDB lineage: Bacteria > Chloroflexota > Anaerolineae > Anaerolineales > UBA11579 > UBA11579. The sequence continues at coordinate 25,665 of JAGVCA010000001.1, forward strand.
AGCGCTGGTGGACCTGCCGGATCAGTTCGGGGTAGAACTGCTGGATCGAGGTCAGCACAAAGGCCCGCTGCCCGTCCGTCACGGCCCAGAAGAAGGCCGCCGCCGAGAAGATGCATTCCAGGTAGCCCCAGCCATCCAGCCCGAACGGGTTGAGCGCCAGGCGCGGGGCGGCGATCTCCGCCAGGATCCGGTCGGTGCGCACCGACACCACCACGCCCGGGCCGCCCGCGGTGCGGTGCACGGTCAGCTCGATCAGGTCGCCGCGGGCGACCGCCACCGGCAGGCCGTCCTGATCTTCTTCGCTGTGGACCTGCTCGCGGGCCTGCTCGAAAGCGCCATAAGAGAC
>JAGVCA010000007.1 GCA_020059485.1 Anaerolineales bacterium
AGATTATACAACACCGCAGCATACAAGACAAGCAAATCCCGCGTGGCTTTTCATCCCCACGGCTCAAAGCCGGGGGCTTTCAAGCCACTATTTCGGTAAAACGATGAAAAGGCGGGATTGGTTCCAGATGGAGGATAAACCAGGCACCTTGTTACCAGGTCACCTGGGCAACTTGGGACGCCTCCTTCCCGACGTCTGACGGAGGAAACCGGGATCAGTACACTGACCTGAAAATCCGCAATGCTCTTTCCCCATCATCCGGTGACCATTCACGCTTAAAGGAAAATACCCCGCTATGCCGTGTGCTGCCTGGTCTTGAACCTGCATACGCAGGTAAGGGCTCGCTCCGACGCTCTGCCTTGGCATACCGTGAGGCTGCCTATCGCATTGCAATCGCGAATCTGAGTCCCTGTTTTAGGGTGTTGGCTCAGGACCTGGTGGCAACAATCACGCGCACAGCAGGGTATTTTTTTGTACTTATCTTATACCATGATTCAGGAAGGCTGAAAAGTCGGCACCCGCCTTTCAGAGCTGACATTAATGTTTTTTCTATGTTTGGGCGCTCTCAGACTGGCAGTTCTGCATTGTGCATGACGCGCCAGAGGATGTCGGCCATCTGCCCGGGCGTGAACTCGTTGGGGGTCTCCAGCCACCAGAACACCAGCCGCACCAGCGCGCCGACGATGGTCTGGGCCAACACCTGGGGTGGGACGGCCGGATCTGGCGCGTACATCCCTCCCTGAATGGCTTGCTCGATCTGTCCAGCCAGTACCTCGGCGACACGGTGACTGAGGAGGGATGATCCCTGGCTGCCCATCATCAGGCGGTAGAGATCCCTATTTTGTTGAGCATGCAAAAAGGTGACGAGATAGCCCGCATAGCCGGGCGGGTAAGCGCCGGTGGCGAAGAGCGCCGCGCCCTGTTGGTTGGCTTCGGCCAGGCCATCCAGGATGATCTCCCAGACGACCGATTCCTTATCATCAAAATGCAGGTAGAAGGTGCCGCGGCCGTAATCGGCCCGGTCGACGATATCCTGAATGGTGACGTCATCGTAGCCCTTCTCCAGCACCAGGTCGAGAGCGGCCTGCTTCAGGGCGTGGTGGGTGCGGTTTTTGCGGCGCTCGAAGCGGGTCAGGTCTTCCGGGGTCATAAGATGGTCTCCCTGCTGGTGTCCATCAGTGTACACGTGTCCAGTACTGACAGACCCGGTTTATTCCTCTTGTGAAATTCTTGACGAACCGGCTATTCATCCGTATTATATGTCTAAAATGACAATATGTCAACTAATGACGATTTATTGATTTATGACGAGGTGACAAATGGACGCGATCAAACCTAACCTGACCATCAAAAAACTGGCCTTCCCTGCCGGGATCGTGGTGGTATTCTGGGCGCTGGCGGTGGTGATGTGGCAGGCTTCTGGCTACATCCAGCCGCTGATCCTGTTCGGGTATATCGGCACAGCGGTCGGCGGCGGGCTGGGGCTGTATGCGGTGCTGCCAAAAAAGCGGAAACCGATCGGGCGCAAGGTGGCCCTGACGATGGCCGGGTTGATGTTGTTCGTGTTTGTGGCGATCCTGGGGCAGGAGAACATCCAGTTTGAAGGGCTGTGGTTCGGGCTGTTCACCGGGTTCGCCCAGGCCGCGGTGATGCACTACCTGGTGGCCAAAGTGTTCGGGCCGCTGCTGTTCGGGCGGTTGTGGTGCGGCTGGGCCTGCTGGACGGTGATGGTGCTTGATTTGCTGCCCTTCACCCGGCCTTCCGCCCGCCTGCCGAAGAAATATGAATGGATCCGCTACCTGCACGCCGGGTTGAGCATCGGCGTGACGGCATTACTGGTGTTCGTGTTCGGTTTCGAGGGCGGGCTGAAAGGGATGAGCGGGATCACCTGGTTTGTGATCGGGAATCTGTTCTACTACGGGCTGGGGATCGGGCTGGCGTATGCCCTGAAGGACAACCGGGCGTTCTGCAAGTACATTTGCCCGATCACGGCGATCCTGAAACTCACGACGCGCTTCGCGCTGCTGAAGATCCGCACGGATAAAAACCTGTGCACCGACTGTGGGGCGTGTGCGAAAATCTGCCCGATGAACATTGACATCCCGGCGTATACGAAAGACAAGACCCGGGTGCTCTCGACGGAGTGCACGCTGTGCCAGACCTGCATAAGCGCCTGCACGACCGACGCGCTCAAGATGACGGTTGGCTTCGACCTGGGCGGGCGGGAGTATATCCAGCGGGGATAGATCCGGGTGTGTCTGGCAGGTGATAAGAAAGGAAAAGGGCCGGTCGAGTCCACCGGCCCGTAATTTATTTTTAAATTTGGTCTGCCCTACTTCTTCTCTTCCGGTAGATCAAGTTTGATGTGCAGATCCTTGTACTGCCCGGCATCTGCCGGGGAGGGGGCATCGGCCATAACATCGCGGGCATTCTGATTCTTGGGGAAGGCGATCACCTCGCGGATGTTGCTCTCGTCGGCCAGCAGCATCACCAGCCGGTCAAGGCCGGAAGCGATCCCGCCGTGCGGCGGTGCGCCGAACTGGAAGGCCTCCAGCATATGGCCGAAGCGCTGCTCGGCGACCTCTTTCTCCAGGCCGATCAGGGAAAAGACCTTGGCTTGGAGCGCCTGATCATGGATCCGGATCGAACCGCCAGCGACCTCATTGTTGTTCAGCACCAGGTCATACTGCGCGCCGCGCATCCGCTCGGGAGCGGTATCGATCAGAGCCTTGTCCTCCGGCAGAGGCGAGGTAAACAGGTGGTGGGAGGGGTCCCAGCGTTTTTCTTCCTCGTCCCAGAAGGCGAACGGGAAATCGATCACCCAGCAGAAGCCGAGCACGTCCGGGTCACCCAGGCTGAGTTCCTCGGCCAGGTGGACGCGCAGGCGGCCGAGGGTGTCATAGACCACGGCCGGCTTGTCAGCCACGAACAGCAGCAGGTCGCCCGGTTCGGCAGCCATGCGCTCAAGGATCGCTTTAGTTTCATCCTCGGAAAAGAACTTGGTGATCGGGGAGCGCAGTTCGCCGCTCTCCTCGACGATGATGTAGGCCAGGCCCTTGGCGCCGTGCTGGCGGACGTAATCGGTCAGGGCGTCGAGCTGCTTGCGGCTGTAACCGCCCTGTCCCTTGACGTTGATCCCGCGCACGTGCCCGCCCTGCTCGACCGCGCCGGCAAACACGCTGAACCCGCTGCCTTTGGCGAGATCGGTGATGTCGACCAGTTCCAGGCCGAAGCGGATGTCGGGGTTGTCCTTGCCGAAGCGGTCCATGGCCTCCTGGTAGGTCAGGCGCGGCCAGGGGGTCCGCAGGAAGCGCTTGTGCGGGGTGACAACCGGGATCATTTTGGTGTACATGTCTTCGATCAGGTCCATAACATCCTCACGCTGTACGAAGGACATCTCGATATCCAGCTGGGTGAACTCAGGCTGGCGGTCGCCGCGCTGGTCCTCGTCGCGGAAGCAGCGGGCGATCTGGAAATAGCGCTCGATGCCGGCGACCATCAGCAATTGCTTCAACTGCTGCGGCGACTGCGGCAGGGCGTAGACCATCCCGGGATGGACGCGGGAGGGGACCAGATAGTCGCGGGCGCCTTCCGGGGTAGTCTTGAACAGGATCGGAGTCTCGATCTCGAGGAAACCGTGCTCGTCGAGGTAGTCGCGGATGAACTTGATCACCTGGTGGCGCAAGGTCAGGTTACGCTGCATGCGTGGGGTGCGCAGGTCGAGATAGCGGTATTTGAGGCGGGTGTTCTCGTCGACCGGTTCTTCCTTATTGATCAGGAAGGGCGGGGTCTCCGATTGGTTGAGGACGGTCACCGCGGTGGCAACTACCTCGATCTCGCCGGTGGCGAGATGCGGGTTGACCATTTCGGCCGGGCGGGAGCGCACCTCGCCCACCACCTGGAGCACCCACTCACTGCGGACCTGACCCAGGGCGGCATGAGCCTTGGGTGAAGTCTCGGGGTCAGCAACCAGCTGGACAAGGCCGAAACGGTCGCGCAGGTCGATAAAGATCAGGTCACCGTGGTCGCGGCGGCGGTGCACCCAACCTGCCAGGGTGACGGTCTGGCCGGCATCGGTCTGGCGGAGCTCGCCGCAGGTATGTGTCTTGTACATGGTCTTTCTCTCCAATCGGATTTGATTTCTGTCTTCAGGCCGTACAGGGAATGCACGGCGGAAAATGCCAGGCAAGGCAGGGCTGACCTGCGCGCTGGCAATTATACAGGGGAAATGCGTCGGGTTGTGAGGGTTTTGGTGGGCGGCGTCAGCACACAGGCAGGAAAAAACCATCAACCCGACGCCCGGGATTGATGTCCTTGTTGTTGACAAGGAAGGAGGCTTTGAGCAGTTCTGCCTGTGTCATGATGGAAAGATTATACAAGATTCGAGCAGGGAAGGCAACCGACAGAAAAAACCGCCCGGAGGGTATCCGGGCGGTTGAAAAGCAGTGAGCTTATCGATCAGGGAGTGCCAGCCAGGGCAGCATCCGCTGTGATCAGACCATTGCCGGTGGCGTCCGCGCCCCAGCAAATGTTCTCAATAACACCAGAGGGCTGATAGACGTTCAGACAGCCCGGGGCCATTGGCAAAGCCGCTCCCTCAAGGATCGACTCGACATCGGCCTGGACCAGCATGTCATTCTTCTGCATCATCAAGGCAGCAATGCCGGCGACATGCGGAGAAGCCATCGAGGTCCCGCCGAGGTAGTAGTAGGATGGGGTATTGCCGCTGTTGATCTTGTAGGGACCGACCACCCAGGAACCGGGGGCAGCGACATCGAGGTCCTGTCCGCCCAGTTCGCGGCTGGAGAAATCGGTGATGTAGTAATAGGCCATGTTGTTCGGCTCTGGATCATTCACGGCGTACCACCACGCTGGTGCAGTCCATTCACCAACCCACCCGGAAGCTGCAACGGAGATCACCGGGGCATAAGCGCCGGGATAGCCCATACCAGCTGTGCCGCTGTTTCCGGCGGAGGCCACAATGATCACGCCGGCATTCACGGCATAATCGATAGCGGCCTTTTCAATCGCATCGAGGACCGGGCCACCCAGGCTCATGTTGATCACCACCGGGGCATCACCCAGCGCACCGCTGAGTTTGAGGTCGGCGATGTACATGATCCCTTCGGCAACCACGGAAGACCAGCCTGAACCGTTCTGATTGAGAACCTTCACGGGGATAATCGTCGCCATCGGAGCAACACCGTTGATTGGCGTGCCTCCGAGGGAATAACCGATGATCGTGCTGGTGACGTGAGTGCCATGGGAGTTCTGGTCATGTTCCCATTTGTTGGGCTGTTCGGAAACGTTCCCAACCTCACCGCCGCCGCCGCCAAAGGACTTGGCAAATTCCTCGGCGATGCGTTCCTCAGGGAAGAACATCCGCCAGGTATCGACCAGACCGGTGTCCAGGACCGCGACATACACGCCAGCGCCGTCAAAAGCAACCTGGCGATTGTTAAAACCGAAATCGGTCACATTGACGACATCCAGGTTCCAGGTGCTCAGACCATCGGTGAAATCGTCGGCGATGACGGTATCGATCGGGGCGCCGTTCCGTTCGGCGTCCGGGTTGGCTGCCGCCACGAAGGGCAGAGCCTGAATTGCTGCTAAGCCGTCGGCAGTGGTCTTCATGGTCACGGCATCGATGGCGATCAATTTCTTGCCAACTTTGCCATACTGGCCCAGTTCTGCCAGGATTTCATCCGTGATCTCAGTATTCAGCAGCACATTGACACCGATCTGCTTGGCAGCAAAGGTGCTCGGAGCAACTGCCAGCATTAATACGATCACGAGCAGTACAACCAACAATTTCCTCATTTTTACTCTCCTTACGAATAGTGGACAAACAACGTGAAGGGTTAATAGGGCGGGTTCTTGGTAAAAAACACCTCCTGTATAGTAGACATGGCTGAATTGATAGCAGGGATGATGAGAAAGATTAACCTTAGATGAGCGTATCATAGCATCCACATCTCAAAATTGCAAGGCTGCGGATCCGGCGTCAAGCAGTTGGAAGGTACTACGAGTGAAATGACGATTTGCGAAATATTTCACACAAAGGTACAATGGCCTAGGTGTATAATTGCATATACAACAGCAACAATATAAGCGAGGTTCGCATGGCGAAATCCCTTCGAGATGAGATCAATATCCTGCATGCTCAGGTATGCTCCGGGCTGGCAGACCCCAACCGGATCCTGATCCTGTATTCACTGGCCGACAACGCCCACAACGTCAGCGATCTGGCCGCCACTTTGGACATCCCTCAACCAACAGTCTCCCGGCATCTGAAGATCCTGCGCGAACGCAATATGGTCCGGGCAGAGCGGGACGGGCAGTCGGTATATTACAGTCTGGCCGATAATCGCGTGATCCAGGCGCTGGACCTGCTGCGCGGGATGCTGGCCGACAGCCTGGAGAGCCAGATCGATCTGGCGCGCTCAGCCTCGGAGTCGATCCGGAAGGAATAGCACCAACGCTAATTTTTGACGCATTTAATCTCGAAAAGCCCTGTGTTCCAGGGCTTTTTTTGTCCTGCCTGCTCCTCTTGAGCAGTATGAGTTGCGGTTCTGCGAAAAGCACTTTGCTCCCGGACAAGTTACGATTGGCGCAATTCTGGTATCATCGAAAAGGTGGAGAATAAAACAACCTTGCTGAACAAACAAATTGCCCTGCCCCCGGACCACGGCTCGTGGGTCTTCCTGCTCAGCCCGCTGCTGATCGGGCTGTTCGCCGGGGGGAAGTGGCAGGCTGGACACAGCTGGCTGGTGCTGGCATCGCTGGCGGTCTTTTTTCTCCGCCAGCCGGCGGCAGCACTGGTGAAAACCTACAGTGGACGGAGAAGCGCCCGGGAGCGGCCAGCGGCCTGGTTGTGGCTAGGTGTGTACGGGCTGCTCGCCCTGGCCGCGGCTGCCGGGCTGGCCTGGCTCGGGCATGATTACCTGATGTGGCTGGCGCTACCGGGCTTGACGGTATTCGGCTGGCACTTGTGGCTGGTGCGGCAGCGCCAGGAGCGGCGGCGGATGGGCGTCGATATCCTGGCAGCAGGGGCGCTGGCCCTGGCCGCGCCGGCGGCGTACTGGATCGGCACGGGCAAACCTGGCACCCCTGACATGCTGCTGACCGGCGGCTGGCTGTGGGCGCTGACCTGGCTGCAGTCGGCGTCCTCGATCGTGTATGCCTTCCTGCGGCTGGAGCAGCGAGTCCTGAAGGAGATGCCAGCCCTCGCCGAACGCTGGCAAATAGGACGGCGGGCCTTGCTGTACAGCGGATTTAATCTGGCGCTGACCGCCGCGGCCGGGCTGGCCGGCTGGCTGCCGGGGGGGCTGTGGCTGGCCTATGGGCTGCAGTTTGCCGAAGTAGTGTACGGCACACTCCGGCCGGCGGTCGGGTTCAAGCCAACCGCGATCGGTTTCCGCCAGCTGGGTATCTCGTCGCTGTTCACAATCCTGTTCATCCTGCTGTGGGGGTGAACGCCTCACTGCCTTCCAAATCCCAAAAAACCGACTTGCTGATACAATCTGATCACACCCCTCCTTACATCCCGGTACCCGATTATCAATAGAATATATAGAAGAGGCGATCATGATGAATGAGCAAACGATCCTGATCCTGGTTAGCACGATCTGTTTTGTAGGACTGTTCGCAATACTGAGTCTGGTTGTGATCTTGCCTATGCTGGGCATATTTGGGGGATTGGGCTTTTTGTTTAAAAAGCGTTTCGACCAAGCCAAAGAAATGAAAATCCAGGTACAGGATTGGCCCCGTACCACCGGGACGATCCTGAAATCCAGGGTCCAGGTTTCTGGCGGCGATATCACCAGTGTCCATCCGCATATCGAATACCGCTATCTGATCGGGGCGATCGAATATACCAGCACACAGATCCGGCCAGGCGACCAGATCCTCAGCATCTATGGTGGCAATGAGGCTTACGATCTGGTGGACCAGTACCCGGTTGGGGCTGAGGTGGATGTGTTTTACAACCCGGAGGACCCGTCGCAAGCCGTCCTAGAAAAGTGAATCGGCCGGCTTAGCTGGATCAAGAGTCAATCGAGGAGGAATGCCATGTTTTCAAAACACCTGACGCGGATAGGATTGATAATCACATCCCTGGTTGCCCTAACCCTGGCCTGCGCCACTCTGACCGATTTGATCACCGATCTGGCCGGGGGAGATGGCGAACCGGCGGCAAACGAAGAGCTGCCCGACCAGCCCCCAGACGAGGAAACTCCCGAAGAGGTATACGCTCTGGATGGGGCTGTGCCATGAGTGTGGGAAGGTCTCCAGGGCCAATCGGAGGCAGCGCGGCGAGTATGCCTGTGCGTGCGGGTGGCAGACTCATGCGGATGTGACTGCTGCCGCCAATCTCTATGAGCGCTTTGCGCATGTATCTCCCTTGAAACGGAGTAGTGGGCGAGTGGCAAGCCCCGTGGTCGTGCCGCTGCGATGCAG
>JAGVCA010000049.1 GCA_020059485.1 Anaerolineales bacterium
CAATGCCGATGTCAATGGAGCGTATAATATCATCACCAAAGCATTCCCCAAGGCGATCGAGGGGATAGAGGGTGTTGTAGTTCACCCGGTGAGGGTCATACTCTCACAAACGGAATAACAGACGATATTTTCCGGAACTATGAGCCGGGGAATGCCGGCCCCTGATATCGGAAAACGCAATCTGGATCAGTCTGCGGAGATCTCACCCACCGCCAAGTTGGGTGTCTGCCGCCCTGGAAGCAGCAGCACCGCGCCCACCGCCAAAACAGAGGCCACACCGCTCAAAACGAAGGTCGCCCGCAGCCCCCAGGCATCCCCGGCGACCCCGACCAGCACCAGCGCCAGCGACTGCATCAGGAAACTGACCATCATGTACAGGCCGTTGGCGGCAGCACGGTTCTCCGGCAGAGTATCCTGCACCAGGGCCAGCAAGACCGGCTGCGGTGCCAGTGCGAAGAAACCCAGCAGCATCAACACCGGGAAGTAAGCCCACCCGCTGACCGCCAGGAACGCAAACATCAACACAGAAGAGAGTCCAAACGATACCGTCAGGACCGGTTTGCGCCCGTAGCGGTCACTGGCCGTGCCGCTGATCAGCGCTCCGGCCACACCAGCTCCCTCCAGCACCGCCAGCGAGATCCCGGCCAGGGCCAGGGACGCACCCTCAAAGTTAAGGAAGGTCGGCAAGTAGGTGGTGATACTGACCAGCAGAAAAGCCCGGGTAAGCACCACCAGTACGATTGGCACGAATAACGCCCGAACCCGGTGCAGGTCTGCCCGCAGGCTGAGCCCGGCAGCGCTCTGCTCGCGGCTGGAGATATTGCGGAAACGCCACCACAGGATCGCCGAAGCCCCCCACCCCAGAGCGATCAGACGGTAGATGCCCTCCAGCCCCCAGACCGAGACCCCGGCCACCGCCACCAACGGCCCGATCGTGCGCCCCAGTTCCCCGGCGCTCATGTACAGGCTCATCCCCAACCCGACCCGTTTGCCGGCCACCCGGGCGATCATCGCCGGCGTCGGGGCATGGAAGGCCGCCACACTGACGCCGATCAGCAGGAACAGCACGGCCAGCGCGCTGTAAGTCGGGACCAGCCCGAGCAGCCCGATCAGTGTGGCTGTGGCCGCTGGCGCCAGGATCACAAAATACCGCAGGCTGATGCGGTCCGCCAGGTAGCCGATGAACGGGTTCAGGATCGCTGGAATCTGCATGTAGGCGCTCAGCGCGCCAGCCATCGTCAGGGTCAGCGAAAACTTCTCGATCAGCAGCGGGAGCAGTGGCGCGACAAAGGCAGTAAACGTGTCGTGGACGAAATGCCCGCCGACGACCGTCACGACGGAGCCGGTCTGGAATTCTTCTTCCTGGATAATAAGTTCGGGAGCGGTAGTTGCGGTCATGGATTTCCTTCGGGGATGCGGTCTGCAGAAGCCCAATCTTACCACCCTTAAAACAACAGGGACAGGCACACGCCTGTCCCTGTCTGGTGATGAATTTGTGTTAAGGCTCGCACCCAACTGAACAGCTCATGTTGGGAATTTCATTGTAAGCATCACAATCCTGCGGGCAAGGGCCACAGTTCCCAACTGTGTATGGAAACTCGCCAAGATTGACTGTGTATTCTATCAGGCAATACTCCTCACCCGGTTCTTCGGTCGGCTGCTGGTATTTACAGATGTTCGGCAGTGGTTCCGGCGGGCCGTCGAAGATCCAGCGGCAGGAGTTGCCGATCTGGTAGACCTCGTCATCATCAAAGGTGTCGTTATAGTCGAATTGACCCGGCACCAGGACCTCCTGGCTGGCCCAGGTCCACCAGAGATATTTCGTCACCTCAAATGGCACCAGCGACCGCTTGAAGGCAAATTCAACCGTGGCCGGATCATCCGGCGAGAGGCGCGCCCAGGCCAGGTCGGGATCGTCACCCAGCCCCTGATCGAACAACATCACCTCATAGCCATCGCCCGGGTTGGACTCCTCACCAAAGAAAGGCGTATCGCCGCCGACATCATCATTGACATCCTCCCACACCTGCACCCCAAAAGTTCGCCACTCGCCCGGCTCACCGGTGGAGGGGTTGATTACCATTACCAGCAGATCTCCATCCGAGTCCATATCGAAATCGATCTCCAGGGCATAGGTCCCGTTCAGCACGGTGGTGGACCCTTCCGGTTTGTAGGTCTGGATATCGGCAAAGATCCAGGTCTCATTCTTGCCCATTTGGAAGCGGGTGATATCCAGGTGCGGGTAGTACATACTCAAATCCTGGTTGGTCGGGCGCTCGATGAAGTTGATCGCCCACTGGTCACAGCCACCGCCGATCACCGGCTGATTGGCCGTTTTGGTATAGCGGCCGGTGTCGCAGTCATAAGCCCAGTACACCAGCACCGGTTCTCCCGGTATCATGGTGTGCTCGATCCCGGCATACTGGTCGGCGGTAGCGGTCGGTTCGGGAGTATCAGCGGGGGGTTGCTCTGGCGGTGGCGCAGCGGTCTCGGTCGGCGCCGGAGAAAACAAACCTGTCAGACTGCAGGCCACTGTAACCAGCAGCAGGATGACACCAAAGACAAGCATCGACTTATGTATGGACATGATCTTCTCCTTCATTGTTCACGGTCCAGGCGGGTAAATTAATTAACCATTACGTTCAAACCATCCATCCAACTGATCAGACTTATGGTTCACAAGATCCATAACAGGAATATCCAGCCGGGCAAGGATTCGGACATATCTGACATACTGCTGGGAAAACTGCAATTACGCTATTGCTACGCACCCAGCAATAAGTCGGTTCAGGCGTCGGTTCTTTATAAGGGCAAACATTCGGCACCGGCTGCGGCGGCCCATCAAAGATCCAGCGGCAGGAGTTGCCGATCTGGTAGACCTCATCCTCGCCATAGGTATCGTTGTAGTCGAACTGGTCCGGCACGAGAGGTTCCTGGCTAGCCCACGTCCACCATACGAACGCACCCACGCCGGGCGGGATGATGCTGCGTTTGATCGCCAACTGGATCGTGGCCGGATCATCCGGATCGATGCGCGCCCAGGCCAGGTCCGGATCGTCGCCAAGCCCCTGGTCGAAGAGCATGTTTTCATAACCGTCGCCGGTATTTTCCTCATCTGCCAGCACCGGGGTCGTGCTGCCAACATCCTCATTGGCGTCCTCCCACACCTGGACGCCGAGGGCATGCCATTCTCCGGCCGCAAATTGAGAGGGGTCGACCACAAACAGCAGCACATCGCCGTTGCTGTCGACATCAAAATCAAATTCGATCCCATATGTGCCATTCAGAGAAGTCGAAAGACCCTCCTTGCTGAAAGTCTTGATGTCGGCATACAGCCAGGAGTCGTCCTTGCCCATCTGGAAGCGGGTGATATCTAGATGCGGATAATACAGGCTGGCATCTGCGTTCACCGGGCGCTCGATAAAATTGTTCTCCCAGACGTTGCAGCCGCCGCCAATCGTCGGCTTATCAATCGCTTCAGAGTAGCGGCCGGTGTCGCAGTCGTACGCCCAATACGTCAGGATCGGGTCTCCGGGCAGATCGGTATGTTCGATCCCGGCATACGGGTCGGTGGTGGGAGTCGGTTCGGGGGTCTCGATCGGGGGCGGGGGCGGGGCAGTTTCAGTTGGTTCAGCCTTCCCGCTCAGGCTGCAGGCCAGGGTGACCAGCAGTAAAACAGCAAAAACAATAAACCAGGTAAAACAACGCTTCATTTTCTCCTCCGAAAAAATGCTGCGATGAAGCCGGAATGGTGAAGGGACTAAATCTTCCGAGTTATACCCATTATAGCAGGAATGAGAAGCCGGAGAAGCTCTGAAACGCCTGCAAAAACCAGTGAGATGCCCTGCGCTTGGATCTTCACACTTGACAAGGAAACCGAACTGCATAAGATAGTCTGGCACACTCATCACCGGTTAATCCCGGTTGTTTTTATTTGTCGTAGGATTAAGGGAAAAAAAGGGAACTGATGTCTTCATCCACAAACACACTTGCCCGCACTGCCGGGCTGATCCTGTATCTCCTGGGCGCGGCCACCGCCTTCGCCCTGCTGGCCCTGACGGTTTGGGGCGATTTCGAAGCCAACAGCTTCGACGCTGCCCTGCTGACCGAAGAACAGCTGCGCACCCTCGACTGCCCGGTGTTCATCACCCAGGACGAAACGGCCGAGATCACTGCCCGGATCGAGAACCCCACCGACCGTGAGGTCATGCCGCGCGTCCGGGCGCGTTACACCCTCGGTTTTGTCACCCTGGTGGACGAGAAGCTCGAGCAGCTGACCATCCCACCGGGCGGCACAGGCGAGTTATCCTTCCAGATCTCGGCAGAGAATGCCGCCTACCGCCGGCTGATTCTGGCGCGGGTCTACCAGTTCCAGAACCTGAGTTTACCCTCCCGCCAGGCCTCCTGCGGCGTGGTGCTGCTGCCGATCTCCGGCCCAACCGGCGATCAGGCGTATCTTGCGATGTTCATCGGCAGCCTGGCGTTGATGGCCACCGGCCTGCTGCTGCAAAACCCGTTCGACCGCCGGCTTGGTCTGATGGTAGACAATGAAGGCCGCCGACGCCGGTCCATGCTCCGGTCATACGCTTTTCTGGGTGTCTATTTCCTGGCCGGGGCGCTGGTGGCGCTGATCGGCAACTGGCTGGTCGGCGCGATCCTGGTGATCTTCGCAGTCGTGTCGATCATTGGGGTATTCTCCGCCGTATTGATCGCCCGTTGAACTGCGCCGGCTTTGCCGGGACGATATGGTAAGATTTTGCCATCCACTGCCAAACCGGCATACCTGCCCGCCGGTCCAAGCCCGCTGAGGAGAGCAGCCGCATCGTCGGATTCCATGTCCTTCCATAACCGTTTTTCCAGGTCCGCCGGCCTGAAACTGTTCCTGTCCTGCGCCTTCCCGGTGCATTTTTGGGCTATCGTTATGGTCCTGAAGGAGGCCGAGACCCTGCTGGTCAAGCGCGACCTGGTGTACGGACTGGGTTTCTCCGGCTACCTGCTGGCGCTGGCCCTGCTGGAAAGCCTGCTGTTATTTGCATTTATCTACGCCCTGAGTTTCCTGTTCCCGAAACGGTGGGACGAACACACCGCCCTGGTGGTCGCCTGTCTGCTGGGCCTGGTGGTTGCCGGCTGGTCGATCGGCAACCAGTCCTTCTTCCTGCTCGTTGAGTTGCAGCCGGCCTGGTTTGAGTGGCTCATGCTGCGAGTCGGCTACCGGCAGCGGCTGGCCTACGGGCTGCTGGTGGCGCTCGTTTCGCTGTCTGCCGCGCTTCCGCTGGCCGGTCTACCGCAGTCGGCCCGGGGCATCCGGCTGGCTGAGGGACTGATCGAAAAACTCATCCTGCTGACCCCCCTCTACCTGGCCATGGACGTAATCGGGATCGTGTTCATGACAGTCCGCAATCTGACCTGACGATGGAAGACCGCACACCACTCTCCCGGCGTAAATTCCTCCAACTGGCGTCCCTGACGGCCTTCTCGGCGCTCTCTCCCCGGCTGCCGCAACCAGCCTCTGCCAGGCCCAATTTCCTGATCGTGGTCTTTGATGCCTGGTCGGCCCCCCATCTGGGGATGTTCGGGTACCCGCGCCAGACGATGCCGCTGCTGGAATCGCTCAGCGATCGGGCGATCGTCTATCACCGCCATTATGCCGCTGGCCCCTGGACGATCCCCGGCGCGGCCTCGCTCCTCACCGGTACCTATCCCTGGACCCACCGCGCCTTCTCCGCAGAGCAGATGCAGTTGGCCCATCCAAAGCACAATCTCTTCCGTGCGCTGGCCCAGGGCGGCTATACCACCAATGCCGCCACGCACAATATCTTCGCCGATGAATTCCTGACCCAGATCCACCAGGACATCCACCTCAGGCCCGCTTTTACCGATCTGTTCCTGCCCACCCGTCTGCCCTTCCCAAAACTATTCCCGCGCGATCTGGAAGCCTCGGCCCTGGCCCAGATCAGGGCTTTCTGGAATAATGAGAATGTCAATTCCGCCCTGTTCCTCGGCGAACTGCTGAAAGCCCGGGCACAGGCCGATCTATCCCGGATCGATGCGCGTTATAGCGCCGAGTTCCCGGGCGGGGTGCCGGCCATCCCGGTGCTCGATCTGCGCTTCCTGCTGGAAGATGGTATCAACCATCTGCTGCGGACGACCGCCTCGCTCTCCGCACCGTACGTGAGCTATTACCACTTCTATCCGCCCCACCAGCCATACAACACCCGCCGCGAGTTTGCCGGCCTCTTCAGGCGGGATGGGATCGAATTCCCCGAAAAGCCGCTTTCGATCTCCAATGAAGGCCACACCCAAGAAGAGATGGACAAAGCCCGCCGGGCCTATGACGAGTTCCTCGGCTATGTCGATGCCGAGTTCTACCGCCTGTACCGGGCGATGGAATCCGCCGGCCAACTGGAAGATACCTGGCTGGTGCTGACCTCCGACCACGGCGAGTTGTTCGAGCGCGGCAATATCGGGCACGAGACCCCGATGGGCTACGAAGACGGGGTGCGTGTGCCGTTGTTCATCTTCCCGCCGGGGCAGCACGCCCGTCAGGATGTCACTGCCCCCACCAGCGCGGTAGACCTGTTGCCAACCCTGATGCACCTGGCCGGCCAGCCGCTGCCAGACTGGTCTGAGGGACGGGTGCTGCCGCCCTTCGATCCCCAACCACCCCCTCCTGACCGGCCGGTATTCGTCTTCCATCCTGCCAATGCGCGGGCCCGCCAGCCGATCCGCCAGGGGTCAGCCACGATCGTGCAAGGCAGTTATAAATTCGTCCATACCTTCGGCTTGCCGGAACAGCGGGCATCCGGGCCGCACACCGAGTTATTCGATCTGGCAACGGATCCTGATGAATTGGTCAACCTCTACAGCCCGGGTGATCCCCTGGCAGCAGCGATGCTGGCCGCCCTGACCAAACGCATCCAGCAGGCCGACACCCCCTATCTCTGAACAGGATGAGCGAAACCCCCTCCCACACCGACCGCCGCCAGACACTCCTGGCCGACCTCGGGCTGCTGTATGCCAGCGCCATCTGGGGCAGCACCTTTATCATGGTCAAAGGCAGCCTGTCAGCGCTCACCCCCCTCGGCCTGGTGACCCACCGTTTTCTGGTGGCGGCAGTCATCACCGGTGCCCTTCTGGTTTGGCAGCGCAAACCGCTTTTCAGGAACTGGCGTCCCGGGCTGCTGCTGGGGTTGACGATGGTCGCGTTGTACGTCCCCCAGACCATCGGGCTGAAATACACCACCGCGGCCAATTCCGGCTTCATCACCGGTTTGTTCGTCACCTTCGTGCCCCCGCTGACGATCATGTTCACCCGCCAAAAGCCGCGGCCAGCACAATGGTTGGCGGTGGGGATCTCGCTAGCGGGGTTATGGCTGGTGACCGGTGGGATCGGCCAGATCAATACCGGAGATCTGATCACCCTCTCCGCTGCCCTGACCTACGCCCTCCATGTCCTCCTGACCGACCGCTTTGCCCGCTCAACCGAGCACCTGGAGCTCGTGTTCCAGCAGTTCCTGGTGGTCGGAATAGTCAGCTTGCTGCTCGGGCTGGCGTTTGGCCAATCGCTGGCAGTTCCCTCGCTGGCATCCGGCGGTGTGATCGTCTTCCTGGCGGTTTTTCCTACCCTGTCTGCGTTCCTGATCCAGATCAAAGCCCAGACGATCACCGCCCCGGTCAAGGTATCGCTGATCTTCGCCCTCGAACCGGTCTTTGCCGGCATTTTCGCCTGGACGCTCGGCGGCGAAACCTTCATTTTCCGCCAGGCAGTTGGCGGCCTGTTGATCTTTTTAGCAGTCTTTGTCGGCACCGTCCAGCCGATAAATCGCCGTGATCGCAAAAACCTCGTAAGATCTGACCGTTCGATTGGCTCTTAATCACTATTCGGCCGCCCTCCCCAAAACCTTGCTTTTGTGGGATAATGCATGCTCTTGGAGCAAGGAAGACAATCAGAAGACCATACCCTAAGTTGCCGGCTCCTGACCTGTGGCATTTTGAATTCCAAACCGGTCAGAAGACGACAACTTATATTTTTGTAGGCAAGGAAGATAAAAGAAGGTGAAAATGAAAACCACACAGAAAAAACTGATCCTGATCATGGTCCTGAGCCTGGTATTGCTGCTGGCGGTCACCGCCTGCGGACCCCGGGAGAAAGTGGATCCCAACCTGGCAATCACGCAAGTGGTGGAGACCGCCATGGCCGCCATTACGCAGACGGCGGCAGCTCTGCCGCCCACGGCGACGTTTACCGCCACATTGCCACCCACCAGCACCCCGACGTTCACGCCGGAGCCAAGCCCGACCACAGCCGGTCTGCCGACCGCCACGCAGTCGTTCAACCAGCCGACCAACCAGACCTCCAGTTGTGATGTGGGCAGTTTCGTCAAGGATGTCACCATCCCTGATGGGACGGTCATCGCGGCTGGCAGCACATTCACCAAGACCTGGGAGATCAAGAACGTCGGAACCTGCACCTGGGACCCAGCCTACACCGTTGTCTTTTTCGGCGGTGAGCAGATGGCTGCCCAGGCCAACTACACCTTCACCACCGAGAACATCGAGCCCGGTGAAAGTGTGGAGATCTCGGTCGAGATGACCGCACCCAGCAAGACCGGCACCTTTACCGGCTACTGGATCCTGCGCAACGCCCTCGGCCAGAACTTCCTGGTGGATGGCGGCTCGTTCTATGTCGAGATCGTAGTCGGCGGGACTTCTACCCCTGGCCCGTCCAACACACCGGAACCGTCCCCCACACCTACGGAATAAGGCGGCTCAGGCGACTGATAAGAATGCCCTACAAACAGCGCAATCGAGCAGGAATATAAAAACAGAGAGCGGCCGATCGGCCGCTCTCTTTACTTTTATCAGGAGAACCAGCGCCTGACGAACGCTGGCGTCGGGATCACCACCGAACTCAGGACCTTCAAAAGGATAAAGTTAAGCACGATCCCTGGCACCAGGTTGCCGAGGAACCAGGCCGAGAAAAAACCTCCCGCTGAACCGCCATCGGCCAGTTCAAATCCCGGTAGAACCACCAACGAGACATACAGCGCGCCGAGCGCATTGGAGACCGCCATGGCCAGCAGCAGGAAGAGATAATCCCGGCCAGATGTCAGGCGCGGGTCAAGTTTAAGTGTGCGGAAGACCCATGCCGGGAGAAAGCCCTGAATGAAGTTTGCCGGCAGATACGCCAGGCTGAGCACAAATGGCGCCCCAGCATCAGCATTGGACCAGAAGGGGAAGATCATCCCGGCCAGGACACCCCAGGCGCCAAACAGGACCCCTCCAACTTGCTGCACCACGATCCCCAACCAAAAGAAGTTAACCCCAAAAGCCAGCGGGAAGCGGACACTGCCAAATGACCCGACAAGGTAACCGATAAAGATCAGAATTACCAGCAGGATGGGTTGGATCACACCAACCCGGGTCTCGCCGTCTCGCTGCCAGATCGCTTCAGATTGCCTTTCTTCGGGATCATTGTCACGCATGTCCAGCCTGCCTGTCTGCCCTGATCGTAACTTTTCTTTATCTTACTATCAATCCCGCCAATCTCGCAACCGGCAGCGGTGACCGATTAAGTTCATAACAAAAAAAAACAGGAGCGGAAATCCGCTCCTGTTGCTCATATCTGTTTTGGCCGAGGTTATTTGCCCAGCCGTTCCTTCAAGGCTGCGGTCAGCGGCGGCAGGATCTGATACATATCTCCAACCACACCGAAGCGGGCATACTTGAAGATCGGTGCATCCGGGTCCTTGTTGATTGCCACGATCACCTTGCTGGAGCGCATCCCGGCCAGATGCTGGATCGCGCCGGAGATGCCGTTGGCAATGTACAGATCCGGAGAAACGACCTTGCCGGTCTGCCCAACCTGGTGGACATAGGGGATGTACCCGGCATCGACTGCCGCCCGACTGGCGCCAACCGCCCCACCAAGCACACCGGCCAGTTCGCCGATCAGCTTAAAGCCCTGCTGGGCTCGCCACTTCTCGATCTCCGCATCGTCTTTGAGTTCAACCGGAGGCTGCAGCGAGTTATTGGCCGTGCCGCGCCCGCCGGAAACGATCACTGAGGCATCTGTCAGGCTGACGCCGCCGCCGGCTTCCTGGTAACCAGTGACCTTCATTTTGATCTGGTCCTCGGCCATCACCGCCGGCACCCTGGTGATCGTCCCGCTGCGGCCAGCATCGGCGGCCGGTTTGTCAAAGGCGCGGGCGCGCAGGGTGACCAGCTGAGGTTTGGCAGCACAGACTACCTCGGTCAGCAGTTTGCCGGCATACACCGGCCGGACCGCAGTCACCTCGCTGCCATCCAGTTTGATCTCGGTCACATCCACCAGCACGCCGGTGTTCAGGTCGATGGCAGCCATCCCGGCCATCTCGCGCCCGCGGGTGGAGGTGGGGAACAGGAAGATCTCCGGTCCCGCTTCGCCCGCGGCCTTGGCCAGCACTGCGGCATAGGCATTGGCCCGATAGTCCGCCAGAGAGGGATCATCAGCCAGGATGACTTCATCCGCGCCGTATTCGATCGCCTGCTTGGCAATGGATTCGACATCGCTGCCGATCACCAGGGCAGTCAGTCCGGAACCGATCTGGTTGGCCAGCTTGCGGCCGGCATATACGACTTCCCATGAAGCGGGCAATGCCTGCCCCTTAAACTGATCAACGAAAGCCCATACTTTGTTCACCATCACAGCACCTTCTCTTCCATGATCTTGTCAGCCAGCTTCGCCGCAATCTCCTCAGGGCTGCCGCCTTCTATGATCTCATTGGTGATCTGTCGGGCAGGCGGTTCCATCACTTTCGGCCACGATACCAGGGCTGGCGGCACTTCAATGCCAGTATCAGCTACTGTCCACTCGGGCACCTCTGCCCGGGAAGCCTTGCGGATGCCCATAAAAGACGGATAGCGGGGCTCGCCATAATCCTTCACAATGCTGAGCACCACCGGGAGGGTCGCCTCCACCTGCTGACGGCCTTCTTCCATCGCCCGCTGGGCTTTGAGCGTGCCGCCGCTGAACTCAGAGATCTCGGAAACGAGGGTGACAGCCGGCCAGCCCATCAGCCGGGCGACCATTGCGGGTGTGGCCCCGACATCGCTGTCGATGGCTTGCTTGCCGAACACAACCGCATCCACCTCGCCGATCTTCTGGATGGCCGCGGCCAGCACCCGGGCAACCGCCTGGGTGTCTGCACCTTTCATGGCCGGATCGTTGATCAGGATCGCTTCGCTGCACCCCATGGCCAGCGCGTGTTTGATCGCCTCTTTGGCGTTTTCATCGCCCAGGCTGAGCGCAACCACATCCCCACCCTGCTCCTCTGTCAAACGCAGGGCTGCCTCAACCGCATACTCATCCCAGGGATTGATCACCAAAGGCGCATCGCCCCAGGATACCTTGCCATCCTCTACCGACATGGTCGCGGCTGAATCAGGTACTTGTTTGACGCATACAACGATTTTCAAGTCTTCCTCCTTTGCTCTGTTGTGTCATTCATCCAAAGATCCATAGCCTGCTTCCAGCGTGTGGAGGCGAAACGATAAAGGGCTGGTGCAGGTCTGAAATCTCCCCATGCCTAAAGGCAGGGGGTTCCTGAGTTCACAACGCCGTTTCCGGGTCGGTGACTTGCCCGGGTCTTAACACTGCTCCCATCAGG
>JAGVCA010000056.1 GCA_020059485.1 Anaerolineales bacterium
GATCACATGCTGTTCAACCAGGGTGACCATGGCGCTCTGTGCTGTTTGGATGTTTTGCCTCTCGAGAGCCACCTCGATCCTCCTATCAGAATAGACCTGGCTGCCGGTATCGGCAGGGCAATCAATGCGTTTCAACCAGGATATCTTACGATAGTACAGCATAAAAGCCAATAGTTTGTTCGACTTGTAAAGATACCCGGAGACCAATTCCTGCCAGGGATAATTTGGGTTCTCCCTACTCGAAACCCCACGCCTCATGTATACTCTCCAATATGGCACTCGAAAAATTCCTTGCCTTCGATCAGGACGCATCTCTAAGACTGCGAGTTGCAGAAAGGGAAGGCCCACTGCGGCGGATCGCTCTGATCATCGGCCACACCGGTGATTCATGGTACTGGGGTTTGCTGCTGCTGGCGGTGATCGGCTTTGGCGCGCCTGAATATAAAATCTGGGCAACGTCCAGCCTGGTCTCGGTGGTCGTTGGTGCAATCGTCGTTCTGGTGATCAAATTCACCATCCGCCGCGCCCGCCCTGCCGGCGAGATGGGGCAGATCTACCGCAAGACCGACCCGCACTCTTTCCCCTCTGGCCATGCCGTCCGTTCATTGATGCTCGGTGTGATCGCCTTGCTGATCGCCCCACCCTGGCTGGCCTTGCTGCTGATCATCTGGGCTCCCCTGGTCGGTATCGCTCGGGTCGCCATTGGCGTGCACTACCTCTCGGATGTGTTGGCCGGCTGGATCCTGGGGATCACCTTCGGGTTGTTGGCCGGCTGGGTCACCGGTTTAATCGGATAGATCGAAACCATCAGCTCACTACACCGTTTGCTGCAGAAAGACCCCGTTGTTCGCCTCGATCCGGCCTTCGCGCTCCCAGCCATCGACGCGCGGAAAAGCCGGGTCCTGACCGGCATCCTCCATCGTCAGACCCATCGCTTTCAATTCTCGGGCCGCATTGATCCCATCCCGGAAATACTGCGCCAGACGGTCGATATCTTCCCAGGTGCTAAGCGTACCATGTCCGGGCAGGATCACCTCAGCTGGGTACTCGTGCAGCGATTCCAGCGCTTCGATCCATCTCTCCAACTGGCAGCCGACCATGAACGGATAACTTCCCTGGAACAGCAGGTCGCTGGGGATCAGCACCTTTTGCTTCGGCAGCCACAGGATCGTCTGATCCGGTTTGTGCCCACCGGTATAGATCAATTCGATCTCAAACTCCCCCACGGTGATCGTCTTGATCGGATCGTCAAAGGTTTCGTTCGGCAGTTCGTTCAACGCCCGGTCGAAGGCGCCCATCCGCGCCAGCACTGACTGGTGTGCCAGGCTAGTGCCGGTGAACAGGCTGTTACCGCCCACATGGTCCCCGTCGGCATGGGTGGTGATCAGAAGGTGCACATCCGCGGGCCTGAACCCGGCCAGATCCATCACCGCCCGCATCTCCTCAACCGACGAAGTCGTGTCAATCAATACAATCCCCTTGCTCGTCCGCAGAAAGTATACATTCACGCCGGCGCCCGGCGCGTCCACAAAGAACACATTCGGTCTGACTTCCTTAATTTCCATTGTTAATTTTTCCTTTCAGTTACGTCCGACGAGGATCGCGTCTCACGATCGCATCGGTCATTTGTGCCACTCGCGCCATCATCTCCACATCATGCACCCGCACGATGTCCGCTCCTCGGATGATCGCCACTGCCACTGTCGCGGCTGTCCCCTCCGCCCGCCGGTCCGGTGGCAGGTCCAGCGTATAACCGATGAAGGACTTGCGCGACGAGCCGATCAACACCGGGAACCCGAGCGCCCGGATCTCATCCGTCCGGTCAAGCAGTTCCAGGTTCTGTTCTACTGTCTTGCCGAACCCGATCCCGCTGTCCAGGATGATATGCTCATCCGGGATGCCGGCTTTCCGGGCGATCTCGACCGAGTCCATCAGTTCGCGCTTGATGTCCTCGATCAGGTCCTGATAGGCTACTCCGGTGTACCGTCCGCCCAGGCGGGCTTGCACCTCAGCGCTTTTTGGGTTGCTGCGGTTGTGCATCAGGATCACCAGCGCTGCTCGTTCGGCTGCCAGCGGGGCCATCGCCGGGTCGGCTTGCAGGCTCCAGACATCGTTGATGATCGCCGCCCCGGCATCGAGAGCGGCCGCGGCTACCTCAGCCTTGTAGGTGTCGATCGAGATTGGCACATCCACCTCGGAGGCTAGCGCCCGCACCACCGGCAGTACTCGAGCGATCTCCTCTCCTGGCCCAATCGGCTCAGACCCGGGTCGGGTGCTTTCACCGCCCACGTCCAGGATATGCGCCCCGGCCGCCAGAAATGCCTTGGCCTGCTCCAGTGCGGCGGTCACCGGGTCAACATCCTGCACCAGCCCATCCCCGGAGAAACTGTCCGGGGTGATATTCAGGATCCCCATGATATAGGTCTGACTCCCCCACGCAAAGCGCTTGCCGCCAATGGTGATTTCCCTCAATGTTTCCATCTCGATCACTCCAGGATAGATTTTGATCGCTTCTTCATCCAGATCGACTAGTAGTTCCGCCGCATTCTTGTCCAGGGTCGGGTGATGCCAATCCGGGGCGATCTCGGCCAGCGGGACAAGCACAAATGCCCGTTCGTGCATCCGGGGGTGCGGCAGCGAAAGCCCTTCCAGGTTCCTGACCTGTCTTCCATAATCCAGGATATCGATGTCGATCTCGCGCGGCCCCCAGCGGAACGTCGCCGTCCGGCCGACCTGTGCTTCGACAGCCTTTAAAAAAGCCAGCAATTCCGTTGGGGAAAGAGCAGTCTCAACCGCTGCCACCAGATTGAGGAAATCCGGCTGGTCAGTGTAGCCCCAGGGCGGTGTCTGGTAAACCCGCGAGACCGCCCGGACACGCACTTCAGGCAGCAGCGCCTCAAGTGCCGATTCCAGGTTGGCCAGCCGGTCGCCGGTATTGGTACCCAGACCCAGCAGCACCGGGATCAATTGTTCACGTTCTGATTCTGGCATTGGATGCACCACTTTTCAGAAAGATGCTTGCCGGGATGCCGGAAGCAGGTACAATTTGGGAGATGCGATCGCCTTATTTTACCAGCAAGGACCTCACCGACCAGGCAGCCAGCCTGCTACAAGAGTTGGAGATTCCCATCCGGCCAATCAATTGGGAACGGCCTGCCTTGCTGGTGCTCGATATGCAGCGCCACTTCCTTGATCCAGACTCGCATGCATTCATCACGAGTGGGCCAGCCATCCTGCCCAAGATCCTTTCGCTGGTCTCCGCCTTCCGGGACGCAGGGCTGCCAGTGATCTTCACCCGGCACTGCAATACCATTGAGGATGCTGGCCAGATGGCCAATTGGTGGCGCGACCTGCTGACAGCCGACCATCCCAAAGCCGCGCTTATCCCACCGGTTGCAACACTGGCGGAGGGAGTGATCGAGAAAACCCAGTATGATGCCTTCTACCTGACCGACCTCGATCAGCGGCTGCAAGAGCAAGAAGTCACCGATATTGTGATCACCGGTGTGATAACCCATCTATGCTGCGAAACCACCGCCCGGGCCGGATTCATCCATGGCTATCGAGTCTGGTTCGCTATCGACGGCACCGCCACCTACAACCGTGATTTTCACCTGGCCTCTCTGCGCAACCTGGCGCATGGTTTTGCAGTCCCGGTACTGACAGCTGATCTTCTCGAGGCGTTGGCGTGAGTCCTTCACCGGTCGCGATCGTCGGCGGCGGACCAGCCGGACTGACCGCGGCCATCCAGCTGGCCCGTTATGGCATCCCGGCCGATCTGTACGAGCCGCGCCGCCTTGGAGGGCTGCTGTGGAATGCCAACCTGGTCGAGAATTATCCCGGCTTCCCCGAAGGCATCCCCGGCTCAGAGCTGGCCGAGCGCATTAGCGAGCAGTTTTCCCGGCTCGGTCTCCAAGCCATCTCCCGTTCGATCGACCTGATCGATTTTTATCCCGGTATTGATCGTTATCTCCTGACCGCCGGTGAGGAGACCTTCCAGGCACAGCTCCTGGTGGTGGCGACCGGCACCCAACCAATACGCTTTCCAGACGGGCTGATTCCTCTGGAGGCTGAGCCGGACGTATATTACGAGGTCGCTGACCTGCCAGACCTGTCACCCTCCAGGATCGCCATCATTGGTGCCGGGGATGCGGCTTTCGATTACGCCCTCAACCTGGCGCACCGCGGCCACCGGGTGATGATCTTCAACCGCAGCGATGAGATCAGAGCATTGCCGCTGCTGGTCTCCCGGGCCTCCGCTCAGGACAGGATCGAGTACCACCCACAGGCTGCTCTGCAGACCATCGAGACGCTGGAAGATGGCCTGCGACTGAAAGTGGTTGACGCCGGGCGCGAGACAGCGTATAAAGTGAATGTTATCGTTGGCGCGCTCGGCCGCGTCCCGGCCGGTCCCGAATGGACAGATCAGGCGAAGGATCAGAAACAAGCCATGCTGCAATCTGGACGCCTGCATCTCATCGGCGATGTCCATAACGGCAGCTACCGCCAGACCGCCATCGCTGCCGGAGAAGGGCTGAAAGCCGCTATGCAGATTTATCAATTTCTAAAGGAGTAGATCAGGATGGAAATTGCCGCCAAAGTAGGTTCCGATGAGATTGCCGTGGTCTATGTCGGCAAATTTACCGACGGTGAGCTGGTCGAGTTCGTCGAAGCCGTCCAGCCGCCGCTGCCACGCGAGCAAAAATGGGTGCTGATGATTTCCACCCTTTACGGCTGCCCGGTGGAATGCCAAATGTGCGATGCTGGGGGCTTCTACCACGGCAAGATCAGCGTTGAGCGGCTGTTTGCCCAACTGGATTACATGGTCGACCGCCACTACCCGGACCGGGTGATCCCCTGCCGCCAGTTCAAGATCCAGTTTGCCCGGATGGGCGAACCTTCCTTCAACCCGGCCGTATTGGAGATGCTCGAGCAGCTGCCCGGCCGCTACCAGGCCCCTGGTCTGATGCCATCCCTCTCTACCATCGCCCCGCACGGCACCGACCGTTTCTTCGATCGACTGCTGGAGATCAAAGACCAGTATTACAGTGGCGGGCAGTTCCAGTTCCAGTTCTCGCTGCACACCTCCGACGAGGAACTGCGCAAACAGCTGATCCCGGTCCGCACCTGGAGTTTCGCCCGTATGCAGGCCTATGGCGAGCGTTTCTACCGTCCTGGCGATCGCAAGATCACCCTGAATTTCGCCCTCGCCCGGGATATCCCCCTGCGCGCCGGTGACCTGTTGCGCCATTTTGATCCGGAAAAATTCCTGATCAAGATCACCCCGCTGAACCCGACCTACGCTGCCGAAACCCATCAACTCAACTCGATGATCAATACCGAAACCGGACAAATGCCTGTCGAAGTGACCGACGAACTTCAGGCTGCCGGCTATCAGGTGATCGTCAGCGTTGGCGAGCCGGAGGAAAACCGGATCGGCTCCAATTGTGGGCAGTATATCCTTAAGCACGTCCTGTCGGATGCCAAACTCGGCAGCGGCTACCTGTACAAGATCGAACACTATGTGGAGTAACCTGTGATGCCAGATGCCCGTTTCACCTTCCCAAAGGGGTTTTTGTGGGGCACCTCCAGTTCTGCCTACCAGTTTGAAGGCAACAGCAAGAACAACCAGTGGCATCGGTGGGAGCAGGAACCCGGCCGGATCGCCGAAGGACACACCTGCGGCCTGGCTGCCGATTGGTGGGGCGGCCGCTGGAGGGAAGACATTGACCGGGCGATGGAAGATGGGCACAACGCGCTGCGATTCGGGATCGAATGGAGCCGCATCCAGCCCGAACCGGACCGCTGGGATGAGCAAGCCCTCGACCGTTATCTCGATATGCTGCGCGGCCTTGACCAGCGCGGCCTGTTCCCATTGGTCACCCTGCACCACTTCACTGATCCGCTATGGGTCACCGAGATGGGTGGCTGGGAGAATGACGAGGTCCCAGCACTGTTCGGCAAATATGCTGCCCGGGTGGCTGAAGCGATCCACTCGTACGTCACCACCTGGATCACGATCAACGAGCCGAATGTGATGGCTGTACTCGGCTGGCTGCTGGGCGAATTCCCACCCGGAAAGCAAGACCTCGACACCACCCTGACAGTAATGGTGAACCTGGCGCGCGGTCACGCGGCCGCCTACCAGGCCATCAAACAAGTCCAGCCGGAGGCCCGGGTCGGATTTGCTCATGCCTACCGCGGCTTTCATCCGCACCACAAAGCCAACCCCCTCGACCAGATCGCTGCCCGGCTGCACCACCAGGCCTGGAACGAATTCTACCCAGCCCTGTTCCGCGACGGAAAAGCTCGCCTGTTGGCCCGGACTATCGAATTGCCAGAGGCGGAAAACACGCAGGATTTCCTCGGGATCAATTACTACACCAGCGAGCGAGTCCGCTTCAGCCTTAGAGCCGGGCGAACCGGATTGTACTCCCGCCGTAGCTACGATCCGGACGCGCCGCTCAGCCCGAACGACATGATCGCCAGCACCCCGCAGGATTTCTTCCACGCTCTGGAGTGGGCACGCCAGTTCGAGGTGCCGCTGATCGTCACTGAGAACGGCACGGAAGACTCCGAGGATTCTTTCCGCCGCGATTATTTAACCGCCCATATCCACCAGATGTGGCACGCGGTCAACTTTAATTATCCGATCAAAGGTTACTTCGTCTGGTCGCTGGTCGATAACTTTGAATGGACCCTCGGCTGGACCCGCCGCTTCGGCCTGTATGAACTTGACCTCGACTCCCAGCGGCGCAGAAAACGTCCCTCCGCTGACCTGTATGCCGCCATCTGTGCGGAGAACGCCCTAACCTCGGAAATGGTGCGGGAGTATGCGCCAAGGCTTTTCGAAGAGATCTTTCCGGGATGATTGCTGTTAACTGATAACTGAAGACTGACAACTAACGACTGTTTATGGTAAAATGTCCCCCGCTGTGGAGAGGTCGCATAGTTTGGCCTAGTGCGCACGCTTGGAAAGCGTGTATACCGAAAGGTATCGAGGGTTCGAATCCCTCCCTCTCCGCCTGATACAAAAATACCCTTAGGGGTATTTTTTGTTTTTTGGAAAGCTTTTCTGGATCGAATCAGCCGCGGCCATCTCCTGGCATCTTGATCTGGTTTTAAGTTCTTCATTTTATGGTCTACTCGATGGAAAAACGTATAATGGAAGTGGCAATTCTGATATTTATTGATCCAGGTCAAGTTTCCAGGGGGATCACCGCCAGATATCCCGATCCCCCCCTGTGAATTGTATGCTTAACATTGAGGAGGAGACAATGAAGAAGTGCCCTTACTGCGCGGAACTAATCCAAGAGGAAGCGATTGTTTGCCGTTTCTGTAACCGGGATCTGGTTGAGAAGGATCAGGCAGCCCCGCCGATACAATCTCCCAAAAAAGAACGAAAGGGGAATTTTCGAGAAGAATCTCCCATTGCATATTGGATTTTGATTGTCGCTCTGCTGTTCTTTGGGGGCCTGGCGATTTCTACAGCGATCAGCTTTTTTCAAATCAGGTCGTTTTCCAGACAAATCGATGCATTCGAAACCACGGAAACCGCTGCCAGCCGTATAATCGTTGAGCAACAGACTCAGGCAGCAGAGACCGTTAACCTTTCAAAAACAGCCACCCAGGAAGCTCTGAAGGAAGTCATCAATTATCCGATTTCCGCAACCATCATTCCGGTTGAAAGTCCGAAATTTGAAACCATTACTTTAGAGGATGATGATAAATTAAACGGTTACTGCTATACCAACATCCAGGTGACATCCTCCCCCAGCTGAAGCTAGGGGCATCCAGGTTCGTAGACCTTATGCCAGCTGCATCGCAGCGGCACGACCACGGGGCTTGCCACTCGCCCA
>JAGVCA010000050.1 GCA_020059485.1 Anaerolineales bacterium
ATATATTTATTATAGCACAAATGTTCTTTGTTGTGGCTTCGCCACGCTGCCTGTATCCGCTTCCTGAAGGAAGCGGGATTATGCAGCTTTTTTTCTAAATATTGGTTGGTTATTAAATGCTAATCCCAAAATTGGCGGCAGGCAACTGTGAGGGACTCCCAGAATCTATAGGGGAAAATATGAGAAGGGGATGAGAGAGAGAAATCGGCCTGAACAGACCGATTTTTAGTACAAGTAAAAGGCGCTTGATGAGCGCCTGTCTGTTTATCGTTGCGAGACTATTTGCCGTCTGAAACGACCAGGACCCAGAAACCGAGTGGCGTGACCGATCCACCTTCGTCTGTCCAGATCTCGTAGGTGCCTTTGTAATTGCCGGGCAGTGCCGGGGTCTTCATTTCGAGGGTGACGACCAGATCCTCCCCCGGGAGCACGGTGCGGGCCAGCTCGATCTCAGTCGGGACGCCAAAGTCCTCCCCTTCCACCAGCACCCAGCGGAACTCCGGTGTCCAAGCACACACGCCAGTATTGCGGATGATCCAAGTTTTGTAAAAAAATTCACCACCGCGGAAGTGGGTGCCATCGGGGATATTCTCCTCGATCAGTTCGGCGCGGTAGCACGGCGTTTGAGGTGTATTGGTCGGGACAGCCGAAGTAGGCGCGGCGGCATCGGTGGGCGTTGGCAGCGGCGGGAGTGTGGCTGTCGGCGCGGGGTCTGTTGCGTCCGGCACGGCAGTCTCTTCCGGCAGCGCGGTCTCATCGACATAGGCAGATGTCAAAGTGGCGGCCAGCGCGGTTTCGAGGGCTTCCTCGAACTGGCGAGTTTCTTCCAGGGCGGTTTCGTTCTCGGGGCTGCTGCACGCCGTCAGAACGGTAAAAAGCAAGAGAATTGTCAGTAGTATCTTTTTCATATCATCGTCCAGTCTGGGTTGACCAACCGGTAGTTTACCACGATCCATTCGATTTCTATCATGACTATGCGCAAATAAGTTGGTCCATTCTTCCTATCCTTACGGACGGCAATCCGCAGGGCTATGGTTTGCTGTCTGCCCCGCCGCGCTGCTGACCAAGGAAGAGGCTGAAATAGGAGGCATGTTCTTCCACATGACGCAGGTTGTACACCAGAAGTTCCCCGAAAGTGACCTGGCCCCAGGGAAAACTGCACAGGCGACTGGACTGCTCGGATGTCAGGTTCAGAATGGTCTCCCTGCAGCGCTGGCGGCAGAGTTGCAGGTAGCCGAGGACCTCATCCCGGCGGTAAGTGCGCGGCAGGACCTCATCGTCAACCATTTCGACCAGGTCGAACGGCTCCGGGGGCATGAAGCCCTCCTCCGCTCCGGTCAGGTACAGGTCCAGCCAGAAAAGCGTGTGGTAGGCGAGATACCAGAACTTTGAGAAACCCGCCGCGACCCACTGGTCCGGCTCGTCCGCCCATAGCATACTTTCCCAGAGAGTATCGGGACATTCCCGGATGCCCTCCTCCAGCCGGTTGATGGCTTTCTCAAATTGGTGCCAAACCCCTGTGCGCTCGATGATCATCATGACTGCATCCTCCGATTGGATCTGAATACCCAGCGAACCGAGGCGGTGCGGTCAATCCCGGATGGTGAGTTGGATGGTGACCTGCTGGCCTTCCGACAGGTTTTCCGCCGACCGGACGGCGTCCTTGAGCGGGACGATGTAGCTGCCATCCTTCGGGAAGAGTGAGGTTTTCCACTCGGTGCCACCGATACGGGCAAAGACCGGGATCATCCCCCAGCCGTAGGTGACCTCCTCGGAGATCGCCGCGAGGACTTCGGCCTGAGCAGCCGGGACGGTGACGAAGAAAAAAGGCGCCGGACCACGCCAGTACCAGATCGGGTTACTGAACTCGATCATCATGGCCTAGAGAATACACCGACAAACGCCCAGAAGCAAGGGTTGCCGCGCTCAGTCCTCGAATCCATACAGACGGGTATCCGGGTGAAAATCGACCCATCCGAACCAGAATGACTGGGTACTTTTTACAGGTACAAGGGTTTGTCCAGCCAGAGAGCCTTCTACAGCCTGACCGGTCAGGCCGTTCCAAAGCGTGCCGGTTTGGAGGTCACGCAGCACTGTGCCGCGCTGGCTGACAAACTCAAGCACCTGTCCATCCGGTAAAGTTCGCTCCCAGACCACGCCGGTGCCGCTGCTGCGTTCAAAAACCACCAGAACGGGCAAGCCGCCGACAGTGTGATTGATCGCAGGTTGGTCGTTGAGGACCGAGAAGGGATAGGCAACCGCGTCACCCAGGTGCTCAACCCCGATGACAAACTCCTTGGTTCCCAGCCGGTCGTCGAAATAGGTTGAGCCGATCACGCCGGCGTCTTCAGAGAGATAGTAGCCGGCATAAGGATCACGAGGGCCGAAGAAGCCTTTCTCGAGGGCGATAGTATCAGGATGCATGGCGCGCCAGGCTTCCCAGGTGGTCATGACCGAAGGGAGGTATTCTAGCCGGGTGCCGGTGAGAGGCCCTTCAACAGCCTCGCCAAGCAGCTGGCTCCAGAATGAATTGGTCTCACGATCGTACATCACGAGAACATTGCGGATCAGCTTGCCGCTGACGCCGAAGGTATATTCCTGTCCATTGATGATGCGGGAATACACGATCCCCGAATAGCACAGCGGTCACCAGGTGACCGAAAGATGGACGCCTCCAACCGTGTCGTTGACGATCTCGTGGCGGGAGAGCAGCCCGACAGCATAGGCGCGGGCATCTCCATTGAACTCCACGCCGATCACCAGCTCCTCGGGCATGTATTCCCGGTTGGCTTCCGAGACTGAGTAGTAAGCGGGGAAATCCAGGGCCGGGATGGCGTCCGGGGGCAATAAGGTGACCAACTCGTACTCGCTGTAATCGCGGTCGCTGACCGGGTTGGGACCATAATCCTGCTCGAAGAGCGGGGAGGGGGTGGGTGAAACTGAAAGCTGCTCGGGGGTTGGATCGGCGGCGGTTTCCTGGATGGCATCCTCCGCTGACGCGGTGGCAAGGTCAGCAGGGGGTGCCAGCCCGGGAGCCGGATCGGTGGCGGCGCAAGCGGCCAGGAGGAAGACAAGCAGGAAGGCCCAAACTAAAACTGATGGTCTCATGGAAAGTTCCTTTCTCCGGCCCGGATTGGAACGGACAGGCGGTTCTCCGCCGGCGGGATCGGGCAGGAATAGTTTTCGTTGTAGGCGCAATAAGGGTTGTAGGCCAGGTTGAAATCGAGGACCAGTTTTCCCTCCGAGGTCAGCTCGGGGTCCAGGTAGCGGCCGGCGCCGTAGGTCTCCTTCCCGGCCTGGGCATCGACAAAAGGGAGAAAGAAACCATGCTGATTGCCGAAGATGGTCAGGGTGGCTGACTGGTCATCGACCTGGAAAGAGACAGTGCCGACCCGGGTGAAGGTCCGCAGATCACCGGTGGAGGTCAGCATCTGGACCTGGTCCTGTTGCGGGAAGCGGTCGATCTCCAATTCGAACCGAAGGCCGGGATCCACCGGGAAGTACCGCAGGCCCTCAAACTCGTGCTGCTGGGCCGGGGTGAGCGGGCTGTGGGTGTCGTGTTGAAAAAATTCGTCCTTGCGGGCGCGGAACTGGGTATATTGGTTCATTGGCTGCCTCCATTCGTAATGATAATACGATGAAGACAGACCGCCCGCTCTTACGCCGAACGATCGGGGTTAAGGTCCTCCGCCACGGACTGGCGGAGGGCGGGCCTGGCACTGACGAGATAGATCCCGACGGAGGCCGCAGCCAGCCCGACCAGATCAAGGATGCCTGGCTGCTCGCCAAGAAACAGCCATGCTAGGATGGCGATCTGGATCAGCATGGTATTGTTCAGATTGCTGGACTCCACCGCCGTGAGGACCTGCAGGCTTTGGTTCCAGAGGGTAAAGGCAAAGGCGGTGTTGACCACCGCGAGCCACAGGATCACCCAGAGATTGGACCAGGTAAGGGAAGGGACACCTTCCACCAGCAAGGCTGCAGCCAGCAGAACCAGCGCGCCGATCCCCATACTGACGATCGTGACCACACGCGGGGGCAGGTGCTGCCGCCGGTTGACCCACCGTCCCAGGATCGAGGCGGCGGCATTGGCCAGCACGGTCACAGCCGCCAGCGCCAGTCCCAGGCCTTTACCCGAGAAGGAGGCAATCGGGTTGAAATACAAGATCACCCCGCCGATGAAGACCGCCACGCCAACCCATTGTTTCGGGGTGGGTATTTCCTTCAAGGCCACAATCCCGAAGACGGCCACCAGCACCGCGGTGAAATTGAGCAGCAGGCTGAAAGTGATGGCTTCCAGATGGTTGAGGGTCAGAAACTGCCCACCCTGGGTGACGGTGTAAAAGATCAGGCCGAGCAAACCAAGTTCCAGCCAGTCCCGACGGGTCAGCGCCCTGATCTCGGCGCGGTACTTGCCGATGCCCGGCAGGAGCACCACGGCAGCCATCGTATAACGCAGGGCGGCGAAGGTCAGCGGCGGGATCTCGCTCAGTGAGCGTTTGATCAGCACCCAGGAGGATGACCACAGCAGAGTGACAAATAAGGCGGTCAGGATCGCTCGAGTTCGTGGCGTGAGTCGCATACAGTTCCTTCCTTGAGAGCGGCCCATTATAATGAGGTTTCTGGCCACGGTCAAAGCGGCTGAAACAATTGGTGTGGTTGATCGTAAGGACTCAGAACCGATGGCTCAACTCCTCCACTGCCTCTTGACAGTTCAGGCGGGTACATCTATAATTTACTGGCCTGCCGAGAGGTGGGTATTTTATTGACGTGCACAGCAAGTTGAAGGAGTAATCATGACCCCGCTGCCAAAACGAAAAGTTTCCAAAGGCCGAAGAGACCGCCGCCGGGCACACGACGCGCTGACCGCGCGCAATCTGGTAGCCTGCCCGAACTGCGGCGATATGCGCTTACCGCACCACGTCTGCCCGAACTGTGGCTATTACAAAGGCCGCGAGGTCGTGGACGTCGAGCGCGAATAGCCCCGGCACCTCCTGGAAGATCCTGGATCTTCCCTAATAGAAGGGACGTGAGACGTCCCTTCTATTCGTTAACCAGCCCATGATTGGCGGCGGGCAGAGATCGGTGCACGGACGGCATTGTTGGTATAATGAAAGCGAAATCACGTCTGGCAGACCGAACGGAGAAAGTATGAGCGAATCAAACACCCCCACCAATGGCAAGACCACCATCGCCCCGGATGTGCTGCTGAACATCTCCACCCTGACCGCCATGAGCACGGAAGGTGTCTCACGGTTGAGCACCCCCCCGGGCGGCGTGCGGCGGCTGTGGCAGCGCGGACACCAGAGCGAGGGCGTCCGGATCGAGGTGTTCGAAAACATGGTCAACGTGGACCTGTTCTTGATCCTCAAGCCGGAAGTGAACGTGCGGCAGGTCAGCCGGAATGTACAGAAAGCGGTCTCCCGGGCGATCTCCGAGATGGTCGGGATGTCCCCGGGAAAGATCAATATCCATATTGAAGACATCGACTTTGAGGAAGTCTGATCAACAGATGAAACCTCGTACCAAGGCGCGCAGTGTCGCCTTGCAGGCACTTTACGAAATCGATATTGCCGAACACGCGGTGGGCATCGTCCTCGAGAACCGGTTCAGCCATAACGAGCTGACCCCCGAACTCGAGGATTTCACCCGCGAGATCGTCCAGGCAATCGTCCCAATCCGGGCGATACTGGATGAGCACATCGCCGTCCATGCCCCCGAATGGCCGATCGACCAGGTCTCGGTGATCGACCGCAATCTGCTGCGGATCGCACTGTGGGAATTTGCCATCCAGGGCCAGGTCCCACTCAAGGTGGCGATCAATGAAGCGATCGAACTGGCAAAAAAATTCGGCTCCGACAGCAGCCCACGGTTTGTGAATGGGGTGCTGGGCAGCCTGGCAGCCCAGGAAAACCAGGTCCGCAACTCCCTGAAACGAAAGATCAAATCGGCGAACCCGCCAGAATAACGCCTATGGACCTATTAGGTGTCGGCCCACTTGAGCTTATATTTATCCTGCTGATCATCTTTTTGGTGCTAGGCCCGCAAGACATGGCCGCAACCAGCAAGAAGATCGGACGCTTTCTGCGGACAGTGACCCGCAGCGAGACCTGGCTGGCGATCAAGAACATGGGCGATGAAATCCGCAAGATGCCGACCAAATTGATGCGGGAGGCTGAGATCGAGTCCTATCTGGCAGAGAACCCCGAGAAAACGATCGCCCCACCGGCCCGCAAGAGCGAGCCGGAAGCGGCAGTGAAAGGCGGCCAGGAAGAGGTTGCCCGCGGGCTGAAAGCCTGGACCACCCCCCCCAAGGCGGCGGCCACATCCACCGAACCGAAACAGGAGCAACCGGATGGGAAAGAAGAGGGTGAGAATGACTGATCAATCGAAATACACAATCCCGGTGCGCCGAATGGTGCAGCTGGCTTCCAGCATCGGGCTGATCCTGATATTGAGCGGGTGCTCTTTGCCCCTGGTTCTGTCCGGGGCGGACGGCTCGGTCAAAGTGGCGCAGGTGGTGGTGATGGCCCAGATCCCGGCACCGCTGGCAGCAGGAGAAAGCCTGGAACTGGCGATCGTGGATGAGGTCACCGGACTGCCCTACAACCAGGAACGGCACAGCATGGACCAAATGGCAGATGGGAACTACGGCGCAGTGATCGTGGTCCGCCCCGGCAGCATGCTGACCTTTGTGTTCCACAAGGTCAAACCGGAAGGGGTCCGTGTGCAGGAAGCGGGGATGGACGGACAGCCGATCCGCTACCGGATGCACCTGGTTGAGGAACCTGAGATCTTTACCGAGACGATCGCCGGGTGGACAGATGCCCTGCCGGAACGCGGACAGGCCGGCTACATTGCCGGCACGGTGCTGGACAACGATCTAGGCCGGCCGCTGCAAGACATCCTGGTGACCGCCGGCGGGGTCCAAACCGTGACCGACGGAAGCGGCAGTTTCACCCTTTTCCCGGTGACACCTGGCGAGCATACCCTGGTGGCGTATTCAATGTCCGGCACCTACCAGCCGGCCCAATATCCGGCCGTAGTGGCAGCCGGGAAACCGACCGTGGCAGCGGTGGAAATGAACCCGAACGCATTCCGCGAGGTCACCTTCCGGCTGCAAGCGCCTGAGGATACCATCACCGGCGCGCCGGTACGGATCGCCGGCAACCTGTCCCAATTGGGCAACACCTTTACCGACCTGGGTGCCGGGATGAGCGGGGACCCGCGCCAGATGCCCGTCATGACCCCCGAAGGGGGCGGGCTGTTCACCCTGACAATGACGCTGCCTGCCGGGACCGATATCCGCTATAAATACACCCTCGGCGATGGTTTCTGGAATGCCGAACACGGCCTGGATCAGGACTTTATCACCCATCAGTTGATCATCCCGGCCGAGGGCGGCTCGGTGCAGGTCGAGGACCAGGTCGCCAGCTGGCAGTCGAGCCAGACCGCCCCGATCTGGTTTGAAGTGACCGTCCCGGCGACGACCCCGGAGGATGAGGCTATCGGGATCCAGTTCAGCGTTGCCGAGTGGATGCCAGCCCTGCCGATGTTCAAGGTCAGGGAGAACACCTGGGCATTCCCCCTGCTCAGCCCGCACAACTTCTCCGGGGAGATCCCCTACCGCTACTGCCGCAACTCGCCCTGCACCGGGATCTACCAGGCCGGGATCGAAGCGCTGGATACCTCGCGGTCCACGACCACCCAGTTCTCCAGCACCAAACTGATCAAGGATACGGTGATCGGATGGGCTTTCCTGATGGCGGAGACGGGCGAAACGCTGTCTTTCGGTCAGCTGCCGCAGCGAGAGGATAGTTTTATTGCCGGGGTAGGCCTCACACCGTATTACACCCCGGCGTGGAAGTCGTACTTCACCAGTCTGGTTCATAACCGGTTTTCCAGTTTCAACCACCTGATGATGTCACCCGCCCTGCAGGCAGCCAATCCCGGCGAGCCGGCCATTTTCCAGGCCTCACTGGAAAGCACCCCGCGCTGGCAAACCCTGACCGAAGAGATCAAGACCGCCCGTGCGCAGGGACTGAGCGTCAGCCTGTATCCGCAGGTGCTGTTCTCCACTACCCCGCTGGATTGGTGGGCGTCGCTGCCGACATCCGAAGAGGTCACCTGGAAGCGCTGGTTCGAGGCCTACCAGCAGATGGTGTTCCAGAGCGCCGACCTGGGCACCCAGGCGGGCGCAGATACACTGGTGCTGGGCGGAGACTGGCTTTCCCCGGCGCTGCCGGTGGGCGGGAACGCCGAATTCTACAGCCAGCCAGGCAACATTGAAGCCCTATGGCAGGAAACGATTACAGGCGTGCGGGAACGGTTCTCCGGGCAGATCGCCTGGATGACCACACTGGAAACCGCCGCCGACCCGCCCTCGTTCCTGTACAGCGTGGATGTGATTTATCTGTTCTGGGACCTGCCGGTGCTGACGCCGATCGAGGGCGAAGAACCGCCTCCGACGATCAGCGAGACGCTGGATGAGATTGTCGGGCCATTGGCGGAAGAACTCGATAAGCCGGTGGTGATCGTCCTGGCGATCCCCTCGCTGCAGGGTTATGGACAGTCGTGTATCCCATCGCCCAACGATGCGGGGGCGTGCATCGATGTCAGCGCGCTGAAACAGGGCCCCTCGATCGAGAACCCGGCTGCCAGCGATATCCGCTTCCAGGCGGAGTACTACCACGAGTTTTTAACCGCAGCCGCCGAGCGGGCGTGGATCGATGGGGTCATTTCGACGGGATACTTCCCCACCCTGGCGCTGCATGATGCGTCTGCATCGATCCATGGCAAGCCGGCAGAGGAAATCTTCGAGAGCTGGCTGGCTCTCGTATTGAGAAACGAATAGCATATGCTATAATGAGGACAACATGGATGAGAATAAAGTCGAAGTGGATGGTATCGCAGGAGAAGAGACCGATACCCGGACGAAAGTGATCGTGATCGTTGCTGCGCTCGTGATCATCGCGGCCCTGGTTGGTTCAATCATCTTCCTGCTGACTTCCGAAATAACACCGGTGATCCGGGATATCTTCATCATCCTGCTGGGTGCAGAGTTATTCCTGATCGGCGTGCTTTCGGTGCTGCTGATCTTCCAGATCACGCGGCTGGTCAACATGCTGCAGCACGAGATCCAGCCTGTGCTGGACGCTGCCAATGAGACCATGGCTACCATCCGGGGCACTGCGGTATTCATGAGCGAAACCCTGACCCAACCGGTAATCAAGGCGTCCGGTTTTGTAGCCTCCATTCGACAGGGCTTAAACATGTTGAAGAATATCACGAAATAACAGACCGGTGAACACCGGGGCAATTGTTCAACCACTTTCAGTAAGGAGATAAAAATGTCTGACAACAATGAACTTGGAAGCTTTCTCTCAGGATTTTTGGTCGGCGGGCTGATCGGCGCAGCAGTTGCGCTGTTGATGGCACCGCAATCGGGCGAAGAGACCCGCACCTTGATCCGAGACAAGAGCGTCGAGCTTAAGGATAAAACTACGGCATCGCTGGAAGAAGCGTATGCACGTGCTGAGAAAGCCGCGGCAGACGCCCGCGCCCGGGCCGAGGAATTGGCGAAAGAAGCCCAGGTGCGCGCCGAGGAACTGCGGCAGCGCGGCCAGGTGATCCTGGAAGAACAGCGCACCAAGATCAGCGACGCTGTTTCGCCCAAAGAAGGGAAGAAACCAGCGACGGGTAAACCGGCCGCGAAGAAATCGTCAGCATCCTGACGCAGCACCCTTCAAATTTATAGGGGCCAGCCTGGTCTGATGGACCGGGCTGACGGATTGCACTTGCAATATGGAAAAACCCGCCTTGATGGCGGGTTTTTTGATCTCGGAAGAGAAGATCACTGGGTTCAGCTGCGCTGCCGGTAAAGTTCGGGATCGATCCGGTTGAGCATCGCTCCGGCATCCAGTCCGCCCCCCAGGAACTTCGCCAACCTTTCGACCTCTTGTTCGGGCGTCTCGAGGAGCTGGTTATAGCTGACCTCGATCGCGCGGATGTTGCGCTGTTTCCGAACCCAGTCCATGACCTTGTTGAAATGCTTGCTGAACAGGTCGGCCATCTCGGCATCGCTGACTTTGTTGGGGTCCTCGCCGCGGCGCTCGAGCATCTTCCGCTGAGAGGCCAGGATCTCGGACATTTCGCGGCGCATGACGATCATGTCGTACTGGTAACGGGAAGGCAGGTGCTCGAGCAGGGCAGTGATGACCTTGACCGACTTGCCGCGGGCATCCTTGACCCAGGCGGTATCGCCCTCCGGCAGTTTTTTAACGCGCTCGTACTCGTAGTAGCCTTTGGGGTTGTCGGCATCGGCGGTGCGGATATTGTCCTGCATCGGGTGGATGCCGGCGGCGTCGAGCATCATCATCATCATGGAGGTGCCGGAGCGGGGCAGCCCGGAGACGACCACCACCCGGTTTTTCGGATCGGTTTTCTTTTTGAAGAGCATGTATTTTCCTTGTGTCGGTTTCAAGAGATGATTATACAGGAAAAATGGCAAGCGGCGGGAAGGTTGCAAAAGGATGGAGGCAGGAATACCGCGGTTCTCTGCTTCAGGGTCGAGCAGCGACTGGTCGCCTCGACCATTCCCAACAACAACAAGAAAAGGGTCATTAATGAATTTCCGCTGTCCTGGCTCAACAACCGAATCCCAATTCAACACCCTTGCAAAATAAAACCCTATCAGGTAAAATGTACTGCTGTGACTGGCGGCAAAGCCAGCAGTAAAACATACCACTGGAATTATCGGATTGACCGGTTAGTATTTTGGAGGCTGTACGTTGGCAAACAAGAAATCTGCGATCAAAAGAATGCGACAGAGCGAGAAACGCCGGCTGCACAACCGGCTGTTCCGGGGACGCGCCCGTACCGAGGTGAAAAAGGCCCGCCAGGCAATCGAATCAGGCGAGCTGGAAGCCGCCCAGGCTGCCACCGAGGTTGCGGTGAAAGCACTGGACAAGGCTGCGGCCAAAGGTGTGATCCACCCGAACAATGCCTCTCGCCGCAAGGGCCGGCTGATGAAGATCCTGGCCGTTCGCGAACGCGAAACCAAATAATCCCTACGATTAAAATTACCTGCGGGAGCGAAAGTCTGCTCCCGCTTTTTTCTTATCCGGCCCAACCCAAAGACAGGGAGAAAGCATGTTCGATCGAGAACAGCAACAATTGGAAGAACTGATCCTCAGGATCCTG
The DNA here is from genome assembly GCA_020059485.1 of Anaerolineales bacterium. GTDB lineage: Bacteria > Chloroflexota > Anaerolineae > Anaerolineales > UBA11579 > UBA11579. Next base: position 11,203 of record JAGVCA010000050.1, read on the forward strand.
GCCAATCACGATATCCCGGCGCCAGAGGAACTGAAATGGTCCTCGATCCCGTTTGCCGGCGAGTGGGGCGCGGCAACCGCCTTTTTCCAGGTGGCCGCTGACGAAGCCCGCAATGGCAAGCCGGTCAAGGTGCCGGTGCGCGCCCAGGAGATCGCCGAACTGGTGCGCAGCAATCTGACGCTGCCAGCCGGGTTCACCCGTGCGGAGGCGGTGCGCGGCTACCTCAATCTGTATTACCAGACCGGCGAGTTCAGCCGGCGAGTGGTGGATGCCGCCCTGGACGACGGAGAAGATTTCGGGCGCGGGACACCGACCGGCGAGCTGGTAATGGTCGAATTCTCCCAGCCGAACACCCATAAAGCCATGCATGTCGGGCATATGCGCACCATGCTGCTGGGCGACGTGGCCGCCAATATCCTGCAGTTCAGCGGGAGCGAGGTGGTGCGGGCGAATTACTTCGGTGATTTCGGCCGGGATGTGATCAAATGGATGTGGAATTTTGCCAAACGCCACGCCGGTGAAGCCCCGCCCGAGCAAAACGTCACCCGCTGGATGGGCGACCTGTATGCCGAGTCGACCAAGATGCTGGCAGAAGACCCGGATGGGGAAGCCGAGATCCTGGCGATGTTTGCCCGCTGGGAAGCCCATGACCCGGAAGTGCGCGAACTGTGGCGCACCACCCGGCAGTGGTCGCTGGATGGGTTCAACGAGATCTACGAGATCTTCGAGATCAAATTCGATCAGCTGTATTACGAAAGCCAAATGGAAGCCAAGGCCAAGCATGCTGTGATGGACCTGGTCAAGGCCGGAATCGCCATCGATGAGCGCGAGAACGGCGGGCCGGTGATCGTTAAACTGGATGAACTGCTCGGGCTGGACGATGAGACCTACCGGGTGCTGGTGTTGATGCGCTCGGACTCGACCACCCTTTACGGCGCATGGGACCTGGTGCTGGCAAAGACAAAATTCGAGGATTATCCGCTGGACCGCTCGATCTATGTGGTCGATGTCCGCCAGAGCTTGCACTTCAAGCAGGTCTTCAAGACGCTGGAACTGGCCGGGTGGGACAAAGTGGACAAGGTACTGCACCTGCCTTATGAGATCGTCAACCTGCCCGGGAATGTGACCATGAGCTCACGCGAGGGCACAGTGGTGCTGCTGGAAGATCTGATCCGCGAGGCGATCCAGCGGGCCTATGAGGTCAGCGAGGAGCGCAACCCAGAACTGGATGAGGCTGCCCGCCAGGAAGTGGCTCTGGCTGTCGGGATCGGGGCGATCAAGTTTCCGCTGCTGGCCCGCGATAACACCAAGATCGCCACGTTTGATTGGGAATCGGCGCTGGACTTCAACGGCCGGGCTGCGCCTTACCTGCAGTATGCCTATGTGCGCACCAACAGCCTGCTGAAACGGGCAGAGGAGACCCTGCCTGTCTCAATGACACCAGAACATGAGCTGGACCCGCGCGAGGTGGCACTGATCGAGATGATCTCGACCTGGCCGCAGGTGGTGCAACGCGCCGCTCAAGACCTGAAGACATTGGAGATCACCAACTTTTCCTACGACCTGTCGAAGGCCTTCAATGAATTCTACAACACCTGCCCGGTGCTGAAGGCTGAGGGTGAGGTGAGAGCCTTCCGGCTGCGGCTGGTAGCGGCAGCCCGGCAGACGATCGGGAACAGCCTGCGGGTGCTGAACATCCCAACGCCTGAGGTGATGTAGGCAATACGATCTATCCGGATTATGGGGAAACTGAGTTTGTAGACAAAAACAACCGGAGCAAGCGATCTGCCTGCTCCGGTTTTGTTTACTTGGGCCGGTCAGCGCCGGGTGATGAGAATAGCCAGTTCGATCAGCAGCCAGGTAAGGAAGAGGTACACCAGCATGGCGATCAACGTGGTGATCTCAAACACGCCGCCGCCAATCGAAGGATTGGCCACCAGGTTCTGGAATGGATAGACCAGATAGTCGCTGGCGCTGTAGATCAGCCGGGCAAAGGGGCTATTGGGGTTGGCGGCAAACAACTTCAGCAGCAACCGGAAGCCGAGCAGCACATCGAGGACAGTTGCCATGATCCAGATCGCCCTGGTAACCTTCCGGGAAACGATATTCCGGCTTGGCGCAGGGTCGGCAGTTGCAGCCTGCGGATTCGGCGCTTTCTCGATATGTTCGTCAGTTCGATCTTGATACGTCATTTTCTTTCTCCTTTTTCAGTCTTAATCGGGGTTTTGCTCATCTTTCTGCACAAACCACTAGCCGCGTCGTAGGCTAAACAGTAAACCCAAACCAACCAGCAAAACCAGGACCAGCAGAATGAGCAAACCTTCCGAGGTGAGGTTGATCTGCTCGTTCCCCTGGCTGGCAGAATTGCCGGATGAATCGTTGGCAGCGTCATTGGAATCGTTCTCATCTCCCAGATCAATCCCCAGATCCAGTTCGCCTGAACCGGATTGGTTTCCGATCTCCCCGGCGAAATCGAGACTGACCTGACCGTTACATGCGGACAGGAACAGGCTGATGAGCACGATCGCCAAACCAATATTCTTGATCTTCATATCAAACTCCTTTCGCCCTCTTCAGGGGCAAGGCAGCCGATCATGAAGGGCTGCGTAAAGGGCATCATGTAGGGCTACCAGTAGCGTGGATACTCGTAATACAGGTAGATGTTAGCCAGCCATTCCCGGGTGGGAAGGTCGGGCCAGTCGTTCTTATCGAAACCGGGGGCGTTTTCCAGCACCTCCTTTTCGATATCAAGGATGACACATTTCTGGTCTGTATCCACAGCCAACAGACCCCACGGAATGGCAAAATACTTGGTATTGATCCCGAGGAACCCGCCAAAAGACACGACTGCATATGAGATGCGGCCTTCTTCAAGATCGATCATCAGTTCTTCGATCTTGCCGAGGTCCTCACCGGCTGAGTTGCGGATCGGGGTGCCTGTCAGGGTCCCCGCCGATAAAACAAAGGGCTTTTTTGTGTGTTTCATATCATGAATTCTCCTAGCTTTCGGTATGCGGACTATTGATCGGTCAACGCCTGAGCAGACCCAGAAGGCCCAGCAAGATCGCAGCGCCAATCACTGCCCACAGAAACGGGAAATCCGTCCCGCCGACATTGAATGTCAGAATCGCAGGCAGGGAAAACTGGCGCGCCAGCCAGGTCCCAAACAAAGCGCCGAAAAATCCGGCGAGAATGGACATCAGGCAGCCACCGGGATAAAACCCCGCGATCAGTTTGCCCAAGGCTCCGGCCAGGCCGGCAATCAGCAGAAACAGCAGAAAATCGATCAAAGTCATCTTCGACCTCCAAACTTAGTTGAGTTGTACCTCCAGCATAATGGGACGGCCGCGATCCGTTCAGTAGGAGTACACCTAAAAAATAGGTAGGGAAATCCCACAGAGGAAGGGAAATGATCTCTTGAATTGAGGGGGAAGGATCAGATCCGGGTGGCCAGCTCTTCGAGACTGTCCACGTTGTATTTCAACATCAAAACCTTGATGAAGCGGTTGATCCGTTCAGGAGGGGTGTCGAGCGCCTGGGAGATGGCTGCCGGGCTGTCCCCCTGCTTAATATGCTGGAGGATCAGGTATTCGGTCCGGGAGAGCGTAATCGACTCCTCAGCGCTGGAGGTGATCTGGAGGCTGGCCCTTTTTAGCAAGGAGTCACTGATCCACAGGTCCACGCTCTCACGGAGCAGGTCCCGCACAGCCTGACGCAGGGAGACCGGGGCTTCATCTTTGGTCAGGTAGCCGACAGCGCCGTTGACAACCATATCCTGCACCATTTGCGGGTCATCGTGCGAGGAAAGAGCCAGGACCTTGATCGTCGGGTGATTCCGGCTGATCCAGTGGGCAACTTCTGCACCGGATAGGACCGGGATCCGGACATCTAGAACAACCAGATCCGGCTGATGAGCTGCGACCAGTTCGATAGCTTCATGCCCGGTTCCGGCCTCACCCACCACCCGCAGATCGCCCTCTTTTTCCAGAATGGCGCGGATCCCCTGGCGTACCCCCGGATGATCCTCAACCAGCACAACCTCAAAAATATCTTGCATGCTCATCAAAACCAATAATCAACTTCCGGCTCAGACCAGAACCGTCACAATTCAGCTCTGGTGACCTGCAGATTACCTAATCCTCCACCAATCCGGTTTGGACCGCGGTGACCGCGGCTTCCACTCTGGAGCGCACATCCAGTTTTTTATAGACGTTGCGCAAATGCTTCTCGACAGTTTTTTCACTGATCTCCAACCGGTACGCAATTTCGGCGTTGGTGGCCCCTTCGACAACCAATTGGAGCACCTCGGTTTCGCGGGTGGTCAGCGGGTGGTCGTGTTCCTGTTTTTGCATGATCTTGCCGAGTTTCGTGGCCACTTCCCGGCTGACCCAGCCCTGTTGGCCGGCCGCAACGCCGCGGACAGCCTCCACGATCCGTTTAGGGACCTCATCCTTGATCAGATATCCGTGGGCACCCATGGCCAGCATTTCAGAGATATATACCGTATCGCTGTAGGATGACAATACCAATATCTTGACCTTCAGATGGTCATCCAACAACTTTTTCGCCAGTTCCACACCGTTCCAGTCCGGCAATTCGACATCCAGCAGCAACACATCAGGCGCAAGCGTCTCAACCAGGTGATACGCCTCCTTACCACTCTGAGCTTCGCCGACCACTTTGATCCCGACAGCAGAATCCAGCAGATTGCGGATCCCATCTCTGACGACCGGATGGTCATCGGCTAACAGTACCTGGATCTCACTCATGGTTTCTCCATAAAGTCCGGGATGCTGACCTTGATGGTTGTGCCCTTCCCCGGTTCAGACAGGACTTGAAACTGGCCCCCCAGGGCTTTTATCCGCTCGGCAGTTCCAGCCAGACCGTAATGCCCGGCGCGGACCAGAGCGATCCAATTTTTCGGGACGAGAAAGCCGCGCCCATTGTCCGAGATTTCGAGCGATACGGCATCCCCATCCAGGGCGAGGGTGATGTGGACCTCGGTGGCAGCGGCATGCCGGACAATATTCATCAAGGCTTGCTGGAAGATCCGGAAAAGCGCAAGGCTGATCTCCTCAGAGATCATGTTGCGGTCAGGAACGAGATCCAGCTGGAGTTTCAGATCCGGGTGCTGCCCAGAGAATTCGTCTGCGTAAGACCTGATCGATTTTGCCAGGCCAAATTTGGACAAGACCGGCGGGCGGAGATTGTAGGCGATCGCCCGCAGTTCCTGGTTGACGCGCTGGACGGTCTTCAGGATCGATTCGATTTGCGGCCGCAGTTCTGGATCGAGGTCCTCACTGATCGCCGTGATCTGATAGGTGATGCTGTGCAAGTCCTGCATCGGGCCATCGTGCAGATCCTGAGCGAGCTTTTTGCTGCCTTCTTCCAGGCTGCCGATCAAACGCCGGTGGAGTTCGTTGAGTTCCTGCTCCATCTCCTTGCGGCGGTGGATATCCTGGATCAGGACGACGTACCCATCCTGAGGGAGCACGCCATCCTCAGGTTCGATGCGTTTGATGGTCATCAAGACCCACAGGAACTGCTGAACAGGATGGAAGAAACGCACCTCAATTCGCATCCGGTCGCCGGGCCTGCGTTCGCATGTCTGGAAAGCCTGTCTAATCTTCGGACGGTCCCAGGTATGACAGAAATCCAGCAAGGTCCGGTTGTCGAGGTCAGTTTGGCTGACCCCCAACTTTTGACTTAGCGCTGGGTTACTTCGCAGAATGGTGAGATCGCCATCCACCAGGGCAATCCCGATCGGGGAGTCCTGAAAGATGAGAGCGATCTGTTCCAGGTTCGTCAGTAAGGCCATCGATCCTTTCCCGAAATCCGGACATGGTTGGGCAGCCTCCAGGACGGATTCCCCCTTCCCCCGATCCGGATTATAACATTCACCCCAGACAAAATCCTTGATCGGACTGACGTGGGGTGCGCTGACAGAGCACCCAGCAGGACTCCGTTTATCTCTGACTTGATTGGCTGAACGATTGGATCATCCCCGGCCGGAGGTCTAGATACCGGCAGGTCAGCGAATTCTCAGATCAGAACCATCCCAGCAGCAGGCCGATCAGGAACAGGATCAAAAGCAGGCCTAATAGGCTGACATTCCCGTACCGGCGGCGGGCAGGGATGATCCCAAGCAGGATCAGGATGATCAAAATAATCAGCAGCGTTTCCATAACACCTCCAGGATTCTAATTTGCGATAAGGACTATTATAAAATATCGGTGCGGGTGGATAAGTAGGAGAACACTCCTCCCCACTGGGGGAAAACCCTACTTGTGTAGTTGAGTAAGAAAATATAGACTGAGATTATCTAGTTAATAACTCCGTAGTACACATCTCCTCCTTGTGCCGAATGGCCCGCCGGACCTTCTCCCGGCGGGTCATTCACTTTAAGTCATATAAAGGGGGAAATGCGTGCGACGACGCCAGCAAAGGCTACACACAGCCGGTCGATATCGGCCTCGGTGTGGGCGGTGGAGAGCGCCCCCAGCCCGTGGACGATGTGGACATCCTGCAGCAGCATGGCCATTTTCAGCACAGTCTCGGCCAGGGCCACATCGACTTCCTCGGGATTGAGTACCTGTTCCGGGCGGGTGAGCGGGCCGATCTCTTCATAAGGAAAAACCAGCATTTTCAACGAATTGTCCGGCAATATGTCGCTCTCCGCCCCGGCAAAGGCGGCAGGCCAGCCAGCCTGTCGGAAAACGGCCAGGACTTTTTCCTGCAGTGTGCGGCTGAGATCAGCCAGGAAGGGATAGACCTCATCTTCGTGATCGACCAGATATTGCAGCAAGACCTTGGCCGCCAGCATTGAGGCCGGATGACCGGAATAGGTGCCGCCGGAGAACTTGACCTTGCGCCCACCAGCCCGGCCGGCCTGGTCCATGATCTCCGCCCGGCCGCCGACAGCTGCCACCGGCATCCCGCCCCCGATGATCTTGCCGAGGGTGATCAGGTCGGGCCGGATGCCGTAGAGCAGCCCGACATCACCAGCCCGATAACGGAAACCGGAAATGACCTCGTCAAAGATCAGCACGACGCCATGCTGGTCGCACAGGCGGCGGGCGGTCTGCAGGTATTCCCGGCTGGCCGGGATCATCCCGCCGGCGCCGATGACCGGCTCGAGGATGAAGCAGGCCAGGCAGCCGGCGTTTTCCCGGAAGTCTTCTTCCAGGCGCTGCGGGTCATTGAAGGTGGTCACGATGGTATCGCGGGCCAGTTCAGCCGGGACGCCGGAACTATCGACGCCGCCGAAGCCCTGGGCACGGTGCCCAACCCCTTTCAAACCCCACAAATGTCCGCCGTGCCAGCCGCCGCCGACCTTGAGGACCAGCTCGCGGCCGGTGTGGGCGCGGGCCAGCAGGATGGCGTTCATGGTGGCTAGGGTACCGGCAGTGGTGAAGCGGATCCGTTCCAGCCCGGCCTGGCGGCAGATCAACGCGGCCAGGTCAGCCTGGGTCTCCTCGACAAAGCCGGTCTGAAGGCCGTGTCCGTCTGCAAAGAAGGCCGCCAGCGCTTCGGTGACAACCGTCGGGTTATGGCCGAGGATGTTGGCGTAGTGCCCCTGCCAGAAATCAAGGATGTGGTGCCCGTCGGCGTCTTCGACGTAAGCGCCGGCTGCCCGGTGGATGCGCGGCGGAAAGGGCTGGATCAGACGCAGGGTGTGGCTGCCGCCATCTACCAGGACGCGGGCGGCGCGGGCCTGGACCTCACCGGAGGCAGGGGCGTAGGCGCGGTATTCGTCCTGGAGGGCGGTGATCAGAGTGGTGTAGTCGCGGGTTGGCATGGGGTGGAGATAGGGATCAATTCCCCATCAAGCCAAAGGGGACGTCAATGGTCTCTCCGCTGTTGAGATAGACCCAGTAAGTAATGCGGGTGGTGGTATTGGTGGCGCGGAGATAGGTGACACAGTATTTACCCGGTTCGAGGTTGCTGTACAAAGAGACGCCCTCCGGGCTGGTCTGGGTAATGAATTGTTCCTCACGCGGTTTGCCGGTCGGACAGCGGTCACCCAAAGCCACAGAGACCTGATCCACAGCCCCCTCTTCATCGGCGTCAAAGACGCGGTTGCGGTTCTTGTCGTGGAAGACCAGCACGCGGATGTGGCCGGGTTCGCCGGTGTCGATGATCTCCGGCTCGCGGCTGCCGCAGGCTGCCAGGAGAAGGATCAGAGGGATGAAGAATATCAATTTTCGCATGACCGGACCTCGGAAAGATGGCGGTGGTTGGAATTATATCACCCGAGGTTCCTGTCAGAAGCAGCATGTTATACTTCCGCCATGCCGTTCGGAAAGACCTTCACCCCCACCCCGGAAGCGATGGCCGCCGCCTGCCTGAAGCCGCTGCACCCGCTGGCGGAGGAGGGCATCCGGCTGTTCAATGAAGGCAAGTACTTTGTGGCGCACGAGGAATTCGAACTGGCCTGGCATGCCGAGTCGAATCCCGACCGGCGGCTGTACCAGGGAATGCTGCAAGCCGGGATCGCCTATATGCACGCCCGGAACGGATACGCCAAAGGGGTGTTTTCGATGTATGAACGCTGCCAGGTGTGGCTGTGGCCGTGGCCCGATCACTGCCGGACGGTGGACGTGGGCCAGATGAAAGCCGACCTGCAAGCGCTGGTGGACGAGGTCACCCGCCTCGGGGCGGACAGGCTGGACGAACTGGATCAATCCTTATTCACAAAGATCAAGCGAGTGTGAGATGAGCGAACAGAACTTCAAAGACAAGACCGTACTGGTGACCGGCTCGGGGCGCGGCATCGGCCGGGCGATCGCGCTGCATTTTGCCGCCCGCGGCGCGGATGTGGTAGTGAACTTCTTCCGCAACCGCAAACCGGCCGAGGAGACCGCCGCCGAGATCGAAAAAATAGGACGCAAGGCGCTGGTGGTCAAGGCAAATGTCGGCGAGATCGAGCAGATCGAGACGCTGTTCGGGGAGATCGAGGAAACCTTTGGCGGGCTGGATATCTTCGTCAGCAATGCGGCCTCGGGCTACAACCGCCCCGTGATGGAGCAGAAGGTCAAAGGCTGGGACTGGACGATGGACATCAATGCCAGGGCGTACCTGTTCGCGGCGCAGCAGGCGGTTCCGCTGATGGAAAAGCGCGGCGGCGGGCAGATCGTGGCGATCACCTCGCCGGGCGGGGAACGGGTGATGCCGGAGTATGTGCTGGTGGGGGCCTCGAAAGCGGCCCTGAACGCTTTGACGCGCTATATGGCGGTCGAGTTGGCGGAGAAGAATATCCGGGTGAACGCGGTCTCACCGGGGGTGGTGGCAACCGATGTGATCCAGCACTTTGCGACGCTGTCCGAGGAGGGGGTGCTGGAGCGGATCGCCGAAGCAACGCCGATGGGCCGGTTGGTGACGCCGGAGGATGTGGCCGGGGTAGTGGCGTTCCTGTGCTCGCCGGAGGCGGCGATGATCTGCGGGCAGGTAGTCACGGTGGACGGGGGTTTGACGCTGCCGTTGAAGACGATCAGTCTGTAGTCAGTTAGTCGTCAGTCAACAGCCTGCAAAAATCCAACTATGGGAAACTGCGATCCGGAAAAAATCCGCCATTCGACGGATAGGTTTTAGCTTAGTTTTCAATAAAATCTAACAGGGACCCACCACACAACTATCAGACCCCGACCAGGATGGCGCGAGCTGGTGCACCGTCCACGCCGGCGATCTTGAGCGGCAGGCAGTACAGCGTGTAGCGTCCCTGGGAGACCTCGGAGAGGTTCAGCCCTTCGACGATCACAATCCCAGCTTCCAGCAGGGTGACATGGGTGGGAATCACATCCTCAAAAGGCGCCACCCCCAGATAATCCACACCAACCAGCTTCACGCCGCGCTGGATCAGCAGGGCAGCAGCCTCGTGGTCGAGGGCAACATAATTGGGATCGAACTCCCTACTCCCATCCACCCAGCGGTGGGAGTTACGCGTGCGGAAGAGAACCCGCTTGGTGCGCGGCGGGATGGTCGAGTTCTCGATATGCGCTTTGGTGATCAGATCAACATCATCGGGGAGATGCAGGACATACGCCCTGCCGGTCAGCAGGTCGATATCCAGATGCTCAACAGTTGGCGCGCCGTCGATGAAATGGAATGGTGCATCCACATGGGTCCCGGTGTGTACCCCCATCTTGATCCGTGACACATTGGCAATCGCGCCCTCGGAGATGCGCGAATCAGCAGTGATCGAGACCGGTTTATCATCCGGCCATACGACCAGCTCCTCCGAGATGGTCAGGGTAATATCGTAGGTTCGCATTCGTAGATTGGTGTCCTCTACATGCAAGTGGTGTAACTCGTGGTTTCTGACAGTATATAGCAGGGGGATTAAACGCGCAAACGAGGAATGCAGGGAATTTTTCGGTAGGAGTGGGGAAAAAACCTGTTGGTCAGGATGAAATTGGGAGACGGGAAGTCAAACAGATTATTGCGCCCAACAACTGGCGTTGCCGGGCTCGCAATGACAACAACAAAGTGGCCACGAAACCGGGAAGGAGAAGTCGCTAACGCTTGCGCAGACCCTGGCGGGCCTGCTTGCCCCAACGGACGCCTTTCAGGTAGTCCAGCTGACTGGTGAAACGGGCAGGCAGCAGCCCAAACAGGCGGCTGACACCGTCAATGGCGCAGGTGCGGTCGTTGGCCAGATAGTCCAGCCAGTAAACGGAATGGGGGAAGCCGGGGAACAGGTATTCCATCAGGACTGCGACCATCCGCAGGTAGGAAGGCCGGATGATCACCAGGCGGCGGTGCATCCCGGCGGCTTTCATCACCTCTCGTGTGACCTGCTCGATCGTCAGGAACTCCGGCCCGCCGACCTCGACGACCTGCTGGCGCAGTTCTTCGGTCTCAAGCAGCCAGGAAAGGATCGTGGCGAGGTCCTCGACCCATATCGGCTGGATGAGGGTATTGCCCGGGTACGGCAGAAAAAAGAAGAACGGGTAGGCGGCCATTAATTTGGCCATGCCAGTGGTGAAATGATCGTTTTCTCCGAAGACCAGGCCTGAGCGGACGATGGTGTACGGCATACCGCTGCGCCGGATGATTTCCTCGACGATACCTTTGACCTTGAGCACCGGAAAAGCCGAGCCGCGTTCCGCCCCGAGATGGCTGAGATAGACGATCCGCTGCACGCCGGCTTCCTGGGCGACCTCCAGCAGGGTGCGGGTGCCGTTGATCTCGGTTGCCAGGTTAGCCTGAACACCCTGCCATTCAACCCCAACAAGGTGGTAGATAGTTTCGACGCCGACCACCGCGGCGCGCAGCCCGCGCCGGTCTTCGATATTGCTGAGGACGGCCTCAACCGGCAGACCTTTGGGGAGGTCCGGGGTCTCTCCGGATGGCCGCAGCAAGGAACGGACCCGATGTCCGTCCGTCAGCAGATGGCGAATGAGGGCCTGCCCGATGAATCCGGTACCACCTGTCACGAGGATCATATAGACTATTCTAACCTAAAGCCGGTACTTGGGGACCTGGGCAATCAGGCACCGAGGACCTGACATCAGATCAGGGGGCATCACGAAGCGCATGGTAATCAAATCTGAAACTACATGCCTTGCTGGCATAGTTGTTGCACAACTGATAAACAAGGAGAGACGTATGGAGAAACGATCCCAAGGCAATATTCCCCGCCCAAAACTCGGTTATCAATATTATCAGGACGGTCAGCATTATCGCGACAAAGACCTGCAGACCTGGCTGCCGGCGCTGAAAGCGCTCAGTGCCGGGTATGTGCTGCTGTCCGCACCGGATGACCGGGCGATCCCCGAGTGCTTTATTTGCGGGCTGGTAGAGGGCGGGATCACACCGGTGGTGCAGTTCCAACTGCCGCTGGCAAACCCCGTCGACCATCATGGACTGGCGGTGCTGTTGCGTGCCTATGCCGGTTGGGGCGTGACTTATGTCAGCCTGTTTGACCGGCCGAACGTCCGACAGAGCTGGGGCAGCGGCGGTTGGGTACAGCAGCGTCTGGTCGAGCGGTTCCTGGACGCTTTTGTCCCGCTGGCGGAACAGGTCTGCCAGACCGGGATGCAGCCGGTATTCCCGGGACTGGAACCAGGCGGTGCATTTTGGGATACGGTCTTTCTGCGGGCAGCCCTGAAGGGGATCAAAGAACGCGGGCATACCCGCCTGCTGGAAAAACTGGTGATCGGTGCACATGCCCAAACTGGGGGGCATCCGCTGGATTGGGGTGCGGGCGGGCCGCAGGCCTGGCCGGACGTACGGCCATACGATACACCAGCAAGCCAGCAAGACCATCTCGGCTTCCGGATCTTTGAATGGTATGCCGCGGTCAGCCAGCAAGCGCTGGGAGATGTGCTGCCGATCTTGCTGCTGACGGCCAGCGCGACGAGCGAGGAAGAATCGCTGGAAATCGCCCGGATGCTAACCGGCCGCTCTGAACCGCAATTACCGGATTATGTCCTCGGCGGCTGCCTGACCGGCCTGGCCGTGGATCAAGCTGACGCCGCTGACCTGCCTGCCTGGCATCAGGCGGATGGCAGCCCCCTTCCGATGGCAGCGCAGGTGCGCGATTGGGGCGCTGAGGTCAGCAACAAGACCTCCGACCAACCTGCCCAAACTGAACCGCCAACAGAAAAAAAAGCAGCGCCACCCCCGGCTAAACCGATCCAGCATTATCTGCTGCTGCCCCACCCCAGTTGGGGTAACCCGGACTGGTTCCTGAAAGTGGCACAGCCGTATATCAAAAAGTATGCCCCGACGACCGGCTATTCGGTCGAGGAGGCGCTGCTGGCCCGGCAGGTGACGATCGTGGGGGGTGTGCAGGTTTACCCGGAGAATCTAAAGGAAACGCTGGAAAGCGCCGGCTGCACGGTCATCCAGGTGAGCGGGAGCGGCACAGATATTGCATCCCGATTAGCAAGATTATGAGAGGAATTAGGCCATGAACGTAAAAACAAACACCGAGCAGTACCTGAACCAGCTGCCCACCCTGAAAGTGATCGGGCTGGGCGGAGCAGGTGGAAACGCGATCAACCGAATGATCTCCCTCGGTTTGAAAGGCGTGGAGTTCATAGCCATGAATACCGACCACCAGGACCTGGCCGCCAACCTGGCACCGATCAAGATCCAGCTTGGGCCGCGCAGCACACGGGGCATGGGCGCCGGAGGCAAGCCTGAGGTCGGGCGGACCGCCGCTGAGGAAAGCAAAGAAGAGATCAAAGCAGCCCTGAAAGGCGCGGATATGGTCTTCCTGACCGCCGGAATGGGCGGCGGGACTGGCACCGGGTCGATCCCGGTGGTCGGGCGGCTGGCCAAAGAACTCGGGATTGTGACGATCGCGGTAGTGACCACGCCGTTCGAATTTGAAAAAGGGCTGCGGCAGGTGAATGCCCGCGAGGGCCTGGCTGCGCTGCGGCCCAACACCGACACCCTGATCGCGATCCCCAATGAGCGGCTGCTGCACAACGAACAATGGTCGCCCACATTGCCGCTGACGACCATGTTCCAGCTGGCCGACGATGTGCTCCGCCAGGCTGTCACCAGCATTTCAGAACTGGTGACCGAACCGGGATTGATCAACGTGGATTTCTCGCACATTAAGTCGGTGATGGCACGCGGCGGCGGGGCATTGATGACCATCGGTCATGGCCAGGGTGAAGGCAAAGCCATGAAGGCCCTACACCAGGCGCTCAACCACCCGCTGCTGGAAACGATCAACCTTGAGAATGCTGCCGGCGTGATCGCCAACTTCACCGGCAGCGACGACCTGACCCTGCCGGAGATCGGCGAGGCGCTGGGGCACATCCAGACGATGGCCGGCAAGCCGATCGACCTGATTATGGGCTTTAATAACGACAACCGGTTGGAAGACCGGGTACAGGTGATCCTGGTGATCACCGGGCTGGGGGCGCAGTCCCTGGAAGAGATCCTGCCGGGCTTTGAGGCCACCCAGACGGTGGCCCTGCAACTGAAAGATTTTCTGGATGAGGTCGAAGATCCCGATCCCGCCGGACAGCCAGACACAGTCCATGCCGCCAACGTAATCAGCAAAACACCGCGGGCATGGCAAGCCGCTGCCCCGGAACCGGGCGGGCTGCATCAGGACCTTGACATCCCGGCATTTTTGCGCCGCCGGGTGCGGATGCAGGATACGATCAACCCGCAGACCACGTGAAAGGTTGCCAATGGACCCCAAACTGGTAGAGAAGATCTCAAAACGAGTGTACAGCAGGTTCCCTGAGGTGGCGGGCAAAAAGCCGAGCATCAAGCAGTCCAAAACGGCAGGCGCCGACCATGCGAATTACGTCCTGACCTACAACGCCACGAGCAAGGACATCCGCGGCAACCCGATCCCCAGGCTGGTGCGGGTGGTGGCGGATATCACGGGCCGGATCATTAAAATGTCCACCTCCAGGTAAACGAGAGGACCAAAATGGGACAGGCAACGAATAAGATCGAGAATAAATTCTGGGAGATCATGATCCCCTGGCTGGAGAGCAACGCGGCCGCGCGCACCCTGGTTCGGAAGGGGTACAGCCTGCAAAAGCAGCTTCCCGAACGCGGTTTCTGGGTCCGCTCCCTGTTCTGGGTCAGCGCCGGATTCTCGCTTGGCCTTGGCCTGGGTACGATCCTGGCGATCATAATGATTTAAACCTTCCTCCCTCCCCCTCCCCCCGCAAGGTGGCCGCGCTTCGAAAGGCGGCCATCTTCGCTTAAGCCAGAAATCCAACCATGTGGTGATCAGTGCGAATCGGTCGGGCGTGATAGAATCAATCAAAGAGGGATTCGTTATCAGTTTCATGCCTGATCCCTTGAAGAGAACACCATGTCAAACAACCGCAGCTGCGCCGCGATGCTGTTCGCTTTGAGCCTATTGGCAGGAACGATCCTGGCATTCCTGATCGTCAGTGAGATTCGCGCCGGACAAGCAGCCACCGAAGTTCCACCCACCTCCCTGGCATCCACCCCAGGCCCGGGAGAGGGATCGATCCTGGTAGTGGGGGTAGACCGGCTGGATGGGAGCGCCCTGCCTCTGCTGGAAGGTGCTTGGCTGGTATCACTGTGCTGCGGCCGCGACCAACCGCAGGAGACCCTGCACCTGAATATCATCACCGTTTACCCGGTGGTCTCTCAATCGGTGACCGCCAGCCAATTGAGCGAGCTGGTTCAACCGCACACCCCGATCATGATCGATACCAACAACCTGGGCGCGCTCAGGCTGCAAATGCCATTCTCGTATGCGGACGAAGCCTGGACGGATGTGCTGGTGGTGGATGAAGTGGTCGTCAATATGCTGGTTTCGCTGCAGAACCCGAATATGCCGCGCCCGATCCCGACACCGGGGCCGGACCTGTTCATCAAACCGTGGCAAATGCCTGAAAAGGCCTACCAGCAGCAGCAGGCAATCCTGATCACCCTGTGCGATCATCCGCGGCTGCTAGCCGATCTGCAGGTGGTTCTGGATGTATTGGCGATGTACGACCAGCATCTGGTCTCCACGCTCACGGCGAAGGAACTGCTGACCCTGTGGCAGCTGGTTGATTTTGCACCAGACCGTCCGGTGCTGTGCAGCCGCTTTCCCTGATGGCGGAACCGAAACGATGGTATGAACGTCCTGCATGTATGGCAGTGACGACCAGAAAGCCCCAAATCAGGTAAAATAGCCCAAATATGGATACGAACTCCTACTATCACTCACCGGCAGCCTCCCCCAGCCTGCCGAGCAACCTTGAGAAATTCCTGGCCGTGGTGCTGGGCGGATTCGGGCTGGCGACTGCCTTCCTGGCGCTGTTCAGCATGGCGCTGACGATGCTGTTTGCCGGGCGGATGTTCCCCGGGCTGAATGTGGCCGGGGTTGAGATCGGCGGTATGTCCCGGGAGGCCGCCAGCGCAGCCCTGCAGGCAGGGATCAGCTACCCGACGACCGGGCTGGTGGTGGTCGAAAGCGACGGCCAGGTGTGGACGTTCACCCCCGGGCAGCTCGGCCTGACTGTCGACCATGAAGCCACCCTGGATCATGCCTATGCGCAAGGGCGCGAGGGCTGGCCTTGGCAGCGGATTGGAGAACGCATCCGCCTGCTGCGCAGCGGCAAGGTGATCGCTCCGGTGATGCTGATGGACGAGCGCCTCACCCGCCAGACGCTGGGCAATGTGGCTGCCGAGATCAACCAGGAAATGCGGGAAGCCAGCCTGCAGCTGGAGGGCACGCGGGTGATCGCCATCCCCGGCCAGGTCGGCCGGATCGTGGATCTGGAGGCGGCGCTGGCCGAACTGAAACCCTCCCTGCTGAGCCTGTTCAACGCCAATATCACGCTGCAGGTGACCGAGTACCAGCCCACGATCCTGGATGCCAGCGCCCAGGCCGAACTGGCAACCGCCCTGCTGAGCCAGCCGTTGGTACTGCGCGCCAGCCCGGACCCGAACGAGAAGTTCGGGCCGTGGGAACTGTCACCGGAGACCCTGGTGGAAATGCTGGTGATCGAGCGGACCGCCAGCGAGAACGGGGCGACTTATGTAGTCAAACTGAATGAGAACCGGCTGCATAATCTGCTGGCGCCGCTGGCCCCTGGGCTGACCCACTCCCCGCAGAACGCCCGCTTCATTTTCAATGACGAGACCCGGCTGCTGGAGGTGATCCAGCAGGCGGTGAATGGGCGCGAACTGCTGGTGAGCGAGTCGGTCGCCAATATCAATGCGCGATTGGCGGAAGGCCAGCACACCATTGACCTGACCTTCCAGGAAGTGCTGCCGGATGTGACCGACAGCGCCACCGGCGAACAACTGGGGATCACCGAACTGGTGGCGGAACAGAGCACGTTCTTCTACGGCTCGGACGACGGGCGGATCCAGAACATTGTGACCGCAGCCGGGCAGTTCCACGGACTGCTGGTGCCGCCGGGCGCGACCTTCTCGATGGTTGACAATATCGGCGATATCAGCCTGGACTCCGGATATGCGGAAGCGTGGATCATTTACGGCGACCGGACGGTAAAAGGCGTGGGCGGCGGCGTGTGCCAGGTCTCGACGACCTTGTTCCGGACGGTGTTCTTCGGCGGCTTTCCGGTGGTGGAGCGCTGGCCGCACTCGTACCGGGTGTATTACTACGAACTGGCGCAGTCCGGGGCGGTGAACGAGAATATGGCCGGGCTGGATGCGACCGTGTACGCGCCGGTGGTGGACTTCAGGTTCACGAACGATACCCCTTACTGGCTGCTGATGGAGACCTATGTGGACGTGGCGGCCCGCCGGCTGACATGGAAGTTCTACTCAACCTCGGACGGGAGGCAGGTGGATTGGTCGACGACCGGGCTGCAGGACCGTATCAAGCCTCCCTACCCGGTATATGAGGAATCCGACGATCTGAACAAGGGCCAGATCAAACAGGTGGACTGGGCGGTGGAGGGGGCCAGCGTGACCGTTTCGCGCACCGTGACGCGCGGCGGCTCGGTATTGTTTGAAGATACTTTCGCGACAACCTACGTACCGTGGGCATCAGTCTGCCAGTACGGCCCGGGAACGAAGGATTACCCGCCCGAAGGGGACGACCGGGACAGGTATAAGTGTCAAAAGCAGTAACGAGGAATTAGGGACCAGGAACGAGAAAAAAGCAGGCGCCTGGGGATTGGTGATTGGTGATTGGGGAATGGTGATCAGGCACCTGGTGATCAGACGCCTGGGGATTGGGCACCAAGTTAATGAGAGAAGAAAAGGCAATGATTTGACCAGGTGACCAGGTGACGAACCCACCAATTGAGCGCCAGGGGGCAACTTGACAGGGACGAAAATCAGCTTATACTCACTGAGTGACTATTCCGTACGAAAGCCGGCGGGCAAGCGGTCTGTCGCCCGAATTTGCGCTGCTGGGGCTGGTAGAGATAGAACCAGCCCACGGCTACGAACTCCACCAAAAATTACACCAACAACTGGGCGAGATCTGGCGCGCCAGCCGCAGCCAGACCTATAACATTCTGGCGCGGCTGGAGGAACAGGGCTATATCCGGGGGAGGACCGAGGCACAAGCCAACCGCCCTTCCCGCAGGCGCTTTGAACTGACCTCCGCCGGCCGCCAGCGTCTGGAGGAATGGCTGATCACCCCCTCGACCCCAAGCGCGCATGCCATCCGGGTGGACTTCATGAGCCGGCTGTATTTTCTGTATCAGCGAGACCCGCAGGCCGCGCTAACAGCCGCCAGTCGTCAGGCCGAGGTGGTCGCATCCCATCTGGAAGAATTGAAACAAAGACAGGCTGCGCTTGACCCGCAGATGCGCTTTAACCGGCTGGGAGCCGGGCTGCGCATTCGCCAGCTGACCTCGCTGCTGGACTGGCTGCGGGAAGTGGGGCATGAGATCGGAAACGGTACGTGAAAAAGATGTCTGTGATCTGGCTGACTGCGGCGGTGTGTGCGCTGACAGCCGTGCTGAGCGGATGCCAGAACCAGGCCAATGCGGACGGCCAAACCCTGACCGTGTTTGCCGCCTCATCGCTGACGGATGCTTTTTCCGAGATCGGCGAAGCGTTTGAAGCCGCCAATCCCGGGGTGCGGGTGGTCGTCAATTTCTCCAGTTCCCACTCCCTTCGGACGCAGATCGAGGAGGGAGCGCGGGCGGATGTGTTCGCTTCTGCCAACCAGCAGCAGATGGACGCGCTGACCACGGCAGGGCTGGTGGAGGCGCTGCAAGCCGAGGATTTCGTCTTAAACCGGCTGGTGGTGATCGTGCCGGCGGACAACCCGGCTGCCCTGACCAGCCCTGAAGGCATGGCCGCGGCGGGGATCAAGGTGGTGCTGGCTGCCGAGGCGGTGCCGGTCGGGGAGTATGCCCGGGAGGCAATCGAAAAAATGACCGACGCGTATGGCCTCGGCTTCAGCAGCCGGGTGTGGGCCAATGTCGTCTCGTTTGAGGACAATGTGCGGCAGGTGGCCGCCAAGGTGCAACTGGGTGAGGCCGACGCCGGGATCGTGTATCTCTCTGATGCGGCGGGGGTGCCCGACCTGGCAGTGATCGAGATCCCGGAAGCATGGAACGTGACCGCCCGTTACCCAATCGCCCCGCTGGCCGGGTCCGAGCAGGTAGCGCTGGCGCGGGCCTTCATCGAGTACGTGCGTTCGGCGGAAGGCATGGCGATCCTGCAGAAATGCGGGTTTACGCCGGTGGAATAATCGCCGCCCTGCTAATGACGAGATGACATCCAGACAAACGCAGCTAAGATTGAACTCGAAATGGTTTTTCATCCTGCCCAGCGCGCTTCTGACCGGGCTGTTCCTGCTGCCGTTTGCGGCGCTGGTCATCCGCTCGGCAGACCCGGCTTTCTTAGCGCATGCGCTCTCCGACCAGGCGGTGCAGGCCTTGCTGTTGAGCCTGGGGACCAGCACGATCTCGACGGCGGTGGCGGTGCTGCTGGGAACGCCATTGGCCTACTTGCTGGCGTGCGCGCAGTTCCGGCTGAAGTCGTGGCTCGAACTGCTGATCGACCTGCCGATCGTGCTGCCACCCTCGGTGGCCGGGCTGTTGCTGCTGATCGCTTTCGGACGGCGCGGGCTGGCCGGAACAGCGCTGGAGGCTTTCGGGATCAGCCTGCCGTTCACGACGGCGGCTGTGGTGATCGCCCAGGTGTTTGTGGCCGCGCCGCTGTACGTGCGCTCAGCACGGGTGGGGTTCGTCAGCGTAGACCGGCAGCTGGAAGAAGCGGCCAGCGTGGAAGGAGCGAATACCTGGCAG
>JAGVCA010000003.1 GCA_020059485.1 Anaerolineales bacterium
GGCGGGCCACCGGTCCTGGCTCCAGCCGTAGGCCAGCACCAACTCATCGGGTGGCAGGTTGGTTGCTCGCTCGGCCAGTTTAGCCATTCCCGCCGCCCGGCTCAGCCCGAAGAGATCGACGGCCTGCAGTGCGCTGGCATAATGCCGCAAATGGATGTGAGAATCTGTCAGGCCAGGCAGTACCACCCGGCCGCCAAGGTCCTCCTTGCTGGCGATGGCCCCAAATTCCGCTTCCAGTCGGGCGGCATCGCCGATTGCCAGGATCGTGCCGTGCCCGAAGGGGACGTCTGTGACCACCATTGCGGCGGCTTTTGGCAGGGCAGGGTCAAGCGTCAGCACCCGGGCGTTGGTGAGTAATTTCATCGTCAGGTTGGTTCTTTCCGGCGCGGCGGAGGTAGGTCAGTCATCCCCCAGGAGTTTATCGGTCAGCGTGTTGAGGTCCTCCGGATTGTAATAATGGATCGTGATCGTCCCGCCCCTGCCGCTTTGTTTGATGGTGGTTTTGAAGGCCATTGCGGCGGTTAGTTGCTCTTCCAGGTCGTCCAGTTCCGGCGAACGCTCGGTTGGGGCGGGTGTGCTTTTTGCAGGCTTTTTCCGGGCTGGCTGGTCTCCTTCGCCGGATTCCAGGAACAACATCCGCTGGATCACATCCCGCACGGCCCGGACCTGTTCATGTTCTGGCAGATCACGCAGGTTGCGGGCCAGTTCTTCGGTCTGTCGGACGCTGAAGTGATAGGTCTGGACTGAACGTACGGCAGCATTCTGGGTTTGGGCCGGCAGTCCCTGCAAAGCGCGGGCATGCCCCTCGCTGATCACGCCATCCAGCAGCGCTTGCAGCACATCGGGCGGCGCTTCCAGCAGTTTGAGGGTGTTGCTGACCGACGGCCGGCTTTTGCCGACCTTGGCGGCGATCTGTTCATGGGTGAGGTTGAACTGATTGGCGAGTTCCCGGTAGGCCTCGGCCGTTTCCAGCGGGTTCAGATCAGCCCGTTGGACGTTCTCGATCAAGGCCAGCAGCAGCATCTCCTGGTCGGTGGCCTCCCGCACGATAGCCGGGACCTGGGCCAGTCCGGCCAGTTTGGCGGCTTGCCAGCGTCTCTCACCAGCGATCAGGTGATAGCGGCCTTCTTCCGCAGCGCGGGCCAGGATCAGTGGCTGGAGAACACCGTGTTCTTTGATCGAGCCGGCCAGGTCTTGCAGTGCGTCTTTTTCAAAGGTGGTGCGCGGCTGGTGCGGGTTTGGGCTGATATATTCAACCGCCACGTGGAGTACGCCCTGACCGCTCAGAGGCTGGTCGGTGGGAGATGTAGAGGGGATCAGGGCGTCAAGCCCTTTCCCGAGGCCTGGTCTTCGAGATGACATGCGTCACTCCTGGAATGATTGGTCGATTCGGTTGGTGCCCTGCCTGTATTTTACCCCAACACGCGCCGGTGGATGCACCGGCCATGTTTGGATCAGGACCTGGCCTCTGGCTGTCCGGTTATCCGGGTGTTTTGATCAGGGCTCCGTCGCCAGCCAGGATCTCACGCGCCAGGGCTTCATAGGCGGCTGCGCCGGGTGAGGAGGGTTGGTAAGCGTGGATTGGCAGCCCGTATGAGGGCGCTTCGGCCAGGCGCACACTGCGCGGGATCACCGCCTGGAAGGTGATCTGCGGGAAATGCTTGCGGATCTCGTCTTCGACATCTTTGGAAAGGTTGGTGCGCGGATCGTACATTGTCAGCAGCACGCCGCGGATCTTCAGCTGCGGATAGAATGCCGTTCGAATGCGCTCAATGGTTTGCAGCAGTTGGCTGACGCCTTCCAACGCCAGGTATTCGCACTGCACCGGGATGATCAAGCCGTCCCGGGCGGCGACCATCCCGTTGAGGGTCAGCAGGCTGAGCGAGGGTGGGCAGTCCACCAGGATGTAATCATATTGCCCCTGCACTGATTCCAACACCTCTTTCAGCCGGGATTCACGGCCGGTCACGTCGATCAGTTCAACTTCGGCTCCGGTCAGATCGGGCGAGGAGGGCAGGAGGGAGAGTTTCAGCCGCTCATTGTGCAGGATGGCATCGCCAGCGGCGCGGTTGTCCATCAAGGCCTGGTAAGTGCCGTTGCGGACCAGGCGTTTGTCGATCCCCAGGCAGGAAGTGGCGTTAGCCTGGGGGTCAATGTCGATCAGCAGTACCCGCTGTCCGAACTGGGCCAGGTAAGCGCCAAGGTTAATGGCGGTGGTGGTTTTGCCGACTCCGCCTTTTTGGTTCAGGATGGTATAGATCTTGGCCACGATGGTTATAAAACCTTTCTCAGGATATCGTACAGGAGGTCTTCATCCGGCGCACCGTCCAATCCTGGCCGCTGGATCGAGTAAGAAGCGACCTGAACGGCCAACTCAGCTGCCCGGACCGGGTCTCCCTGGTGGGTCAGCTGGCTGAAAAAGGTGGCGGCAAAGACATCGCCCGCGCCGGTCGGGTCCACCTCATCCACCTCCGGCGCCTGGAAGGTCAAGATATTGCCTTGCCAGTACAGGTCTGCTCCCAGATAACCGCGCGTTACGGCCAGGATCGGGCAAGCGGCTGCCATCCGGTCGATGATCGACTGGTCTGCGGAGACGTCTTCTTCAGAAATGACTGCGGCCCGGGCGTGCTGCAGCATGAAGGTGGCTTCGACCCATTCTCCGGGGGAGACTCGCCCGGTTTGGTCCCACTCCCGCAGCCACCCCTGCGGCGTCAGATACAGGTCAGCCTCCGGGAAGTAGCGTACCATGTCGGCCGGCACTTCGCCCGCGACCGGCGCCAGGTGGACGATGCGGGTCCCACGCCAGCTTTCGGGGATGTGGTAATAGGCCAGGGCCGGTGCCAGGTAGTGCAGTTTCTGAAGGCGGCCTTCGGGTGTATAAGTGTTCTCAAATGTGGTCGAGGTTTCGCTTTTCAGGTTGGCGATTTGCAGCTCGGAAAGCCGTTCCAGGCCGGTCTCCTCAGCCCAGGAGGTGACTACCCCGACCCGCTGCCCAAAGGCGGCAGCGGTCAGGCCGGCAAAAGCGGCTGATCCGCCCAGGCGTGGCCCGTCCGGGGTGATGTCCTGAGAGAGATGCCCGATGATGAGGTAGTCCACCGGGGAGATGCCTGAAAAGGTGAGCATAGAGGGTATTATACCAGCGCTTGACGGTCCGCCTTCCGAGGGTGTTTGGGGATAAAAAAACAGGGAACAAGCGTTCCCTGTTCAATTGGACATAAATGGTGGGTCAGTGGACCGGGGTAATGGTGACCTTGCGGCGGGGTTCTTCGCCCACGCTGGCGGTGGTCACTTCCTCGTTATCCCGCAGTTCGATGTGGATGATGCGCCGCTCGTTGGCCGGCATCGGTTCCAGAATCTGGCGGCGGCCGGTTTTGATGGCCTGGCTGGCCATTCGCCGGGCCAGCTGGCGCAGATTCTGTTCACGCCGGGCGCGGTAACCTTCCACGTCCACCACCAGGCTGACACCATGCCCGATCTCTTTACCGACGATCAGGCGGGTGATGTACTGCAGCGCATTCAATGTCTCGGCCTGCTTGCCGATCAGAATGCTCAGGTCGCCGCCCTGGATCTCAACCAGGATCCCGGCCCGGTCAGTATCGTCCTGGGGTTGGAGAATGGAGGCTTCCACCTGCGCCCGATGGATGTCCATCTTTTCCAGCAGTTCGGTCACGATGGCTTTGGCGATCGAGCGGGCGTTCTCCAGATCATGGGGTTCTCCATCATCCTGATCTTCGTAGTCATCGTCATCAATTTTGACGGCGGGCTTCTCAGGTCTGGATGCCGGCTTTACCACGGCAGGTTGGACCGAGGCTGTGGCATTGTCAGTACCAGCCACCACAAGGCGGATGCGCGCCTGGCGATTCCCAAAACCAAACAAACCTTTGCCCCCTTCATCGAGGATCTCGACCTCAACCTGTTCCCTGCGGACGCCTAATTCCCGCAAGCCGTTTTTGATCGCCTCTTCTACCGTTGGGGCGATGATCTCCAACGTCGCTCTCGAATCGTTTGTCATAAGTCCCTCACTTTTGTCGGTAAATAATTACTTGGCAGCCGGTTCTTTTCTGCGCAGCAGTTTTGAAAAATCAAGTTTTCCCATCAGGCCGTACTGCATCAGGCTGACCAGGTTGCTGGCGACGAAGTAAACAGCCAGGCCGGCGGAATAGGTGTAAGAGATCCAGCCCATCAAGACCGGCACATACAGCGCCATCATCCGGCTCATCGCGGCGGATTGGTCGTTCGGGTTGCTGGAGGTCGGCGTCATCATCTTGGACTGGAAGTAAGAGGTGATCACCACCAGGATGGCCAGGATCGGGATGCCACCGTTGCCGTTCAGGAAGGGCAGGGCTTTGGTAATGATATCTGCCAGGCCGTACCATCGTTCAGGCTGGCTCAAGTCCATCCACAAAAAGTGGCTGTTGAGCGGCAGCAATGTGGCGGCATTTTGAAGAGAGATTTCCGGGATCAGCTCGATCAACTGCAGCGGGCTGGTTGCCAGCGCTTTGGTCACAGCCCAGTACATGCCGATGATGATCGGGAACTGCAGCAGTGTGGGCAGGCAGGAACCGAACGGGTTGATGCCCAACTGGCGATAGAGTTCCATCTGCTCCTGAGCAAACTTCTCCTGATCGATCTTGCCCTCTTTTTTCTTCTTCTGCAGTTTGATGTAATCCGGGTGCTCATTGAGCTTCTGCATGCTCTTCGCTGAGTCCATTTGAGACTTGGTCAGCGGGTAGAGCGCCAGACGGATGAGGATCGTGAAAATCAGGATCGCCCAGCCAAAATCGTTGACTCCTGCGCCCAGGAACTGGTAGATGTACAGCAGGATATTGACAAACGGGTTGATAATAAAATCTAACATGGGTCGTTACCTTAGCCTGTCCTAGTTATCCGGGGTGAACTGCCACAATGTTTCCAGTTCGGAATTGAAGGCGAATACTGCGGTTTCTGTGCCGATCGAAGAGACCAGGATCAGGTTATCTCCGGCTGCGACTGGCGTGCCATGGAATTCAACCGGCGAGTCTTCGCTGGCGAATTCTTCTTTCCACAGGCGTTCACCTTCCAGGTTGTATGAGGCAATCAGGCCCGAGTTGGTGACGACAAACAGAGCTTCATTATACAGCAAAGCAGAACCGGTAATGCCGGTATCGGCGTCCACCTGTTTGGACCAGAGGATATTGCCGTCAGCAGTTTCGATGGCATACAGATTGGCTTCCAGATCGGTCAGATAGAGGATCCCATCTGCGCCGAGTACCGGGCTGCCCCACACCCAGCCGAGAGTGTCTGTTTCCCAGATGATGCTCCCATTATCGCTATCGATTGCCAACAGGCGGCTGCCAAAGGTGCCGATATACAACACGCCGTCAGCGTCCAGCGCCGGGCTGTTGACTGCGGCTGAACCCAGGTCAAGCTCCCAGACGGGATCTCCGGTGGCGGCATTCAGGGCGTACATTTTATGGTCCTGCGAGACGATATAGATCCGCGAGCCGTTCATCACCGGGGTGGCCCAAATGGCGGCATCGGTTTCAAACTCCCACAGCAAATCCCCGCTGAGATCGAAAGCATACACGCTGCCGTTGGCATTGGGTGCAAAAATGCGGTTTTCAGTCAGCAGCGGCGTGGCGATCCAGCGGTTGCGAGCCTCCGTGAAGAACTCACGGGCACCTCCGTCCTGGGTATCGATCTCGAAAAGTTTATTGTTATAGCTGCCGGTCAGCAGATAGCCGTCCTCCAGCAGTACCGGCGGATGGTAGAACAGCGCTCCTTTCAGACTGCTGTCGGAGGTGTTTGCCGGAAGTGTTTCCGACAGTTGGCCATCCCGATCGAGGTCGAGGGCATAGACAGCCTGATTGTAAGCCACATAAGCCGTCGCGCCATCCACTGTGATGCCCGGCCAGCTGTTGGCCACGGCTGCACCCTGGCAGCCGGATAAAACCAGGCTGAGCGCCAGGAAGAAGATGGTGATTGCTAGGAGTTTTGTCTTTTTCATATTGTTAGTTTTCCTGATTGAGTTGGTCTCTTTCACCGCACTTATGGAACCGGATCGTAACCACCCGGATTGAAAGGATTGCAGCGGAGGATGCGAGTAAAAGCCATCCAGCCCCCCTTGATCAAGCCATATTTGTAAATCGATTGGTACCCGTAGTGTGAACAGGTTGGGTAAAACCGGCAGGTGTCTGCCGGCAGGGTTGGAGAAATCGTTTTCTGGTAGAGCCGGATCAGGGCTAGCGCCGGGTATCTCGGAGCGGTACGCAACGAGAGGGGCAGCGCCCGGAGAGACGGGGAGCGGTGCTCGGGAAGAGGCGAGCCGTCGGGCAGTATCATGTCAGGTTTTGTTCGCATCTCATTCCAGGATCAGGCCAGCCCGTTTCAGGAGCTTGAAAAGGATCTCGTTAATTTGATTGGCATTACTATTCATGATCTTCGGCCGTGCGATCAGCACAATATCGCAGCCAGGTTTGATCCGTTCGATCAAAGGTTGGATAGCTGCCCGCATGACGCGCTTGACCCGGTTGCGTTGTACGGCTTTGCCCACCGTTTTACCAGCGGCCACCCCCACCCGGATCTGGTCCAGATCGTTGGGGTGGTGGAGCAAAACAACAAACGGGTGGGCAATGGCTTTGCCAAAACGCCGCACCCGTTGGAAGTCTGAGGACTTCTTGAGGCGAAACCGTTTGTTCACCGTCCACAACTGGGCTAGAGTCCCGAAAAAAAACCGGGTGACATCTGCGTCTGAGGCAATGCCGGCTCTAGCTCTTCCAGTTGATCTTCTTGACGTGGTTGTTCATCGCCACACTCAGGCGTTTACGGCCCTTGGCGCGGCGGCGTCTGATCACGTCCTGTCCGCCGCGGGTTGACATGCGGGAGCGGAAGCCGTGCACACGCATACGACGTCGGATTTTGGGTTGGTACGTTCTTTTTGGCATGTCTTTCCTCTGCTTGATTAAAGATAAATCCAGGCATCTCTCTCATGACAAATGCCGAGCGATTATACCGTATCGGGGTATTTTGGTCAAATAGTTGTTCCTTGAACTCATGAAGTCTAACACATCGGGTGTGATCAAATTCTGAAGAAAAAGAACCTCTAAAATAGGAGAAGTTCGCAACAAATCCTAGAAAAGAGGTTCTGAGATGAAGTGTAGCATAAGAA
>JAGVCA010000002.1 GCA_020059485.1 Anaerolineales bacterium
GGCGGGCATCAAGGTCGTGCTGCAGGAAGAGAGCTACACTTCAAAGTGCAGCTTCCTGGATCGGGAGTTCCCTCAGAAGCGGGAGGTGTATGCGGGCAAACGGATCAGGCGCGGGCTGTTCCAGACAGCCGACGGCAGATTGATCAATGCCGATGTCAATGGGGCGTATAATATCATCACCAAAGCATTCCCCAGGGCGATCGAGGGGATAGAGGGTGTTGTAGTTCACCCGGTGAGGGTCATGCTCTCACAAACGGAATAAAAGACGATATTTTCCGGAACTATCTGCCAGTTGAAACTGACAATAGGTTATACAATCGCATTGGATGCTTTTTCCCCCTCATCTTATCTACAGTTTTTATCCTGCTGCGTGATATATATTCGATTTTCAGCCAACCAGTTGGTGATTTACTTCGACTGGTCATCATGAATACCGGAATTCTTATGATCTTTATTGATTTTTCTTACCGCTCGGTGATCATCTATCTGCTCCTCAACGAACTGGAATACCGGATCTCCAAACCGATCGTGTTGCCGGAGATCAATTCGTAAGGGGTCGCCAAGAAATTAGTACTTGTTAGTTAACTGACCACCCACCCCCCCAGCGAATCAATTCGCAGCCACACGATCACCAAGTCCGCCCGGCGGCGGACTGCACCCCCGCGCCCGGAGCCGCATTTGAAACCCGCGCCGGTGGGTTTCGTCCCTGTCTGGCCGCGGTTTTAACCGCAGGTGCAAGGTAAACCATCCTGCATTTTTGGTGGGTGGAACAACAATAATTTTCTCAACTCAGTTTTATAATTGGCGCATCGCATCAACAACCCACCAGAGGAGGAGAACATGGAAATCCCGGATGAGATCTTTGAGGAAACTGGCGCGTCACCACAACCAAAGTCAACGAGGCCCAGGAAGCGCTTTCCCTTCTTGCTGGTCCTTGCCTCGATCGTTTCACTATTGCTCGTCCTGCTGATTGGCTTGATCACTTTCAATATCGGGGACGCGATTCGCGACGCTAAAATAGCCCTTGAAACCAGATCCGAATACGGGAAGTTCTATTATCAAAGTGAAGACAGTGGAGTTTGTTATGACTATTTGAGTAATCGCGGCCGGGAAACATACTGCTTTGATGCCGATCTGCTCGATGAAGACCAATCCGAGCTCAGGGCAAAGAGTTTAATCTGGGTGACAGTCCTGCTGGTCACTTCCGCGCCTAGCTGTTATTTGTATCGTGAAGGGAGAAGAGGCTGGGCACTGCTACTGATCCTGTTTGGGATCATCAATACCCTTGGGTACACAGGCAGCATTTTTGGGTTATTTTGGGCGTACTAACAACAAAAAACCGGCCCGCGAAATTCGCGGGCCGGTTTTTTGTTTTGAGGGTTAGCCTCAGATGGCTTTGACGTCTTGTGCCTGCGGGCCTTTCTGGCCTTGGGTCACAATGAACTCAACGCGCTGGCCTTCTTCAAGATTCTTGAAGCCTTCACCGGCGATGGCAGAATGGTGGACGAAAACGTCCTTCCCGCCTTCACGTTCGATGAAGCCAAAGCCTTTGCTGCTGTCAAACCACTTAACGGTGCCTTGTACTTTTTCAGTCATGATATGGAACTCCTTTCACATATTTTTTGCTGACTTTCGCATGGGTCCCAAATCAAAAACTGCAACGTTTGTCTTAGAACTTATGTTAATCGAGCACCTGATTATACCGCATTTCCGGAAAAACAAGTAAGAATTGTATTAGAATCTGCAAGGAAAACCGGATCAAAAAAACGCCCTTTCGGTTCACTTTCCGATCACAACACCACCACCTCGCGCGCCTGCAAGCCATTCTGCCCCCTGGCGACAATATACTCCACCCGCTGGCCTTCCTCCAGGTTCTTATACCGCTCCCCCGCAATCGCAGTATGGTGGACAAACACATCCGAACCATCCTCGCCCTCGATGAAACCATACCCCTTGGCACCGTTAAACCATTTCACGGTACCTCTGACTTTAATCTCCATGCCAAAAACGCTCCTTAGATTATCTTCCTGCACTGCCAACCTGCGTTGCAGACAGCATGCCATCATACTGCAAACCGGCACAACGGTGGGTAAGGGGAACATTAAGGCTGCCGGCGATAATCCCAGGGGCAGCCAGATCCCGGGAAACAGCCGCCAGCGGGTCTGCCGTGCATATTCCGGGTATTCGGGCAAATGCCCCCACAGATACCGGTTTTCCCGCGCTGTGCGGTGGTGAATACCTCCACTGCTGCCGCCCCGGAGATTAACGCGGCATAAGATTTCAGGCACAGCAGTTGGCGAAAGCAGTGGTAAGAGCCGACCCATCGACCGGGCTAATCCATGCGTAGCAGACAATCAAATCGCGCTCACCCGCAGCAACACCTTTCGTTCGGCGTGATTATCTTCTATAATAAGGTCAGATCATCAGCAAACACCATTCAAATTCCCAGGAGGGAAGTTATGAAAAAAATCTTCAATTTCCTGTTTGGCGCCATGCTCGGCGGACTGATCGGCGCGGGCACCGCCCTGCTGCTCACCCCCAGCTCCGGCGAGGCCCTGCGCGGGCAGATCGGTGATCGGTTTGCCGCCCTGCAGGACGAACTCAGCCAGGCCGCATCCGAACGGCGCCTCGAACTGGAAAACTACCTGTCCTCGCTGCGCGAGCCGGACGCCGGCATCCGCCTGGAAAAATAACCCCGCCGGGCAAGCCCGAACCATTACTGTTGGCACAAGGAGAGAACCAATGACCAAGACCAGAATTTTTCTGGCAATTGCCGCCATTCTGCTGCTGGCGGTCGCCCTGGCCGGATGCGGCCAGGATCCGGAGGGAGAACCGGGCACCATCACCGGCCGTGTGTACCTGGATGAGAACGCCAATGCGGAATGCGAGGAATGCGACTGCGATTTCTACCTCGAAGGCATCACCATCCGGATCTATGCCGGCAACTGCGGCGGCCTGGCCTACCAGGAAACCGTGACCGATGCCGAGGGAGTCTTCGTCTTCCCGGAGATGGCCCCCGGTGAGTACTGCGTCTCACCCAAAGTCAAGACCATCTGTGAGGGCTACCAGCCCACCACACCGATCCAGCAGAAGGTCACCTTGCTACCCGGTGAAACTGTGGAGGTCGATTGGTTCGGCTTTGACAACAACCTGGATATCCGGGACTGATCAGAAAACTCCAGTCACCATGATGCAAAACAGGACAGGCGTATGCCTGTCCTGTTGTTTATCCATAGCCGCTTGCCGCGCCGCGCTCACTCCGCCGGCAGGAAGGAGAACTGGTACGAAGCCAGCTGGCGGGTGAAGCGGGTTGTCCCGACCACCACCAGCGTGACGCCGTCCACCTGCCCTCCGAACGCCAGCGGGATCTCGACTGAGTGATCAGCCTCCAGCGTCAGGTATTCGACCCGCCGCTCACGGCCTTCGTCGATCACCAGCGCCAGCCGGAAGGTCTGCGGCAGCAGGTTCGGGACGCGCACAAAGCCTTCGCCTTCCCAGCCGCCGGCGTCCTCTTCCAGGTCGGAGAAGTAACCGATCTCCGGGATCGAGAGATCATCCAGCAGCAAGCCCTCGCCATTGACAGCCGCATCGGTGACATACTCAAACCGCAGCCAGACCTGCTGCCCGGTATACGCCGACAGGTCCACCACCTCGTTGATCCAACTGCCATCCCCGCCGGAGAGGCCATTGTAAGCCCAACCATAGCTGTTGCCGCTCGGGTCCTGATTGGTGCTTGAAGGCGTCCGGATGATCTCCCAGCGCTCGCCATCGGTCGAGGCCAGCAGGTACAGGTAATCGTAGTCCGCTTCCAGGTCGTACCAGGTCCAGTAATCGAAGGTCAGGCTCCCGCTGACGCCGCTGAAATCAAACTGGCGCGTCATGGTCATATTCGATTCATCGCCCTTGTTGGACCAGAACGCAAAGTCACCCGAATAAGCCGAAACCGGCAGCAGGGTAGTCTTCTGCGCCCCTTCAAACCGCAGCCGGAAATCGCCAGAACATTCAAGCCGGATGTAATCCACGCCATACTGGTGAACCGTGCGCGGCTGCAGCCCGGAAGTGCAATCGTAGATCGTCTCGGTGTCATACACCCGGGGCGCATCCGGATACAGGCGGTAGGTGAACCGCCCATCGGCAATCTCCTCATCGTGAAGGTAATTGGTCAGCGCCCAATCCAGCACCAGGTCGTCCGCGCTCAGCGGCTGGTCGGTCAGCGAGTCGCGGGCGCCGATCTCATCCAGCAGCAGGTCGATCGAGTGCATCCCGTTCTCGGGGTGAGCCACCAGCTGCTGGGTGACCTCGCGGTCCATCCGCTCCAGGAAGTAGAGCATAAACAGGAACGAGGCCCCATAGTGAGGGGTGGTGGCATTCTGGTCATTCGGCCAGTCGGTCAGCTGCAGGTCCGGGTTGGAGGCATAGAAATAATCGAAGCCGCCCGGGTCGAGATCATTCAGCAGCGTCGCCAGTTCCGAGAAGCCCTCATTGATCCACGAGGACTCGTTCCGGTCGCGGTACCAGTGGATCATATGCTGGAATTCATGAGCCAGCACGCCGTAGGTATAGGCGTCATCCAGCGGCGAGTTGTCGGCATTGAAGACGAACATCTCATGCCCGTTGGAGAACTCCTGTGCCAGCGGGTGATAGGAATCGCTTGAGGAGAAATAACCGGCCGTGCTAAAGCCTACCTCGGAAACATACACAATGTAGATATGCTCATCGCCATCGATCCCCGGCGTCCATTCGCTGCCGAAGAACTCACGCGTCGTTGGATAGATCTCCTGCTCAAAGGTCTCAGCCAGGTCTTCCAGGTCGTCCATCTGGAAGTTGACCTCCTCCCCGATCCAGAAATAAGCATGGTCGGTCACATACCGCAGCACAGCCGTGCGCTGGGTGCTCAGATTGGTACTGGTGTCAGTGACCCAGAAATCCTTGACTGCGCCGGTCTGATAAGGCGCGTCCGGGTCCGGATACAGAACCGGCACGCTCTCCACACCGCCCAGGCGCACCGCCAGGTCAGCCGGATCGTTCTCCGGGATCAGTTCCTGGTCAAGGGTCCGCAGGGTCTGCTCGGCGAGCGGGATATCGCTCTCGGAGACCTGCCATTCAGACAGCGGCTGCGGGGTCGGGGTCGGCTCAGAATCGAAAGTGAAATCGCCGTAGCCTTCAAAATAATCGGTGGTCGTACTCCACTCCTGCAGCCCCCAGGCCCCCAGGATGACAGCGGCAACACAACACAGACAAAGTAACAATAATGCGCCCAGGATGATCCCGATCACCCGGGCATTGCGGTCAGACATGGTCTACTCCTCAGCAGGTGATTTCTGGTCGAGCACATGATGCGCGTACCCGACCACCATCCCCAAACTGACCCAGAAGACCGGGGCGGTAAGGGTGGACAGGGTGAACTGCCGCAGGATGATCGCCGGCCAGGCGGTCAACCCTGCCACAGAAGCATAGACCATCAGTTTCTTGCGGGAGAGGAACATCTTGCGGATGCTCGCCAGGATGGAAATATTAAACACGCTATAGGTCATGAACCCGATGATCCCCGTCTCAGACAGCAGGCGGCTGATCAGGTTGCGCACATTGGGGATGATATTGGAATCCGGGCTGAACTGCAGGGCGATCTCGTAGGGGTCGGTCAGCGCCCAGTGCGGGAGATAGTCGAACAGATAAAAACTGCTCCCCCCCAGCCCCACCC
The DNA here is from genome assembly GCA_020059485.1 of Anaerolineales bacterium. GTDB lineage: Bacteria > Chloroflexota > Anaerolineae > Anaerolineales > UBA11579 > UBA11579. The sequence continues at coordinate 5,702 of JAGVCA010000002.1, forward strand.
CAAACCACGGGTGCAGGTTGAAGATCTGCATGCCGGCCTCAATATACGCCACGCGCGGGCCGGCCGAGATGGCCCGCACATAGTTCACCAGGCCGTTGCTCAGGTCAGCCCGCCACAGGCTGGCAAAATAGTTATAGCGGTTGAGCCACCAGAAGGTCACCCCCAGCGCGGCCACCACCAGCCCCAGGATCAGGGTGCGGTTCCACCGCCCGGGGATCTCCGAAGACACGAACGGACCCCAGAACCACGACCAGATCGAGACCAGCAGCCCGCGCCCAACGGTCAGCAGGGCAACCGCCACCGAGACCAGCAGCCCGATAACGCCGCTGCGGGAATAGGAAAGCAGCAGCAAGCCAACCGCGCCCAGCGTCAGAGCCGGTTCCAGCCACTGGTATTTGGTGATCCGCATCCGCGTGACCAGGGCCGCAAACAGCCAGGGGAAATACAGCACGGTGATCTGGTCTGCCAGCCAGGAAGGCTCATACGCAAACGCAGAGACCCGGTTGTCGATCACGCCCCGGATGGAGAACAGCAGTTGGATATTGCTGATCGCCTTCACATCCAGCAGCGGCGTGTGGATGGCGATCGCCTGCACGATCCCCCACACGATCGTGGCCGCCAAACCGGCATACAGCCACGGCAGCGAACGGCGCAGGAATTCCTCCGAACGCGAGAGCAGCACCGCCACCCAGAAGAAGCCCATCCCGATCGCCAGCGATAGCCAGGCCCGGATCGCCCACTCCCAGTAGGTCTGCCCGCGCAGGTCCAGTGGGGCGTAATACAGCCCGATCAGGGTTGAGATCATCGCCACCAGCAGAAAGCCGATCAGCGGCGCGGTCGCCCGCGGAAAGCGGAAATTGCGATTCTTGAGCAGGTACACGCCCAGGACCGGCACCAGCAGCGCCAGGGGGAGGAAGGCCATCGGGCGGACGTGCGTGGTTCCCATCACATCCGGCAGCCAACGGAAACTGGTCACCGGCATGGTCAGCAGCACCAGCCCCCACAGGGTCTGCATCCACTTTTCCAGTTGTTGGTTACTCAGCCGCGAAAGCATTGTCTTCCTCGGCTCGCAGGAATACCAGCCCTGCATAGGCAAAGGCGCACATCCCGATCCCGGCGCCGGCCAGCACATATAGCGAAAGCGGCACCTTGCGTTTGATCTTCAGGTTTTCCACCTGAGACAGCGTGACCTCCAGATAGGGAGAGATACCCTTGGATTCTTCCAGGTCTGGCATCATCCGGCTGACAAGATTGGCTGCCTCGCCGCTGGAGATGTCTGGAGAACTCTCCATGATCAGCGGGATCTCCCGCCGCATGACTTCCAGTTCGTATGAGACTTCCATCCCGGCCAGCACTTCCTGGTAAAAGACCTGCGCCCAGGTACCAGCAATCAGTTCCGCCCGCTGCGGGTCGCGCCAATCGGCGAAGAAATGCCAACCGCCGTCATCCGGCTGGCTGAGTGACAGGATCTCGTCGCGCAGTTCACGCACGGTGACATCCCCGACCTGGTCGGCCACCTGCTGCAATACGTCGTCGCTCCAGGCCAGTTCTTCCAGTTTGCGCGCTTCGCGGCCCAGGAAGTAGAACTGCTTGGCCGGTTGGATCTCCCAAACCTCTTCCAGATTATGATCGACCACCACCACGGCCCGGGCCCGGTGCGGCGGCGGGAAGACCGCATACAGCAGCGCCGCCACCAGCGCACCAACGACCGCCCCGATCAGCCACAGCCGCCAGGATTGCAGCAATCGCAGGACAGAATCGTGCGAATCATCATACAACAGTACTTTCGTGACTTTATCCATGTTTCTCCCTCATCTGTGCACTTCTAACCCTTCTCCTCCGCCGCCACGTGACCAGTGGAGCGAGGACTCTCCTCAACAGGTATTTTATCGTAATAACCGACAGCCACCCCCCATTCCCACGGCGGTGGATCTCGATCATCTCCGGCCAGCAGCGGTCGTCCTCGGCAATCGTCTTGGAATCGCCGTGCAGCCGGAAGTTAGCCCACACCCTGCCGGGCAGGTATTTGATCCGGCTGACCGCCGCCAGCTTGCGCCACAGGTCGTAATCCATCGCAAAGTACAGCCGCTCGTCCAGCGTGCCAACCTGCCGGAACAGGTCTGCCCGCCAGAAAGCCGCCTGCTGCGGGATGTGTACGTATCCGCGCCGCAGCCGCTCATAGTCGGTCTGGGCCGCCGGGAAACGCCCGATCACCTGACCGTGCTCGTCAATGAAGTTGGCCTCACCATATACCAGCCCGATCTCCGGGTGCTGCTGCAGGTAAGCGACCGCCTCGGCCACCGCTTCCGGCTGGTAGGTGTCATCCGAGTTCAGCCAGGCCAGGATCTCACCGTTGGCGCGGGCAAAGCCTTTGTTGATCGCCTCGGTCTGGCCTTTATCCGGTTCCGAGACCCAATCCGCCAGCCGGTCAGTATACCGCCGGATCACATCCACGCTGTCATCGGTGGACGCGCCGTCCACCACAATGTACTCGATGTTCGGGTAGGTCTGCGCCAGCACGGATTCAATCGTGGCCGGCAGGAACCGGGCCTGGTTGAAGGACGGGGTCACGATCGAGACCAGCGTGCGGTCTGTCTTTGCGTTCATTCCCAATCCTCGTCGGTGTAATAATGCCGAGCGACATCCTCGGTCAGGGCGCGCACCCGGGCGATCTCCTCCGGCGTCAGGCGCTTCTGCCAGTTTTTCAGGTTGGTGCGGCTGTCCAGGTTGACAGAGTGGATCGACTCGAGCGGCAGCTCGGTCGGGTTGCCCGGGTTGGTCGAGTCGTGGATCGTTTTGGCCACCCGCTTGGTGAACGGCACTCCGAGCGCATTATACAGCCGCTTGAACTCCTCCAGCGGACGCAGCGAGAGGTCCTCATGCCGGACGATGTGGAAATGCGGCTGGGTGTGCTGGAACTGCGAAA
>JAGVCA010000025.1 GCA_020059485.1 Anaerolineales bacterium
GGCGAGTGGCAAGCCCCGTGGTCGTGCCGCTGCGATGCAGCTGGCATAAGGTCTACGAACCTGGATGCCCCTAGCTTCAGCTGGGGGAGGATGTCACGCTCTCTTTGAGCAGCCTGCAGCCCGAAAAACTGTCTACCGGCATTTTGCAGATGGCCACTGACCGCTGAATCATGCTAAAATCAGGGTCATTCTGCACAGACCGCGAGGAGACCCCCATGCCGATCCATTTTGGTACCGATGGCTGGCGCGCCGTCATATCCGATACATTCACATTCTCCAATCTCAGGCTGGTTACGCAAGCGATTGCCGACGCACTCCTGGCCGAACACCGCGACAATGGGGGCGGCAGCAGTGCGGCCAAGTCCGGTTTAAGTGTGGTCGTCGGGTTTGATACCCGCTTCCTGTCAGACCGGTATGCCGCCGATGTCGCCCGCGTTTTGGCGGCCAATGGTTTCCATGTCTATCTGGCTCAGTCCGATTGCCCGACCCCGGCGATATCCTACGCTATCCCGCAGCTCTCGGCAGTTGCTGGCGTGATGATCACCGCATCCCACAATGCTCCCCGTTACAACGGCGTCAAGCTGAAGGCCGCTTATGGCGGTTCCGCCCCTGGCGAACAATGTCGTCGGGTGGAGGTATATCTCAACGACAACGAGGTGCGCGGCCGCGGCCCCAACCAGATGGATTTTGACCTGGCCCGCGAAAAGGGCTTGATCGAGCGCTTTAACCCGATCCCAATGTATTACGAACACCTGCGCGGCCTGATCGACTTCGATGCAATTGCCGAGAATCCGGTCCGGGTAGTGGTTGACTCGATGTTCGGTTCCGGGCGCGGGGCCATCAAAGGGATCCTGATGGGGACCGGGTGTGAGGTCTATGAAGTCCGTGGGGAGATGAACCCCGGATTTGGCGGCGTCCACCCGGAACCAATCGCCAAACATCTTGGGCCGCTGGCCGGCGCGATCGGGCAGGGGCACGGCATGCTGGGTTTGGCCACAGATGGCGACGCCGACCGGATCGGCGCGATGGACGAGCGCGGCAATTTTGTAGATCCGCACAAGATCATGGCCTTGGCCCTACAGCATTTGGTGGAAAAGCGCGGCATGACCGGCGCGGTCGTCCGCACGGTCTCCACTACCCGGATGATCGACCGTCTGGCGAAGAAACACGGTCTGCTGGTCCATGAAACTCCGGTTGGGTTCAATTACATTGCCGACCTGATGCTGACCCAGGATGTTTTGCTCGGCGGCGAGGAATCTGGCGGGATCAGCTTCAAAGGCCACATCCCGGAGGGGGACGGCATCCTGATGGCCTTGCTCCTGCTCGAGATCGTCTCGACTTCAGGTGGATCGCTGTATCAGTTGGTGGAAGACCTGCTGAAAAATTACGGCCCGGCTTACTATGAGCGCACCGACCTCCGTCTGCGACGGCCGGTGGAAAAAGCCGAAATGACCCGCCGCCTGGCCGATGATGCTCCCACCGCGATTGGTGGTGAGAATGTGGTCTCAGTCTCAACCACCGATGGGTGCAAGTATGTGCTCAACGACGATTCCTGGCTGCTGATCCGCCCGTCTGGCACCGAGCCGGTGCTGCGCGTGTATGCCGAAGGCCGCAGCCTTGAAATGGTGCGAGCTTTGCTGGACTATGGCGAGGATGTGGCTGAACGTTCGGTCTGATCAGGTCGGTTGCTGCGGCCAATCGAAAACCGGGCCATCCTGGCAAGCCAGGCGGTAACTCCGGCTGCCAATCCGGAAGGCACACACACCGCAGGCGGCCATCGCTGCGCACGGAAATTCCCCATAGACCAGGACTTGCCATACAGCCGATCTGGTTGCCAATTCCCCGGTCTGATCCGCAAAGGCCGAGAACCTTTCGACCGGGACGCTGCAGGCGGTCAGGTCAGCCCAGTGGACGGCTTCTGCCAGACCGGCCAGCGGGTTGATTTCGATCCCGGCGGGCAGCGGAGGATACGGATCGTCCGTGCACAAGGCTACCTCTCCACCCTGCGCAAGTATCTGGCCGGCCAGCGGAAGCAAGTGCTCACTGTTCTCGCCGAAGGAGGCCAATGTCAGCCGGGAGGTGCCCTCCGGAAGGTGGAATCCGCGCCCCAGCGGGCCGAAGACCTTCAGCCGGTCGCCAGGCTGCCAGCGCGCCGGGATCGGCGGTGCAGTCATGAAACGGTCATTGACTGGTTCTTCAGCCGGGTAGCCGCCGGCAAACAAGGTCAGCGCGGTCGGGCGGTCGGCGTCGGCCAGATTGTGGACTTGCAAATACCGGCCGGGGGCCGGCACGGATGTGCCTTCCAGTACGATCTCAGCCTGCCTGGCCCCGCGTTCGGTTTGACGAATTGAGAGGATTCTCCCAGTACCGGTTTCCATGCGCTCAGTGTAGCATGCTTGCCTGCGGCAGGCAATCTCTCCAAGATCGTCATATTTAGTAGGACCTCATAGGGTCAAATTTTATATACATCCTTAACAATCTGTGGATATAATCAATTTGTAACTAAAAATTATCAACCAACAAATGGAGGTAGTAGATGAATCTTGTAACTGTGGTTAATGGGTTGGCCGCATTCTCATGGGTCGCCCTGTTCGCGGTGATCGTTTTCCTGGTCGTCCGCGCGGCTCGCGACCGCACTGTCAAACGCGCGGTCCCGCTGGTCTTGAGCGTGCTGGTTTTAGCTCTGGTGATGAATGTGGTCTCGGCTGGACTGGTCTTCATCGAGCCGACCGAACGCGGTGTGGTGATCACTGCGCTGGGCGAGGGCGGTTTGCGCGACCAGGCTTTGCAGCCCGGACTGAACTGGATCGTCCCGTTCTTTGACCGGGTGGTCACGTATTCGATTTCACGCCAGAATTACACCATGTCGATTGCCCATCAGGAGGGCGATCGGGATGGGGATGATTCGATCGAGGCCCGCACTTCGGACGGACAGCTTGTTCGGGTGGATGCTTCGGTGATCTTTGCCCTTGACCCGAACCAAGTGATCGGAATCCACATCGGGTGGCAAAACACTTACCGCGACAACCTGATTCGGAGCGTTACCCGTGGCGTGATCCGGGATGCGGTTTCCCAGTATGGGATCGAGGAAGTTTATGGCACGCAACGCCAGGCTCTTACCGATAAGATTACCACTGAGCTGCGCACAAAACTTGAGCGGGAAGGGATTCTGCTGATCGATTTCGTGCTCCGCAACATTGCCTTCTCAGACGAATACGCTGCCTCGGTCGAACAGAAGCAGATCGCTGAACAGCTTGCCCAGCAGGCTGCCTTTGTGGTCGAGCAGCGCCGCCAGGAAGCGGAACAAGCCCGCCAACAGGCCCAGGGTTTGGCCGACTCGGCCGTGATTGCGGCCGAAGGTGAAGCGCTCTCGGTGGTGATCGCGGCGGAAGCTGCCGCTGAAGCCCGCTTAATCGAGGCTGAGGCAGAGGCGCAAGCCCTGCAGTTGCTGGGACAGGCGCTGGCCGCCAACCCGGATGTCCTGCAGCTTCAGTACATCGAGAAGATTTCCCCGAACATCCAGGTGATGCTCCTGCCGAGCAATACCCCGTTCCTGTTCCCGCTGCCAGATGGGCAGTCGTTCAGCTCGCTGACCCCATAGCGGTTCGTCTGGAACATCGTTTATAATCAACTGCGGGAAGGTTCACTTCCCGCAGTTTTGTTCTCATTGGAGACGAGTATGCCGACCACACCCAAAGACGCCCAATCGGGAAAACAGATCCGCCTGACAAGTTACTCCCGTTGCGCCGGTTGAGCATCCAAACTGAGCGCGGAAGCGCTGGCGCAGGTGCTGCGCCCGATCAAGGATGTCTTTCAAGGCCAGAATTTTCCCGATTTGCTGGTTGGTCTGGATGACCCGGACGATGCCGCCGTCTGGCGGCTGGACGACCAGCGCGCCCTGGTGGTGACCACTGATTTCTTCACACCGGTGGTGGATGATCCCTATGATTATGGCGCGATCGCCGCTGCCAACAGTATTTCGGATATTTACGCTATGGGCGGAAAACCGTTCCTGGCGCTCAACATCCTCGGGCTGCCGCCGGCATTCGCTGCCGAGATCGGCAGTGAGATCCTGCGCGGTGGGGCCGAGATCGCCCGGCAGGCGGGGGTAGCGCTGGCCGGTGGGCATACCATCCAGGATGAGGAACCGAAGTACGGGCTGATCGTGCTCGGGTTTGTTCATCCAGACAAGATCATCACCAAGTCTGGCGCCCGGGTTGGTGACCGGCTCTACCTGACCAAGCCGCTGGGGATCGGTGTGACCACCTCGGCCCTCAAACAGCAAAAAGCCGACCCGGCCGACGTGGCTGAAGTCACCGGCTGGATGAAGCGCTTGAATGACACGGCTGCCGAAGTGGCCGTTCAGTTGGGAGTGCGCGGGGGCACGGACATTACCGGTTTCAGCCTGCTCGGGCATGCCTCAGAGCTGGCGGCTGCTTCTGGTGTCGGCCTACGGTTCAACTGGTCGCAGATCCCGATCCTGGACTGTGCCCGCAAGTATGCCCAGGAATGGCGCTTCCCTGGCGGCGCCTCGGATAACCGGCTGTACTTTGAGGAGCGGGTTCGGTTTAGTGCCGATTTGCAGGAATGGGAGCAAATGCTGTTGTTCGATCCGCAAACCAGCGGCGGCCTGCTGCTCAGTGTGCCGTCAGCGCAGGCAGGCGCGTTCGAACAGTATGCTGCCGGGCGACAATTGCCTGTCTGGCAGGTGGGCGAAGTGACGCCAGGCGCGGACATCGAGGTGCTGGACTAAGCCTGCGCAGCCTGTAAACCAATCAACAGATTCGAGAAGAATGGGAGTGGTTCCGTTAAGGAACGTCTGTGTAGAATTTCTGGCGGTACCCGGCCCAAAACTCAAAAGACCACTGCGGCGCACTGCCGCCTCTGTCACCATTCGGATTTTCGCCCGGACCGTAGAGCACGGCATGTGCCAGCGTTTTTACCCGGCCAAAATGCTCGTTGTCGCGGGAGGTTTGCACCACATTGCGCCAGGTGCCGGTATTGATGTGGTAGCGTTCCACGCCATCCTGGGTATTGATCAGCGAGATCTCCGGCGTATGGGTGTGCCCGGAGATCACACAGCGAACCGAACTGCCGTTCTGATACACCGCTTCTTCACGGCTGGCATGCGAGCCGCTCTCGGGCAGATGTGGGTTCTTGCTGATATAACGGGCGATCCGCCAGATTAGCCAGTACGGGATCCCTTTGCGCCATGGTCGCAGTTTCAACATTGTCAGGATCGAGCCGGCACGTCCCTCTCCCCTCGGGGTATAGCGCCGCATCTCTTTGACGAAGAATTTGTTCTCACTCATCAGGTCAAGGGCTTCAATGAAGATCGGTTCCAGATAGCCCCAAGCTTCCTTAGGAGTCAGGTGCGGCGTGGTCAGCAGGAAATGCAGGCTTGAAGTCAGCGGGCGGACATCATCGAAGTACACCAGGCGTTGGTAAAGATACCGCAGCATTTCGTTGTTCAGGATGGCATGCGGTCCGTATGTTTGCAGAAACAGATAAAGCAATTTGTTACCGAATTCCAACGTTAGAAAATCACCAAGAGATGGGGCGTCGTAGACTGTTTGAGGTATGTCCAGAGGGATGATCTCTTCTTTGTCGTAGGCGTGCGAGATATTGGAACTGTCATATTCATGCCCGTGGCGGATAAAGGCTGCCGGGAAACCTTCTGGCATGTAGGTGTAGGTATGGGGAATATAGTCGTCCCGGTCTTCCATCCCGAGCAGCAGCCGCACCTTGCGCCGTGTGCCCGGTGTGGCATTTACCACCCGGTCGTGGTTGCCCACCAGGTAGTGGATCTTGACCGGAATATCAAAATGGTCCTGCATCTGTCTCAGGATCTCCAGGGATTCACCGACATGCTCCTCCTCGGCAATATCATCCAGCAGGCGGAGGATCTTGTACTCGATGCTGGAATTCGACTGGATCTCGTCGAGGTGGATGTAAGGCCGTTCGGCATCCTCATACCAGATCGGCGATTTGAACATTTCAAAGATATCGCCTGCCAGCACAACATCCAGGTGCGTCGCGCGGTTCATCCTGGCCTCGCTCGCCAGCTGGTTGACAAACCGATGGTAGGCAATGGGTTCCATGTTTTTGTTAAATTTAAGTGCCCCGTTAACCCCGGGACTATTTTGAACAAAATGCAGATCAGAGATGACCACTAACATTGAAAGAATCCTTTGTTTTGTGCTGTCATATTTATATCATTGTAGTACATGGAAGTAGTTAATATTATGTCAAATCCTGGTTAACGTCGAAGAGCGCTCATTTGGTAGTGCTATAATGGAAATCAGGGATACTAGAGACTTATAAGGAGAAAACCACCATGTTAATCAGTAAAAAACTTGAACAAGCGATCAATCAGCAGATCGGGAATGAGTTTGCCGCCAGCCTGGAATACCTCCAGATCGCTTCATACTTCGAATCCGATGATATGCTGAAATTCGCCCAGATCTTCTTTGACCAGGCTGAAGAAGAGCGGTTCCATGCCATGAAGTTCCTGCGCTATATGCTGGATACTGGCGGTCAGGTGGATATTCCGGCCCTCGGCAAGCCACGCCGCGATTTTGAGTCTCCAGCGGATGCTGTCCAGGCGGCTCTGGACTGGGAATTAACCGTCACCAAGCAGGTCAACAGTTTGTTCGATATTGCCGTGGAAGAGAAGGACTACATCGCCCAGGATTTTCTTCGCTGGTTCGTTAACGAGCAGTTGGAGGAGATCTCGAAGATGAGCACGATCCTCAATATCATCAAGCGCTCTGGCGGCAATCTGCTCATGGCTGAGACCTACATCACCGACACTTTGACCGATATCGAAACGGTTGAGAGCGGCGGGATGTAACCAGCGGACCGCAATTCTCATCGAAACAAAAGCGCTGTGAGGCAACATCTCACAGCGTTTTTTCCTTGCATGGCACCGTTTTATATGGTACTTTTGGTCACTCTCAGGTTTAGAATATGTTATCGAATAGCCTTGTAAACCTGAGAAAGTTTACTATAATTGGTAAAACGGTCAACGAGCCTGAAAGGAGGAATACGATGGCCTTCAGTTATACGAATTCAAAGGGAAAAACTTACTTCCTGCACGGACGCATGACCACCCTCAAAGGTGGCGGCGAGCGCATGATCTACTTCTTTGCCGGTGAGGTAAAAGATGGCGCGCTGAACGCAGTTCCGGCTGGCTACATGGTTTCTGAAACCAAGAGCGGCTTGCCTGTTCTGAAGAAAGCCAGTTGATCCGATTCCGTATTCATTATTGCTGATCGGGAAAACACAACCGCGAGGTTGTGTTTTTTCGTACAGCCCAGCCAGGGTGTGAAAGCCAGTAGAGTCAACGCTGGCTATTGACCCGAATTTTACAACCGACTATAATCCAGTCACAACCAAATCGAGCCGCCAAACCAGGCGTCTCAAAACCTTCGGGGCAGGGTGAGCGTCCTCCAGATATTGGAGGCAGACGCAATTCCCGATCGGTGGTACAGCCCACGAGCAGGCCTGGCCTGCATGAGCCGGTGGAATTCCGGTGCCGACGGTATAGTCCGGATGAAAGAAGGGACTGTCAGAGTTGGGCGCGCCGCGCCTCTCTGGCTGTGTGCCACGATCATCGACCCCGAAACCCATGTTTTCGGGGTTTCGCTGTTAATGATCGGAAGGCAGCTGACATCTGCTTCCTGTCCCGCGTGCATCCTGGTAAGCCGGGAGTGTAATGAAAAAAGACAAACCTGATCGCAGATCCACCAGACGGGGGGCACATACCGGGCTGATCCTGTTGCCTTTCACAGTTTCACTTGCCATCCTGGTCTGGTATCTGGTGGTCTGGTTGGGCGAGCTGCAGCCTTTCATCCTGCCGACGCCGGGATTGGTAATGCAGCGATTTCTTCAGGTCCTCGGCAATGGGACTTTGCTCCGTCATTTCTGGGTCACCCTGGGCGAGGTATTGGCTGGCCTGGCATTGGGCGCTTTGGCTGCAATTGTCACAGGGTACCCCCTTGCCAAGTCCCGCCGTCTGGAACGGCTGCTGGCTCCGTATATCGTCGCCAGCCAGTCTGTCCCGGTGGTGGCGATTGCCCCTTTACTGGTCATCTGGTTTGGCCCCGGGCTGCTCTCCAAGGTACTGATCTGCAGCCTGATCGTCTTTTTCCCGATCCTGATCAATACGGTTGTTGGCGTGCGGGCAGTCCCGGAGGATCTGCACGATCTGATGCGCTCGCTGAAGGCTTCCCGCTGGCAAATCTTTTCTCTGTTGGAAGTACCGGCTGCAATGCCGGTACTGCTTGGCGGGCTGCGCATCGGGGCAACCCTGGCGGTGATCGGTGCGGTGGTGGGGGAGTTTGTCGGTTCCGACCGCGGGCTGGGGTTCCTGATCAATGTCGGCCGCGGGCAATATGATGTCGCGCTGGTGTTTGTGGCGGTCTTTAGCCTGGTGTTCATGGCGCTGGTACTGTACGGGCTGGTGTTGCTGGCTGAGCGCCGTCTGTTAGCCTGGCAGCAGCGCCCCAAAGATGAACTTATTTAAATCCACAAAGGAGTAAACAAAATGAAAACCAATCAAATCCTGGCTGTGATCGTCCTTCTCGCTCTCGTGGTCCTGGTGGCTGCCTGCAACGGGCAGAGTGAGACCGAGCCGGCAACCGTTCTGCCTGAAAAGATCCTGCCGGTGATGCTGCCGGTGGGTTACATCCCCAACATCCAGTTCGCACCGCTGTATGTCGCCGTGGAGAAGGGCTATTTTGCCGAAGCCGGTTTTGAGGTCACTTTCGACTACCGCTTTGAGACGGACGGCGTGGCTCTGGTCGGCCAGGAGACCCTCCCATTTGCGGTGGTCTCCGGCGAGCAGGTTCTGCTGGCCCGCGCCCAGGGCGTTCCGGTGGTATATGTCGCCGCCTGGTTCCAGGATTTCCCGGTCGGGATCGCCGCCAAAGCCGAGTCCGGGATTACCGAACCCCAGGATCTGATCGGCAAACGGGTCGGTCTGCCCGGGTTGTATGGCGCCAATTGGATCGGGTTACGGGCTTTGCTGGGCGCGGAAGGGATCGACCCGGCTGATCTGACGATCGACTCGATCGGGTTCAACCAGGCTGAAGCGCTGGCAGCCGATCAGGAAGATGCCGTTGTGGTCTACCTGACCAATGAACCGGTCCAGCTGCGGGCTCAGGGTTTTGAGATCAGCGAGATCCGGGTAGCCGATTACGTCCAACTGACCGCCAACGGCATCATCACCAATGAGGCCTTGCTGGCCGAGGACCCGGAGATGGTTCAGCGTTTTGTGAACGCCTTCCTGCACGGCCTGGCAGATACTATCGCCGACCCGGAAGAGGCCTACCAGATCAGCCTGAAATTTGTCGACGGCCTGGACCAGGCCGACAAATCCATCCAGATGGAAGTACTCCGGCTTTCGATCGACTATTGGCAAGCCGAACCGCTGGGCGTAATCAATCCGGATGCCTGGCAGAATATGCAGGACGTGCTGCTGGCGATGGGTTTGTTGACCGAACCAGTTGAGGTCGATCAGGCCTACACCCGAGAGTTCACCGAGTGAGGGATGATTTGTCCCACAAACTTGCCAGCTCTTACCTGATCGTCGAAGATCTATCCGCCTCCTTCGCCAACGGTAACGGCGGGCTGAATGTGCTGGACCGGATCTCCTTCACGGTTGAAGAAGCCGAGTTTGTCTGTCTGCTGGGTCCGTCGGGCAGCGGCAAGTCCACCCTGCTGCGCATCCTGGCTGGGCTGCTGGAGTACCAGTCTGGCCAAGTCTTGCTGGAAGGCCGCTCTCTGAGAGGGCCGCGCGCTGGCGTCGGAATCGTTTTTCAGAAATCGAATCTGATGCCATGGCGGACCGTGCGGGAGAATATCCAGTTGCCATTGGAATTGCAGAAAGAGCTGGACAACCGTAGCCAAGCTGATGTGCAGGAACTGATCGAACTGGTCGGACTGGATGGCTTTGAGGATACCCTGCCGCGTGATCTCTCTGGTGGCATGGCCCAACGGGTGGCGATCGCGCGGGCACTGGTGCACGATCCCGGTCTGCTCTTGCTGGATGAACCCTTTGGCGCGCTGGATGCCCTGACGCGTGAGCGCATGGCCAGCGAGCTGCTCCGCATTTGGAACGCCCGCCAGAAAACTGTCTTCATGGTTACCCATGACATCAGTGAGGCGGTCTATCTGGCTGACCGAGTGCTGGCCTTCTCTGACCGACCGGCCCGTATCACCCTGGATCTGGCGATCAACCTGCCGCGTCCTCGCCTTCCGGAGATGCGCTACACACCCGGGTTTGGGATGATGGCCCAGCAGCTGCGGGCAGCCTTACAGAGCTAAACGATCGCCAGGATTCCTGCCGCCTGCGAGTCTGGCTGCTCTACCATAATTTGATAATCTTCCTTATAATTGTCAGGCTGGAAATCGCCTGCTGACGAATTGGAGAAATTGCGTGAGAACGATCGCATTAGCAATCACCCTGTTCACCCTGCTGGTCCTGACCCCTTTCGTCCAGGCCCAGACAGCGGTTACATTTGAGTCTGTTCAGGTCCAACTGTGGCCGGAATATGACCGGCCAGAGATGCTGGTGATCCTCAACCTGGAATTGGCCGCTGATCAGACCCTGCCCGTCGAGGTCTCACTGCCAATGCCGGCCAGCGCCGGCAGCCCGTTGGCGGTGGCCGTGCTGGAGGGCAGCCAGTTGGTCACCCGCGAGTTCTCGTTGGAAACCGAAGGCGATCAGACCCTGGTCACCATCTTGGCGGATAGCCCCGTCATCCGGCTGGAGTACTACGACCCGGCTCTCAGCCAGCAGGACCAGCCGCGCACTTACGAGTTCAGCTGGACCAGCCCGTATGAAGTCAGGGAGTTCATAGTCAGCGTTAAACAACCGGTCAATGCCAGCAGGATGCAGATCACGCCTTTGCTTGGTGCAGGACTGCAGGACGAGTTTGACGGCCTGACGACCTATAACGGTTCACTTGGCCCGGTTGCCCCGGATCGGGAGGTGTCGATCGCACTTACCTACGAGAAAACAGACACCACCCTGGCGGTGGATGCTTTTACACCGCAGACGGATGGCAGCCCGGCTTCTTCCGATGTTGCCACAATTGGCGGCGCTGGTCTGCCCGACTGGGCCTGGGTGATGATCGCGATCGGTGGGGCAGTGTTGATCGGCGGCGTGGTGTACCTGTACCGGATCAATTCTGTCCCGGCTTCAAGCCGTTACCGCAGCAAGAAAAAACGTGCCACCACCGGACAGAGTCCTGCCGCAAGCGCCGGGAAGGCGGGAGTCTTCTGCCACAATTGCGGAAAGCAATCGCAAGCCGGCGATAAATTCTGCCGGGAATGCGGTACCAGGCTGCGGGGTTGAAAACGGGTATGTGATACTTGTCCCCTGAATTATGGGACAGGTGTAATAGACCAATTAAGACTAGTTTGGTAAGATTGAACTGTAATCAAGGTATTATAGGAAAGGTATAAGGGTTTACTAATCAGCCTCGGAAAACCGTTATGATCCGGGCATGATACCGAATTGGAGGCTTATTGATGGAAAGTCTTGAATCTTATGAACAACCGATAGGAAATACGGGACGCGGCAAGTTCATTTTTGGCGGTCTTGTGATCCTGGCTGCAGTGGTGTATCTGGTGATCTCATCTACCACTGCCGGGGCACAGTATTTCTTTACGATCGATGAACTGTATGAAAAAGGTGAGGCAGCCCATGGTACCCCGGCGAGGGTGTCTGGTGCGGTGATCGGCGATACTATTCAGTACGACCCGGAAACGCTGACCTTGCGCTTCACTGTCGCCCATATGCCGGCGGATAACGATATCCTGGAAGATGAGGGCGGATTGGCACTGGCACTTCATCAGGCTGTCACCGACCCCAACCGCCGCCGGCTGGAAGTGGTCTATTATGGCGTGATGCCTGACCTTCTGCAGCACGAAGCCCAGGCGATCATGACCGGCACTCTGGGTGAAGATGGCGTTTTTGAGGCTGAAGAGTTGTTGCTGAAATGCCCGACCCGCTACGATGAGGCGGTCCCTGAGCAGTCGGAAGGCTAATGCCAGGCAGATCTCAGGGGGAGGTCAGGGTAGACCGGTCTTTTGATGTGATTATTGGTGTTCCTTTCGGATTAGGAGTCTCGAATGGTTGATACACTTGTGAATTTTGGTTTTGGGGCGATGGTTCTGACCTTTTTGGCCGCACTGTACGGTATCGGGGCGTCTCTGTACGGTCATGTGCAGAAAGATGATCGCTGGCAGGAAAGCGCCCGCAATGCCATGCTGCTCACCTTCCCTCTGCTGACCATCAGTGTGGTCATGATCGTTACGCTGCTGTTGCAAAATCATTTTGATGTTGCATATGTGGCTCAGGTCACCAGCCGCAGTATGCCGGCTTACCTCAAGGTGACGGCATTGTGGGGTGGGCAGCCTGGCTCGCTTCTTTTCTGGTCCTGGCTGATGGCGCTATTCGCCAGTATGGTCGCGCTGCGCAACTGGTCGCGTGACCGCGAGTTCCTGCCTTGGGTCACAATTGTGATCCTAACGACCCTGGGCTTCTTTTTGCTGCTGGGTATCTTCTTTGAGAATCCATTTTTCCGTCTGTGGCTGGCGCCAAGTGGCGAGGTGGTCGAAGCGCTCTTTAGGCCGGCAGGTGCTACTCTCTTCACCCCGCAGGACGGCCAGGGCCTTAACCCGCTGCTGCGCCACCCGGGGATGATCATCCACCCGCCGATGCAGTATCTTGGGTTTGTTTCCTTTGTAGTCCCATATGCTTTTGCGATTGCAGCCCTCATCACGGGCCGGACCGACGCCCGCTGGATCCGCATCACCCGCAGCTGGACGCTGTGG
Source organism: Anaerolineales bacterium (assembly GCA_020059485.1). GTDB lineage: Bacteria > Chloroflexota > Anaerolineae > Anaerolineales > UBA11579 > UBA11579. The sequence goes on from JAGVCA010000025.1 coordinate 12,847, forward strand.
GCCTGGCTGTTCCTTTCACTTGGGCTGGTACTCGGTATGCGCTGGGCGTACGATGTACTCGGCTGGGGCGGCTACTGGGGCTGGGACCCGGTTGAGAATGCTGCGCTGATGCCCTGGCTGACTGCCACACCTTTCCTGCATTCCGTCATGATCCAGGAAAAGCGCGGTCAGCTCAAACGCTGGAACATGCTCTTGGTAATCCTGACCTACGACCTGATGATCTTTGGTACCTTCCTGGTGCGCTCCGGTGTGCTCTCCTCGGTGCATTCCTTTGCCCAGAGCGCGATCGGGCCGTTCTTTTTTGGCTTCATTGTCCTGACGTTCGGCGTTTCGATCTATTTGCTCACCCGCCGCTGGGACGAACTGCACACCGAGACCCAGATGACCTCATGGTTCTCGCGCGAGGCTACCTTCCTGCTCAACAACCTGTTCTTCATCGCAATCCTGGTGATCGTGTTCATTGGCGTGGTTTTCCCGATTGTCACCGAGGCGACCGGTTTCATCGGTGAGGCGTTCCCCTCCCTGAGTAATGTGTTCAATGGGCAGAAGGTCACCGTCGGGGCTGAATGGTACGAACGCAATACCGGCCCGTTCTGGGCTGCGCTGCTGTTCCTGATGGGTGTTTGCCCGCTGACTGCCTGGCGGATCTCAACCATGAAAACGCTGGGCCGCAATCTCTGGAAGCCGACAGCGCTTTCTGTGCTCGTCCCCGTGGTGCTGGTCATCAATGGGATGGACAACTGGCTGGCCGTATTCGCTTTCTGGCTGACCGCTCTGGTGATCGCGGTGACTGCTTACGAATTCTACAAAGGCGCGGCAGCCCGCTCGCGGCGCACCGGAAAAAATTTCTTGATCGAGCTGGTCCTGCTTGTTGGCAGAAACCGCCGGCGCTATGGCGGCTATATGATCCACTTTGGCGTCGTGCTGATGGCGCTTGGCGTGATCGGGATCGAGATGTTCCAGACCGAGACGCAAGCCACGATCGGCCTGGGTGAACAGATCGTGCTGGATGACTATTCCATCACCTACGACTCCCTGGCTGAATTCGATACCAACGACAACCGCAATGTTGCCCGGGCGGTGGTCAGCGTTTATCAGGACGGCGACAAAGTCGGAGAATTGTATCCCCGGCGTGATTTCTTCTATGAATCCCGCCAGCCGATGACGATCCCCGGGCTGCACAGCACCTTGCAGGAGGATTTCTACGTCCTGCTGGTGGATTGGCAACCGATCTCAACCCAGCGTGCCACCTTCAAGCTGTATCACAATCCGCTGGTCAACTGGCTGTGGATTGGCTCCTATGTTCTGATCTTTGGGACGATGGTGGCCGCCTGGCCTGAAAAGGAAACCGAAGCCGTCAAGGCTGTGGCGCGGGAAGCCCGCGCGGCCGCCAGCCGCTAGCGGCTGGTGGTAAGGAGTGATTTGATGCGAAAAACCACCCGCTGGCTGTTGGCTGTGGCTATTGGACTGTCTGTGGTGCTACTCGGGATGCCGCAGATTGCCCAGGCACAGGGTGAAGTCCCTGAGCCGACACCGTCCGACAACGAAGTCAACGCCATCGCCAAAGAGATGTTCTGCCCGGTGTGCGAGAATATCCCTCTGGATGTGTGCGGCACGCAGGCCTGTGAGCAATGGCGGGAACAGATCCGTGAAAAGCTGGCAGAGGGCTGGACTGAAGAGGAGATCCGAGACTATTTTGTACAGCTGTACGGCGATCGGGTGCTGTCCGAGCCGCCCCGCCGCGGCCTGAACTGGCTGATCTACATCCTGCCGCCGCTGGCATTTCTTGCCGGAGCCTATGTGCTTTACACTGGCTTTCGCAGCTGGCGCCGCCCGCTGGAACAAACCCCGGACGCGGCTCCAATCCATGGGGCAGCCGAAGAGCAGGATGAGTATGTTTCTCGGCTGGAAGAAGCCCTTAAAAAGCGAAAATGACCGGGTGTCCGGTTTTTTGGAGATTGATCCATGATTGATAACACTCAAGCCCAAACCGAAAAGAAAAAACGCAATCCGCTCGGCCAGATCCTGCTGTGGGGGTTCGTGATCGCCTTATTGGGGATCGTCGCAGTGCAGCTCAGCCGCTCACAGCGCGGGACCGTCCAGATTGGGGAACAAGCCCCTGACTTCGTCCTGACCACTTTTGAAGGCAATCAAATTAACACCGCAGATCTGCGCGGCAAGGTCATCCTGGTGAACTTCTGGGCTTCATGGTGCAACCCCTGTGAACTGGAAGCCCCCGATTTGCAGACCTCCTGGGAGATGTATGAGCCAACCGGTGAGGTCGTTTATCTGGGCGTGGACTGGACAGATACCGATACCGAAGCGCGCGAATATATGGAGCGTTTTGGCATCACTTATCTGAGTGGACCGGATTACGGCACCCGCATCTCGCAGGCTTACCGGACCACCGGTGTCCCCGAGACTTACATCATTGACCAGGATGGTGTGTTGGTATTTGTCAAGAAAGGTCCGTTTTCATCACTGCAGGAGATCCTGGCAGTGATCGATCCGCTGTTGGAGAATTAGCACAAGAGAGAGGACAACTCACCGGTATGGATATTGGTTCAATACTGCTGTTATTAGCGCTGGTGGTGGTGGTTTCCGCCTACATAGCCAGCCCGTTGCGTCTGCGCCCAGCCAAGAGGGACAGCCGGATCGACGATATGGAACTGTCTCAGCTGTTGTCAGAGCGCGAGCGCGTCCTGGAAGCCCTGGCGGAGCTTGATTTCGACAACGAAATGGAGAAAGTGCCCGAAGACCTGTATCCGTTACAGCGTGAGGCACTGGTCAAGCGCGGGGCGGCGGTGCTGCGCCTGCTGGACGAGCGGATGCCGGCCGGTGATCAGACGCTGGCCGGTGATTCGACACCGGTCGGTGATCGGACACCGGAGGCGACAAGGGCTGTGCCTGAAGGGCCTGAGCCAGAGTCTGACCCGCTGGAAGCCCTTATATATGCAAAAAGAAAATCATCTTCTGTGAAAATTGCAAAAAATGTTACAAAAGATAAATTCTGTGCCAATTGCGGCAAGCAGCTTGTCCCGGGGGACCGATTCTGTTCATCCTGCGGCCATCAGGTCTGATCTCTGGCTGGCGGAAAGAAAGTGCTGATCATGTCAAAACAAATTCGTTCGCTCTCGATTTCATTACTGGCGGTGGCCTTGCTGTTGACTGCCTGCAATTTTTCCCTGGCGCAGGATATCACCCCGCCGCCGGGATACCAGCCGCCAGTCTTTGAAGAACTGGAACTGATCACCGGGGCTGCGCCTGTTACCGCTCCTGATCCGGCTAACGGTGCGGCCATATACGAGGAAAAATGCCAGGCTTGCCATGGTCCCACCGGCCTAGGAGATGGTCCGGATTCAACCGCGCTGCCCAATGCTGTCGCCCGGATCGGCGCGGCGGATGTCGTCAGCCAATCCTCACCCCTGGCATGGTATTCGATCACTCTGCAGGGCAATATCGAACGCTTTATGCCACCATTCTCCGGCAGCCTGACTTCATCGGATGTTTGGGACGTGCTGGCGTATGTGTACACATTCAGCGCTGATGCTGAGACGATTGCGGCAGGCGAGACCTTGTTCACCGAAACCTGTGCGGCCTGTCATGGACCGGATGGTTCTGGCAGCGGCGCGCCAGGCGCAGCCAATTTGCTGGATGCCGAACGGATGGTGCTGCTTTCGATCAATGATCTGGTGCAGAAGATCGCCACCGGCAGCGGCAATGAGGGCCATGTCTTCAGTACCGAGCTGGATGCCGCCCAGATCGAAGCGGTATCTTTGTATGTCCGCTCGCTGCTCTTCCCGCTGGAGGGGCAGGCAGCCGATACCGAACCGGCCAGCGAACCTGAGCCGGAGGTGACCGACGCACCTGATAGCGAACCGACAGCCGAAGCGACTGCCGAACCAGCCGGGGAGGAAACAGGGGATCCAACCGAGGAGCCGGGTGAGACCGAACCGGACGGCGATACAGGCACGGACACAACAGAAGAGCAGCCGGTTGCCGCCGTGGACGATGACCTCGGTACAGTCACCGGCACGGTGAACAATGGCTCGGGCGGAGACGTCCCGGCTGGTCTTGAAGTCCGGCTGGAGGTTTACGAAGCGTTTGAACTGGTCGATACCGTATCAACGACCCTTGAGCAAGATGCCAGTTTCCGTTTTGAGGATATCGAAATCCTTCCCGACCGGATCTATCTGACAGTCGTGGAAAAAGATGGCCTGTTCTTCCCTTCCAACTTCCACGTGGGCTCCGATACTGCCGGCAACGCGATCGAACTGCCGGTTACGATCTACGACACCACTACTGACACCTCTGACCTGGCAGTCTCGCGTTTGCATATCTTTTTCACTGCCTCCGGGGAGAACACGATCCAGGTCATTCACCAGGTCTCGATCTCTAACCGGGGAAATCAGATGGTTGCCCCTGACGAGGGGATCGAGGCAGTGCTTGAGTTCACCCTGCCGGAAGGGGCCACCAACCTGGTCTTCCAGGCCGGCAGTTTGGGGAACCCATACTTGCAGACGCCCTCCGGTTTTGCCGATCCCTCTCCGGTGCTGCCGGGAGAAAATACTTATGAGGGACTGTTTGCCTATAATTTGCCGCTGGATGGCGACCTGGAATGGCGTTTGCCTGCCGACCTGCCCACAGATGTGGCAGTGATCTTCGTCCAGGGCGAGGATGCCCGCGTGAGCAGTGATACGCTGATCCCCAGCGGGAGTGAAGTGCTGGACCAGGACGTTTTCCAGGTGTTGGTGGCCGATAACATCCCCGCCGGTCAAGAGATCGAACTGACGATCAGCCAGCCTTTGTTCGGGTCTGGTGATCTTTCTTCCAGCTGGGTGACGATCGTGCTGGGCGTGGTCGGCCTTGGGCTGGCAGTCTTTGGCGTCTGGCGGTTCTTCGCTCCCACAAGGCTTGATGATGATGAGATGGAAGAAGATCTGGCCGAGGACGACCCGGATGCCTTGATCGCAGCGATCATTGCCCTCGATGAAGCCCATGAGGAGGGCCAGATCGACACTGAAGAATACCAGCGTCGTCGTGCGGTCTTGAAAGCCGAACTCGGCCGGCTGGTCAATCCTGGATCGGACAGTTGATGGCGGTAATCGAAGTCCAGGGTCTGGTCAAACGCTTCGGGCTCAAGACCATCCTCAAAGGGATGGATTTTCGTGCCGATTTTGGAGAGTTTGTCGGGCTGTTAGGTCCAAACGGGGCCGGAAAGACCACTTTTCTGCGGATCCTGTCCTCGCTTTCCCGCCCTTCTTTTGGTCAGGTGCGAGTGGCCGGCTTTCAGCTGCCGCAGCAGGCGGCCGGGGTGCGCGCCAATCTGGGTGTGCTCTCCCACCAGCCACTGTTGTATGGCGATCTGACCGGCGAGGAAAACCTGGAGTTTTACGGCCGGATGTATGCCGTTGAGAACATGCCTGAACGGATCAATGAGGTGCTGGACCTGGTCGATCTGACCAACCGCCGGCGCGACCTGGTGCGAACGTATTCCCGCGGCATGGCCCAACGCCTGGCGATCGCCAGGGCGGTGATCCACGACCCAGCTATCCTGCTGCTGGATGAGCCCTATACCGGGCTGGATCAGGATGCCAGCGCCATGCTGGATGCCGTCCTGAAGCAGATCGCTGCTCAGGGGCGGACAGTGGTGATGACCTCTCACGACCTGGTGCGCACGGCCGAGCTGTGTACCCGCTTTGATGTGCTCTCCCGGGGTAAGATCATCGCCTCGGCCAGCCGGGATGAGGTCCCACAGGATGGGCTGCTGGCATTCTATCGACGGGCGATCATGGCTCCGGCGGGCGGGAAGGAGGCTGGCAATGGCGCAACCCTTCCGGCGTAAGCACCAAACTTCCTTTGCCAGAGCGATGTGGGCAGTGGCGCGCAAGGACCTTTCCGCCGAGTGGCGCAGCCGGGAAATGTTTTCGGCTATGCTGATCTTCTCGCTCTTGGTGGTCTTTATCTTTAATTTTTCTCTCGACCTGAACCCGAAGACCCAGCGAGAAGTAACTGCCGGGATGCTGTGGGTGACCTTCACCTTTGCCGGAACGCTCGGCTTGAATCGCTCCATGGCGATCGAGAAGGACCGCAGCTGCCTGGATGGCTTGCTATTAGCCCCGGTCGACCGCAGTGCGATCTATTTCGGCAAGGTGATCGGCAACCTGATCTTCATGATCACAGTCGAGATCATTGTGCTGCCTTTGTTCAGTATCTTTTATAATATCAATCTATTCAATCCGGGCCTGCTGGCTGTGGTGGCGCTGGGTTCGGTCGGATATGTGGTGGTTGGGACATTGCTGGCCACCATGACCGTCCAGACCCGGACGCGCGACGTGCTCCTGCCGATCCTGCTGTTCCCGGTGGTCTTGCCGGTCGTGGCTTCGGCAGTCCGGGCGAGCACGTTCTTTTTGCAGGGCCAGCCGATGGACCTGATCTGGCCGAATATCAATATCATCATCGCCTTCGACCTGATCTACATTGCCCTGGCCTATATGGTGTTTGATTTTGTGGTTGAGGAATAGGTGAGAGGACAACTCAAAGGAGAGTATGCCTGATGGAAACTAGACCTGCTTTTTTGAATATTTTGACGTGGCTGTCGGCGGCATTGTTTGCCGTGGCTTGCTACCTGACGCTGGTATGGGCTCCGCCGGAGGCGGTGATGGGGAACGTCCAGCGGGTGTTTTACTTCCATGTGGCCACCGGCTGGGTCGGGATGATCGGCTTCCTGCTGGCCGTGTTCGCCGGGATCATGTACCTGGTGAAGGGCGACATGAAATGGGATATCATCGGGCTGGCCGGGATTGAGGTGGGGTTGGTATTCTCGTTTTTGAACATCGTGACCGGTTCGATCTGGGCCCGCCCGATCTGGAATACCTGGTGGACGTGGGACCCGCGTCTGGTGACAGCCACGATCATGGAATTGGTGTATGTGGCTTACCTGATGCTGCGCCAGGGCATCGAAGACCCGGAACGGCGGGCGCGCTTCGGCGCGATCTATGCCATTCTCGGGTTTGTCAGCGTGCCGCTCTCGTTCCTCTCGATCCGCATCTGGCGGACGATCCACCCGGTAGTGGTTGGCAGCGAGGACCCCGGCGCGCAGGGCACCTTCGATATGACCGGCGACATGCAGGTTGCTTTCTTCTTCAGCCTGATCGCCTTTACGATCATCGGAGTGACCCTGCTGTGGCACCGGATCCGTCTTGGGCGGATGCAGGCTTTTGTTGAAGAGAAGAAGATCGGGATGATGGGTTAAGGAGGCAGAAATGGCAGAGACGACCAATTATTTGATCTTGGGTTATGCTGTGATCTTTATCGTGATGGGGCTGCATGTGTACAGCCTGATCAGCCGGGCGAAGCGGGTGCGTGATGACCTGGCCCTGCTGGAGGAGATGGATAAAGAGTAGGAAGTAGATAGTAGGTAGTAGAGTGTAGGCAAAAGGCGCGCAGCGATGTGCGCCTTTTTCATTAGAATTGTAGTGCGGGCGGAAAACTGGACACAGCAATAAGGTAGAATCATGATGCTGTGGAGGTTTCACATGAGCAGTAAAAAGCGCCGCACATACAGTGCCGAATTCAAGTTAGACACGGTGATGGAAGGCTTGCAGGGCAAGAAGACCATCGCCCAGATCTGCCGGGAGCGCGGGATCAAAGACACGCTGTACTACAAATGGCGGGACATCTTCCTCGAGCGATCTGCGGAGATCTTTGTCAGCCCAGGCAGCAACGAGAACCAGGAAAAGGCTGAACGGATCGCTGAGCTGGAGCGGATGATCGGCAAGCTGGCGATGGAGAATGAGATTTTAAAAAAAGCCAAGAGCTGGTTGGGTTGAGCCGGTCGGAGAAACGGGCAATGATCACAGATCTCAGCGAGGAATACTCGATCAGCAAGCTGTGTGAAGTGCTGGAACTGCCGCGCAGCACCTATTATCACCAGGGGCAGGAGAAAGCCGGTGATCAAGCACTGCGAGCTGAGATCGAGAAAGTGATTGCCCGCTGGCCAACCTATGGCTATCGGCGGGTAACCCATCAGCTCAAACGGACAGGCCACGCAGTCGGGGAAACACGTGTCAGGCGGCTGCTGGAAGAGCTTGAGCACACCTCCCAGGTGGGCAAGGTGCGCTTCTCGACGACCGACACGAACATCCGCGCTATCCCAATCTGATCAAGAAACTCGAGCTCACGCATGTCAATCAGGTCTGGGTAGCAGATATCACCTACATCCGCCTGGGATGGCGGTTCATCTACCTAGCGGTGATCCTGGATGCCTTCTCACGAGCGATCCGGGGCTGGCATCTGAGTCTCAGTCTGGACAAGCAGTTGAGCATCAAAGCGTTGCAGATGGCCCTGGCCAACCATCCAGCGCCTGAATACCATCACTCTGATCAGGGCGGGCAATATGCTTCGCCAAAGTACACCGACCTGCTGCCAGAAACGACCCAGATCAGCATGTCGGCGGTTGGCAGACCGATGGAGAACGGGATTGTGGAACGATTTATCCGGATCTTCAAGGAGGAACATATTGATTATCCTGAGTACAGGGATTTTGCCGATGCGGATTCCCAGATCGCATACTGGCTGGAGATCGAGTATATGACGGAGCGGATCCATTCCGCTTTGGATTATCTCACCCCGGCCGAGTTCGAGGACCAGTTGGTTCAGGCCACTCTGACCCTCTCTTAGTCAAGACTTTATTATGTCCAATATTTCAACCGCAGTACAAATTTTGACTTCCAAAGAATTCGTGCGTCCATTTCACGAACAGACCGGGTAGCCCTTGACGAACGCTTTCTTAGATGCAGTTTTTTGGATGCAATGGACGGATTGGACAGTTGATCCCCTGATCTACTGGATGATGTGGATGCCGGCGGCTAAGGACGGTCAGGGCGGCGGATTCGAAGTCAGCCGCTCTCTGGATGTAAATTACGCCAGTATCCCCCTGACCGCTTCCACCTCATCCTCGGTTAAATCCCACTCTGCCCCCTTGGTGTTGGCAACCACATGCTCGGCCTTGGTCGCGCCAGAGATCACGCTGCCGACCTCGGGGTACGAGAGCAGCCAAGCATGCGCTAGCTCGGTCAGCGTGTGACCGCGGGTTTCGGCAAAATCTGTCAACTGTTCGATCCGATCGTAGTTTACGTCGGTCATATACCGCTGGACGTAGGCGCTGGTCTCGCCGCGTGAACCCGGCGGGGCTTCTTCGCCCCTTTTATATTTTCCGGTCAGGAAGCCGCCGGCCAGCGGGAAGTAAGGCAGGATCCCAATGCCGTAATAGCGGGCGGCTGGCAGTACCTCGGCTTCCACGCCGCGCTCCAGCAGGTGCATGTGCGGCTGCTCGGAGACGTACTTGTTCCAGCCTTGCCGGGCGGTGATCTGCTGCACCGTCGCCAGCATCCAGGCGGGGAATGCGGAAGTGCCCAGATACCGCACCTTGCCCTGGGTCACCAGGTCTTCCAGGGCACGCAGGGTTTCCTCGATCGGGGTGCTCTCATCCCAGCGGTGGATCTGGTACAGGTCGATGTGATCGGTATCCAGACGGCGGAGGCTGTCCTCAACAGCTTGCATGATGTGCAGGCGCGAGCCGCCGCGGTCGTTGGGGCCGTCGCCGGTCGGGTTGTAGAATTTGGTGGCGATCAGCACCTGGCTGCGCGGGTAGGGTTTGATGGCCTGGCCGATGGTCTCTTCCGAACGACCGCCCTGGTAGGCATTGGCGGTATCAATGAAGTTGATCCCCTGATCGATGGCGGCGGCGATGATCTCCTTGACGCCTTTGGCGTCCACCTTGCCGCCGAACTGGTTGGTGCCCAGTCCGATGGCGGAGACTTTCAGCCCGCTGGCGCCCAGATTACGATACTGCATAGGTAAATCCTCCTAGGTTGGTCCATTCATCAGACGGAAAGGGGCTGGCAGACCTTACGAAATCTCTAATGATTTGCGATTTTGCGCCATTCCGACTAGAATGTCACTATGGATGGCACACAATCTTCACCCAGTGAGGACCCCAGCAGTCCCGGTTCCTGGGGTACCAATACCAAACTGATCATCGGGCTGGCGCTGGTGGCGCTGGCGGCCGGTCTGGTCGTCCAGATCCGTCCGCTGCTGACACCGCTCTCGATGGCCTGGATCCTGGCCTATCTGCTGTATCCGCTGGTGGAAGGGCTGAACAAGCGCACCTTCCTCAGTTGGCGGGGGGCAAACAACCTGGTCTTCTTTATCCTGTTGATCCTGGTGCTGACTTCCCTGACAGCCTCGGGATTCGCGCTGGTCAACCAGTTCCAGAACCTGATCGAGATCGTTGAGACATACCTGCTTGATCTGCCAGGGACTGTAGCCGAATTCCTGCAGACGGATCCGGTCTTCGTGATGCCGATCATTGGGACGGAGATCCAGCTGGCTGACTATATCGAATCACTGAACATTGACCTGCTCGCACTCAGCAATCAATTGCTATCAGTGGTACAGCCGGCCCTGGGTGAGGTCGGGGGGATCCTGACTTCGGTGGCGAGCTCGGCCTTCTCTGTGCTGGGGTGGGGCAGTTTCGTCCTGGCGGTGGCTTACCTGACGCTGGGCGAAGCCCGCAATGGCCGTCGGTTTCTCAAGACGGAACTCGCTGGCTTGTCGTACGATATCGGCCGGATGACGCGCGAACTGAGCTATATCTGGAATGCGTTCCTGCGCGGGCAGGTGCTGGTATTCCTGTTGGCCTCCACCACCATGTTCATCCTGTTGAGCATCCTGGGCGTGCGCTATGCGCTCGGGCTGGCGATCCTGGCTGGCCTGGCGCGCTTCATCCCTTATATCGGGCAGTATATCTCGGCGATTGTGAATGCGCTGGTAGCCTTCTTTTTGGCAGAAGGCAATTACCTCGGAATGGAAGCGTTCCCATATATGCTGCTGGTGGTCGGCCTGGCATTTCTCCACGACCAGATCTATGATTCGCTGGTCATTCCACAGTTGATCGGGTACGTGCTGGGCGTGCATCCTGCCCTGGTGCTGATCGTAGCGCTGATCGCTGTACGCTGGATCGGGGTGCTTGGTCTTCTGCTGGCTGCGCCGGTGTTGTCGAGCTTCCAGTTGTTGTTCAGTTATGTCATCCGAAAGATGTTGGACCAACCATCCTGGCCGGAGGATGAGTCCGCCCCGCCGACCTTGCGCGAACAGTTTGCCAGTATTTACTGCGCTGCAAGGGATGGGCTGGCGAGGTTCGGGCAGAAGATCGGAAAACTATTCAAACGAATTAGGAAATGAGGATAATCATGAGCAATGAACCTGAGATCAAGACCGTCACTCTGGCGGAGACCGAGAATATGGGTGCGTGGAAGGCAGAAGAACCGGATGGTGAGGTGGTTTACAACCTGCAGTTGAACAATGTGACCGTCCATTTCTTCCAGGAGGAATGGGACGAGTTCATGGCCCTGGTAAAGGGCTTGAGATAACTTTTCAGGTCTGCCAGCTGGGGGGAAATGGAGACAAAGACAGCGTAAATAACAGGTGATTCCTCCTCTGGCCGGTGGTCATGGAGTTATCACGGACTTAGCATTGATTTGCGCTTGAATTCGAATTTTCAACATGTTACACTGATACCATGAGTACCCCGATTCTCGTGGTATCACCCTCTGAGACCTTCGGAAATCTGCTACGGCAGGTGCTGGGAGAGAACGGCGATTATTCGCTGCAGATTCTCCCGGATCTGAATAAGATCAGCCAGTTGGCTGAACCGCTGGCAGTTGTATTGTTGGAGGTGGAGGAGGACACGCTGCTGAAACCGGATGATTGGCGGAATGCCCGTCAATTCCTTGGCAATCCCAGGATGATCTTATTGCTCCCGGAAGGCAAGGACGAATCATCCTTCCGGGACTGGCAGCCAGACCTGGTGATGAGCAAGCCAGTGTATCTGCCAGATTTGGTCGGGAAGATTGCGGCGATGACCGGAAATAATGGGATGGAAGATCACAAACTGACCGAGATCGAAACCGCCTCCCCGGCGCGTGAAACCAAACATTCTGGCCGGATTGATAGCCCTGGGCCGGAGTGGTTGGGCAATGTTAACCTGGCTGCCCAACACCTGGCGCGCTTGACCCTGGAGACCGCCGCTGAAGCGTCTCTGATCGCTAAGGGAGACCAGATCTGGGCTTATGCCGGCGAATTGCCCAAATCGGCAGCAGCAACGCTGGCACGGGTGGTCGGTGAACATTTCCGGGATGGCGGCAGCGACCTGGCGCGCTTCCTGCGGTTGGAGGAGACCAGCAGCGATTATATGCTGTATGCCACCGGTCTGGGTGGCGATTATGTGCTGGCAACGGTCTTCGATGCAGAGATGCCTTTTAGCAAGATCCGGGTGCAAGCTGGCAGCCTGGCCCGGGCGCTGACGAACCAGGCAGCCCATCCCGCCAACCAGGATCCGATTACAGAAGAGGTCGAGCCAATCTTTGATGAGTATGAAGATGATCTTGAGGGTGAGGAATTGCCCATCAGGCCGATCCTGGAAGATATCCCGCCGCCGATTCCGGGGGATTGGGTGCCGGAACAACGTCTAAAAAGACCCCCGGAGAGTTTGCTGGACGAACTTTTGGAAGATCGTCACATCGACCCATTCACCTCGGAAACAGTGGCTGTGCCGCGTCAAAGGTCAGAACCAGTTGGAGTTCGGCTGGCAGCAGACGAGGATGAATTGCTGGAACCGCACATGGCCGATGCTGACACCGAAGCAGATACTGTGGCCGCGCGGGTATCCCGTACGGCTGATGTCGAGGTTCTGCCCTCAACATCGGACGAGGATTTTGACGACCTGCCGCAGCCGGAAGAAGAGATTGGTCTGGAACCGGTCTCGCCTTCGATGTATAACCTGACCTATGCCTGTGTGCTGATCCCGCGCTTTCCCCACCACCATCTGACTGGTGATGTCGCCCAGCGGCTGACGGACTTGATCACCCATCTTTGTGTGGCGTTCGGCTGGCGGCTGGAGCAGCTCTCCGTCCGGCCAGAATTTATTCAGTGGCTGGTCAACGTACCGCCAAACACATCGCCGGGCTATCTGATGCGGACGATCCGCGAGCATACCTCGCGACGAATGTTCGTTGAGTTTCCACACCTGCAGAAAGACAATCTCGCCGGCGATTTCTGGGCGCCAGGATACCTGATCCTGGGTAATCCTCAGCCGCCGCCGCCTGCCCTGGTGCAGGAGTTTATCGATAATATCCGCAGCCGCCAGGGTTTACAAGACGACGCTTCGTCCTGACAAGCAGCCCCTTTCACACTATAATAAGGTATGCCCGAAACCATATATCTTCTGGATGGCTATGCCTTAGCCTACCGCACCTATTTTGCCCTGACAGGAACCAACGCCGGACGCTGGGTGACCAGCAAGGGGGAACCGACAGCCGGGATCTTCGGCTTTGCCAGTGTATTGCTGCGCCTGCTGGAACAGGAGCAGCCAGATTACCTGGCCGTGGCCTTCGATACTGGCAAGACCTTCCGGGATGAGATGTATCCGGAATACAAAGCGACACGTGAGAAAATGCCGGACGATCTGCGCCAGCAGATCAAACGCATCCGCGAGCTGGTGGATACGCTGAACATCCCGCGGCTCGAGAGGGAAGGTTTTGAGGCCGATGATGTCTTGGGAAGCGCTTCACGGGCAGCCACTGAGGCCGGATTGGGGGTTAAGATCATTACCGGCGACCGCGATCTGCTGCAATTGGTGGATCCGCGCGTGATCGTCAGTCTGCCCGGACGGCGGCTCTCCGATTCGCAGGATTATTCCGAACAGACCGTGATGGAAACGCTAGGCGTCCGGCCCGACCAGGTGGTGGATTATAAGGCTTTGTGCGGCGACCAATCCGATAATATCCCCGGTGTGTATGGGATCGGGGCCAAAACCGCCTCGTCTCTGCTGGAAAAATACAACACGCTGGATGAGATCTACGAACATCTGGACGAATTGCCCCCCGGTCAGCGCAGCAAACTGGAAGAGGGGCGGGATAACGCCTACCTCAGCCAGAAGCTGGCCCGGATTGTGACCGATCTGGAGGTCACTCTGGATCTGGAGAAAGCCAGCGTGAGGAATTTCGAGCCCGGAGCCGTGACGGAATTATTCCGGGAGCTGGAATTTCGCTCCCTGATGCCGCGCCTGCAGGCAGTCATGGAACAATTGGGGGTGATTGAGCCGCCCTCGCCAGCCATTGTGGCTGGCCAGCAGATGGCGATGTTCCCACAGGCAGCCGCAACTCGGGTTGATACCGGGGTGGAAACCGTGATCGTCAATGACGATGCGGGTCTGACAGCGCTGGCGACTGACCTGGGCCAGGCCAAGATGATCGCGTTTGATACTGAAACCACCGGCACCAACAAGATGCAGGCCGGCCTGGTTGGGCTCTCTTTTGCGACCACACCTGGGAAGGGCTATTATGTCCCAGTTGGACATCGTGACGGACAGCAGTTGCCGATCGATCAGGTGATCGAAGCGTTGCGCGGGCCGTTGACCAATCCGGGCATCCCCAAGGCCGGGCATAACCTGAAATATGATTACGTGATGCTGGCGCGCTACGGCCTGCAGGTCGAGCCGCTCAGTTTCGATACCATGCTGGCCGAATGGCTGCGGGACCCGGCGTCGCGCAATCTGGGGCTGAAAAGTCTGGCCTGGGTGCGGCTGGGCGTGCAGATGATCGAGATCGAGGAATTGATCGGAAAAGGCCGCAACCAGATCACGATGGCGGATGTGCCGATCGAACAGGCGGCAGTGTATGCCGCCGCGGACGCAGAAACTGTGCTGCGGTTGGTGCCTGAACTCCGCCGGGATGTGGTTGAGGTTGGCGGGTTTGAGCTGTTTGAGAAGATGGAAATGCCTCTGATCCGGGTATTGGCCGAAATGGAGATGGCTGGGATCGGTCTGGATGCGGATTTCCTGCAGGACATGTCCGCTACACTCGAAACCCGGATGGCCGAACTGGAAAAAGAAGTCTTCAATGGGGTGGGGGTTGAATTCAATCTGAATTCGACCCAGCAGCTTTCGGAAGCGTTGTTTGACCGGCTGAAACTGACCCCGCCGGAAGGGACCCGCAAGACCGCCAGTGGCCACTATTCCACCGCAGCAGGCGTGCTGGAAGAACTGGAAAGTCAAAGCCCGGTGGTAGCCCGTATCCTGGAGCACCGCGAGCTGGCAAAATTGAAATCGACGTATGTTGATGCGCTTCCGGCCCAGATCAATCCGGGGACCGGCAGAGTGCACACCTCCTACCAGCAGACCGGTTCCGTGACCGGCCGGCTGGCTTCTTCCGACCCGAATCTGCAAAATATCCCAATCCGGTCTGAACTGGGACGGGAAGTGCGGAAGGCTTTCGTGGCAGCACCTGGACATGTCCTGTTGGGGGTGGACTATTCACAGGTGGAACTGCGGATCGTAGCCCATATGGCGGATGACAAGGCGATGCTGGATGCATTTATGGCCGACCAGGATATCCATGCCACAACGGCTGCGGCGGTCTATGATATACCCCTGGATGAGGTCGATGGCAAGCAACGCAGGCATGCCAAAGCGATCAATTTTGGGTTGATCTACGGGATGAGCGCTTTTGGCCTGACCCGTTCTACCGATCTGACCCTGGCGGAAGCAGAAGATTTCGTTGAGACTTATTTCACCCGCTTCCCAGGTGTAAAAAAGTTTCTAGATGGATTGCGCAAGCAAGTGCAGAAGGATGAGTATGTCGAAACGCTGCTTGGCCGGAAGCGTTACTTCCCTGGATTGAGTTCACAGAGTAATGTCAACATCCGTAACCGGCAGCTGCGAGAGGCGATCAATGCCCCGATCCAGGGGACGGCGGCGGATATTATGAAAGTCGCGATGCTGAACCTGGCAGCAGCCCTGAAGGAGGCCGGATTGGAATCCCGCATGCTGCTGCAGGTACACGATGAGCTGGTGCTAGAGTGCCCGGAGCATGAATTGGCGTCTGCCGCCAGGCTGGTGCGGGAGAAAATGTCGCAGGCGTATGCCCTCAAAGTTCCCTTGAAAACGGATGCGCGGGCAGGTGTGAACTGGGGTAAAATGAAACCCATTAGCAGTTAATTCGATTTAACTGCGGATAGTCAAAAAATGGAAGACCAAGAGCGCGCATATCAGGAAGCGATGAACCTCGGCCATTCGGCAGCCTGGGACCAGAAATGGGAACAGGCGGCTGAACATTACCGCTTGGCGGTCGAGGCCGTCCCGGACCGGGTGCAGGCCATTAATAACCTTGGTCTGGCTTACTTTCAGTTGCAGCGCTATGATGACGCCGAGGTCTGGTATCTGCAGGCTGCTAAACTAACCCCTGAGGACCCGCTGGCTGTCGAGCGCCTGGCCCAGATCTACGAACGGACTGGCCGGATCAAGCAAGCCGCTGATTCTGCCATGGATGCGGCCGAACTTTACCTCAAGATCAAAGATGTAGATAAAGCAATCGAGAACTGGATCAGGGTGACACGCCTGGTGCCCGAGCACCTGAAGGCGCATTCCCGGCTGGCTGTGGTGCACGAGCGGCTTGGCCGCACCACCCAGGCGGTGGAGGAATACCTGGCGGTGGCGGCCTTGATGCAGGATGTTGGGCAGGTCAGCAAGGCGTTGCAGATCGTGGAGAAAGCGCTGGCACTGGCTCCCAACAACGAGAATGCTAAGGAAGCCCTTGTGTTGGTCAATTCCAACAAGACGCTGCCGAAACCGAAGCGGGTGCGCGGCGCAACCGGTGCGCTGCGGATGGCGGCTGTGCTCGAGATGAAAGAGGAAAGCAAGCCGGAACGCACGAATGTCAACCGCAAAGGCCCAGACCCGATCTCCGAAGCCCGGCAGTCTGCCCTGACCGACCTGGCCGGGCTGCTTTTCGAGGTTTCGCTCGAAGATATCGGCGACCCTGACAGTTCCCAATCCGGGCTGCGGAGTGTTTTTGGGCGGTCAAAAGATGGTGATATCGAGACCGTCTCCCGTCACCTGGGCGCTTCCATTGATCTCCAGACTCGTTCTCAGAATGACGAAGCGGTCAAGGAATTGAAGAAAGCGGTCGACTTGGGGCTGGAAGTCCCGGCAGCCCATTTTAACCTGGGGTTGCTTTATCATTCACTCAAGGATGAAGACAAGGCTGCCCGGCACCTGCAACGCTCGCTGGGGATCGAAAAGTTCAGCCTGGCCGCTTATTTGTTGATCGCCCAGCAGAACCTGGCAGCCGGACAGTTGCAGAAGGCTGCTTGTACTTACCTGGAAGCGCTGCGCGAAGCTGATTCCGAGCTTGTGCCTGAAGAAGAGCAGGAAGGCTTGCGTCGGCAGTATGAACTGCTGATCGAAGAGGTTTCACAAAAGCGGGACGAGGAGGTCTTGAAACAGATCTGCACCTCGGTCTCTGAGATGCTGATCCGGCAAAATTGGCGGGATCATGTGCTTAAGACCCGCAGAGAGATGCCGGTAGTGGCGCGTGGCGCCGCGCCGGTGCCACTGGCCGAGATCCTGACGGAGGCCAAAGATTCCAGTATCGTGGAAGCGCTGTCGCACATCAACGAGATCGCCGGGAAAGGCCACCTGCGCTCTGCAATGGAAGAAGCCTTCCTTCTGGTGACCAAAGCGCCGACCTATTTACCGCTGCATATCCAGATGGCAGACCTGATGGTTCGGATGGGCAATCAGTCTCTGGCTGTGGATAAATACAAGGTGGTTTCGGATGCTTATATGCTGCGGGGCGAAAACAAACGGGCAACTGATCTTTTGACCCGGGTGGTGGAACTCTCGCCGATGGACAACAAGGCGCGGACCGATCTGGTGCAACGCCTGGTGGAGAGTGGTGAAGTCGATGAAGCCATCCGTCAAAGTGTCAACCTGGCAGATATGCAGTATAGGTTGGCGCAGCTGGACCAGGCCCGGAAAACTTATGAGAGAGCGTTTCGTCTGGCACAGCAGCACAATGCCGACGGTGAATGGAACATTCGGATCCTGAAGCAGATGGCTGATATTGATATGCAACGTCTGGACTGGCGGCAGGCATTGCGGGTTTATGAGCAGCTCCGGACCCTCAGGCCCGAGGATGAGATCTTCCGCAACCGGCTGGTCGAGTTACACGTCCGTCTTGGGCAAACCAATCAGGCTGTCGCAGAGGTGGATAGCTTCATCTCCACACTGGAGACGCATGCCCGCCAGGATGCGGCGGTCAGCTTCCTTGAGCGGCTGGTTTCAGAGAATGAGGAGATGGCCTTTGCCCGCACTAAGCTGGCTGAATTGTATGTCGATCTGGGAAGAGAGACGGAAGCGATCGAACAATGGGACCGGGTGGCAGAACTGATGGTGGTTCAGGGCAAGATCGAAAGCGCCAAGGAAGCCATCCGGGCGATCCTGTTGCTGGACCCACCAAATGCAGACCAGTATCGGGCAGCCTTGCAGCAACTGGGCTGAACGGAAAGATGCACATAAAAACAGGCGCTTCGAGCGCCTGTTCGTTTTTAGAAAAAAAGCTGCCTGTATCCGCTTCCTTCAGGAAGCGGATACAGGCAGCGTGGCGAAGCCACAACAAAGAACATTTGTGCTATAATAAATATATGAAACACGAGGTGTGGCGATCAA
>JAGVCA010000059.1 GCA_020059485.1 Anaerolineales bacterium
CCGAGACCGATCTGCCGGTGGTGGCAATCGGGCCGGGTGCGGGGGCTGAAGACTATTTTTCGGGGAGCGATCTATTTGGAATCTTTCCCTCGCATGAACAACAGATGGTATTTGTGATCCATGAATTATGGCGCAACTGGGAGGATGTCCGACCAGAGGGGAATGTGAACGAGCTGGTCATTGGATGGCTGTCTTCTGGGAGGATTGAGACTAACACACGCGCTGCGGAGGCACTTTCAGGGTCGGGATACAGGATCGCCGAACAGGCATTGATGCCTGAGGATGAGAACGGCAGCGTGAGTAATTTTCTGCTTGACTCTGTCGCCGAGGGAGTTTCGGCCGTGTACCTCGAAGGCCAGCCCGCGGGGATGGCGGCATTCTGGATTGATGTCAACGCGCTGGCTCTGGATGGTTTTTTTGTGATCAGTGGCTCGGCGGATGTTTACGAACCGGAAATGCAGATGGTCCTGGATGAAGGTGTGGTACCGGGTGACTTTTTCACCGCCTTGCCTTTCGGGTGGATCGGGGCTGAGCAGCAGCCTGCGGATTGGCAACTGCCCAATGGGGTTGATCCGGATCGGTTATCTTCGCCGGGATATCTCACTGGGATCGCGATGATGGAATTGGTGAGCGAGGCCTTGCGAGCAGCAGTGAGCGCTGAGGGCGATGCTGGATTGAACCCGGAAGTTATATCGGTTGCGTTGGCAGCACGGGAGGGAGAGATGACCGGCAGCGGACTGCGCTATCCCGAGTTTGCCGACGGGGTTCATTTGCCGGCGGAAATGCGACTGTGGCGGGTGGGACCTGGAGGGGATTGGCAATTCCTGGGGGTGTGGCAACCTGTCACGGAAATGGTTACTCCAGACCCTTGATCGGTGAAGCTAAGGCAGGATCAGGCCGCCTCAAAGAAATCGTCGGGGTTTTCTGAGACGACCGGTGCGTGGATCTGACCGCTGGAAAGTTCGATCAACTGGCTCTTGAAGCCCGCAAACTCATCCCGACGGAATTTACACCTGACCGTGACCTCAACTTCAAAGTTTTGTTCCAGGAGTATGCCGCGATTGTTCTCAATCAGCAACTGGGTTTGTTCATAGAGGGCGTAGGGGATCGTGAATTCGGTCGTAATGGTGGCGGTTTTATAAGCCACCGGCATGACACCTAACAGCTCGCGGATGGCGTCACTGTACGCCCGGACCAGCCCGCCGGTGCCAAGTTTTGTGCCGCCAAAATACCTGGTAATCACTACCGCGATATCCCCTAACCCGCTGCCGCGCAAGACGGCGAGCGCTGGACGTCCTGCCGTACCCGAAGGCTCGCCGTCATCGGAGCTATGTTCGATGGTGGCCGGTGGGTGCCCGATGATGAAGATCGGGACGTGGTGTGCGGCGTCGGGGTGCTGCTGCTTGATCTGATCGATGAAGGCTCTGGCCTCCTCCGGAGTGCTCGCCGGAGAGGCAGAGGCGATAAAAGTCGAATTGCTGACCTGAATCCGGGCCTCGGTTGTGGAGGCGGGCACAGGGCGTTCACCGGTCATGATGCTTGTTCCAGAAGGGTGTTGATCAAGCCGCGTTCCTGCTTGCTGAAGGTGAGTTCGGGCTGAAAGCTGATGCGCTCTGCGCCGACGAACTGCCTGAAATCTGCCAGCGCGTGGCCGGAGGCAGAAAGGATGGCCTGATCCGGCTCGATGTCCGACTCCCACCACCAACCGAGCAGCGCCAGATCGGATTGTTTGGGATCGAACTTCAGATTGGTACGGGCGATGAAGCGGTCGCCGAAGAGGACCGGGAGGACATAGTAACCATATTGGCGTTGGTCCTTTGGTTTGTAGACTTCCCAGGTGTAATCAAAGTCGAACAGATCGCCGATCAAACTTCGGTTCCAGATCAGATTATCAAGCGGAGCGATGAAGGCGGCCTGGGGATCAGGCAGATCATCGAGAGAGACATTTTCCAATCGTTCGAGGTCCTCGGTCCGGATGTAGATGGTTTTTCCGGGCAGTTCGGCGACTTCGACCTGGGTGATCCTGCCCTGCTGGTGAAGGCTGTCGAGGATTGGGGTCCGGGTGGAGGCTTTGTAGCCATTGGAAACGCCGTACCAATATTCACCGGCATTGGTGGCTGCCAGGCCCATGCTGCCGATCCGCCGGTGGAGGTGCCAATGAAGATACGCCTCATGGGTGGGGTTGGGATTTGGGGCCGCCAGCATCTCCGCCGGAAGCAAGCGTTCGATCAGGTCAAAATAGCGGCGGGTGTTGACACGATGGTGGATGCCAAGAATCCCCTGGGCGAACATGATCTCGAGCGCAGCCCGGGCAACCGAAGTCGGTCCCCAGAACCAATCCGTCTTGGTCTCCGATTTAAATTCCAACGAGGAAAGCGGCCCTTGAGCGGCAACTGCTTTTCTTATCTCCGGGATGGCATCTGCTGCCTCCTGGGAACGGGTGCGGTGATAAGCAGACATACGCTCCCGGTGGTATTCGAAGTAAGGCCAATCTTCCGCCCGGATAATGGAAGCCATTTTGTCCCAACCATCAATCAGGGAGCGGTCCTGGTAGAGCAGGTTCTCAAGCATGGACTGGCGATAGCCTTTGACGCGGGCCTGAAGGACGAGGTCGGCGTTGCGTCCGACCACATTGATGGTATCAAACTGGATACAGCCCAAGCGAGAAAAGATGGTCTGGGCGATCTCTTCAGGAGGAACGGCATGGGGCGTGAGGAGGAATTGGTGATCGAGGAGGAAGCGGCGTGCCTGCCTGGCAGAGATCTGAAGGATCGGGCTGTTCTTTGGCATTGGGTTAGTCTACTGGAAGTTGGGGAATTTGTCCACAACAGTGGTGAAAAGACCGAGCTGTCGCGTTTGATCGTGGTGTTTTATAATCATGGCGAATCGAGGATATTATGATGAAGGCTTTGAGCGGATTGATTTTGTTGGCAGCGATTGTTGGTGTTGCGGCGTGCAGCAGCGCCCCTGGCGTTCTGTCTGACCGCGGCGTGACGATCGCGGCGCGCGGCGAAAGCCTTGATCGGTTTGACACCGGGATAAGTCAGGACGAGGAGGGAATTGAAACCGAGCCGACCGAAACAGTCATCGTTCCATCGCCGGCAGCCACTGCAACTGAAACCACCGCACCTTCCCCTTCACCAGTTGAACCGACTGCGACGGTAACCGCGACAGTGGCACCGAGCCAGACAGAGGAGGGAGCGGAGATATGTCAGCCATCTGAGAATGCTGGATTTGAAAGATCGCTGCTGACCCTGATCAACCAGGCCAGAAGTGCGGCCGGCATCCCGGCACTGGTCGAGCAAGCCCAGCTAACCGGAGTGGCTCGCAGTCACAGCGCAGCGATGGGCTGCGACCAGTTTTTTGATCATGTTGATCCGGAGGCGGGCGATGTGGAGGCGCGGGTGACGGCTGCCGGGTATTCGTTTACAGCGATCGGGGAGAATATTGCCGCCGGCTACGAGAGTGCGCAGGCGGTTTTTGATGCCTGGGCGCAAAGCCCCGCCCATGAGGAAAACATGCTCAACCCGGCATTCAGCCAGGTTGGGATCGGATATGTCCTGATCGAGGGCAGCCAGTACGGGAGCTATTGGACCTTGATCCTGGCTGCCCCGGAATGATCGTTACGTCCCGGCCTGCAGATCGACAAGCGCCGGGACCCCGCCCAGGCTGACCGCTTGCCTGACGGCATTCAGGACGGCCTGCTGCACCATCTGGGCGGCAAATGCGCCAACGGTATTGACGTTGGCTTTTTTGTTGCCGGTGGAAAGGGCAAAGAGTGTGTCGCCGTCGTGCATGGTATTGGCAGGCCGGACTGTCCGCACCACGCCGTTCTGAGCCATCTGAGCGATCTTGGTGATCTCAGGCTTGCTGAAACCCGCGTTGGTGGCAACCACTCCGATGACCGTATTGGCACGTTCGGCCAGACTGAAGAGCGCCCGGCCGACGAGGCTGTTCATGATGGTCAGTGAGTCAGCAAACAGGTCGTCACCACCAATACTGACCGGGCCTTTCTTTACCGACCGGACCCCGGCGAAGATCTTGCCGGTATCCGGATCAATAATATCGCCAACGGCATTGACAGCAACAAGTGCACCGATCCAGATACCACCGGACAGCTGGATGGACGCCGATCCGATCCCGGCTTTAACGGCCTGACCCATGCCGAGCAGTTTTCCAACCGTTGCGCCAGTGCCAGCGCCGATACTGCCCTGTTGGACCGGATCGCCAGTGGCTTGCTGACAGGCCAGGTATCCCATCTCGAGATCAGGCCGGCGCTGGCTGCTGCCGATATTGAGGTCGTAGAGGATGGCAGCCGGGACGATCGGGACCCGAGCCGCGCCGGTATTGTAGCCGACGCCATTTTCCTCCAGGAAGCGCATGACGCCGCCGGCCGCATCCAATCCAAAAGCGGAACCCCCAGCCAGCAGGATGGCATGTGCCTTTTCGACATGATTGACCGGGTTGAGCAAAGCAATCTCACGGGTGCCCGGTCCGCCGCCGCGCTGGTCAACGCCGGCGACTGCTCCTTTTTCGCACAGTACAACGGTACAACCGGTAATAGCCTTGAGATCGGTGGCATGTCCGACCTGGATTCCGGGAACTTGTGTGATGGTCATCAATCGTCATCCTCCTCGTACGCTTCTCTTAGCCGGCGTTGGTAATCCGGCAGCATCCGGCGGTAAACGTCGGCCATCAAAGGCGAGCTGATCAAAAAGTCGGCAGTGGAGCGGTTGGAGGCAGTCGGGATGTTGTAGACGACCGCAATCCTGAGCAGGGCTTTGACATCCGGATCGTGGGGTTGCTGCTCGAGGGGATCCCAGAAAAAGATCAGGATGTCAATGTTTCGCTCGGCGATCAAGGCGCCGATCTGCTGGTCCCCGCCAAGCGGCCCGCTGATCAGGCGTTTGACCGGCAGTCCGGTATTTTCGGCGATGATCTTGCCGGTCGTGCCTGTTCCATACAGAAAGTGCTGGGCGAGGGTGGCGCGGTTGTATTGGACCCATTCGAGCAGGTCGTCCTTGCGCCCGTCGTGGGCGACCAGGGCGATGCGTTTCTGTGTGGGGAGCGGGGCAGCTTTCATGACCGCAAGATCACCAGCTCGGTCTGCGGTTCGCAGAGGAACTCAGCACCATGCTCCGTGACCCGGACCATCTCTTCCAGCGCGATGACGCCAACCTCGGGGTGAATGATGCTGGGCTCGATGGTGTAAATCTGTCCGGTTTCAACCGGCCAGTTGGGTGTATCGCCGTAACGGTCCCAGAGCGGGCCAAGGATGCCGCCGCCATCGTGGGTTTGGCGGCCAACCTGATGGCCGGTGGCGTGCTTGAACTCTTCGTAGCCGGCATCGGTGATCGTCTGGCGGGCGATCTGGTCGATCTTGTGTCCGGGAACGCCGGGTTTGAGGGCGTCGGCGGCGCGCTGGATGGCCGTCACGACAGTCGCGAAGGCTTTGCGTAGTTCGCTGCCCGGTTCGGGGTGGATGGAGGATGGCAAATAGGCCAGCCGCTGGATATCCGAGCAGTAGCCATCCTGCCGGACGCCAAAATCAAAATGGAGGAGGTGGCCCGGTTCCAGTTTGATCTCGGTTGGGCCGACGTGTCCGGCAGAGCTGAGCGGTCCGGAGTTGACCGCCGGGCAGTGGGCTGGTTCCCAGGCTGTTTCCAGGCCGCGCTCACGCACCTGGGCTTGCATCAAGTCAGCGATCTCGATCTCGGTCATGCCGGGCTGGATGGCGGCGAAGGTGTGCTGGTAAATCTCCTCCGTGGTCTGGATGGCCGTTTTGATGCGCTCCAGTTCCGAAGGGGTTTTGCGCCCGCGTAAGGCACTGATGATGCGTTCAGCGGGTTCGATTCGGTCGAGGTAGGGGGTGTCCTCCAGGAAACCGGTCAGGACCTGAAATAAACCGTGGCCGAGGCCGTCAGAATAAACGTCGGCGAGGGAATAGTTGATCGCAATCCGTTTGGGGTTGAACTTATCCAGGACTTCAAGCAGGTGTGGCTGGATGGATTGGTCATATGAGACAATCGTCTGAAAGGCGCCTGTCCGGCGGGCGGTCTCCGCCTCGAATTTTCCGACGATGGCTGTTGACTCGCCGGAAGCGGTGATGATCAACGCGCTCTGCCAGGTGAGGTCATGGCCGTAGATCAGGGGCAGGACCGGATCACCGCCGGCAGTGGTCTCACGAACAAAGGTCAACCAGCAATCTACCCCCAACTCCTTGAGGATGCTGGCCGCCTGGGCTGTTTTTTCCTGTACGATGGCGTTCATGTGGATTCCTCTCTTACCAGGCGTAGGCTTCGGGGGCGGGGCCGCCGGGACCCGGCCAGATCTCATCCAGGGATTTGAGCGTCTCCTCGGAAAAGTTGATCTCGATGGCGCGCAGGCTGCCAGTCAGTTGGTCAAGGGTGCGCGGGCCGATGATCGGTGCGGTGACGACTGGATTTTTCAGCAGCCAGGCCAGGGCGACATCAGCCGGTGATTCGCCAATCTGCTTGCAGAGGTTTTCGTAGGCTTCGAGTTGCGGACGGTATTTATCGATGTCTTCCTGCCGGGTTTCGGATGCGCGGCGCCCTTTCTCAAATTTTTCCAACGCGCCACCGAGGATGCCGCCTGCTAATGGGCTCCAGGGAATGACGCCAAGGCCGAATTTTTCGCAGGCAGGGAGCACCTCAAGTTCGACCATGCGGGCATTCAGGTTGTAGAGGCTTTGCTCGGAGACCAAGCCCATGAAATGGCGTTGACGGGCTTCGGCCTGGGCTTCGGCGATATGCCAGCCGGCAAAATTGCTGCTGCCGACGTAGAGCACCTTGCCTTCCCGGACCAATTGTTCCATAGCCTGCCAGATCTCCTCCCAGGGGGTGTTCCGATCGATGTGGTGCATCTGGTAGAGGTCGATGTAGTCGGTCTGCATGCGGCGCAGGCTGGCCTCGCAGGCTTCGCGGATGTGACGGGCGGAGAGCCCGCGCTGGTTAGGCCATTCGCCCATGCGGCCAAAGACTTTGGTCGCGAGAACGACTTTCTCGCGCCGGCCACCGCCCTGAGCAAACCAGCGTCCGAGAATATTTTCGGTGATCCCCTCGCCCAATTTCCAGCCGTAAACATTGGCGGTATCGAAGAAATTGATCCCAAGGTCAAGGGCCGTGTCCATGATCTCAAAACTGTCTGCATCGGTGGTGTGCGGGCCAAAGTTCATGGTGCCCAGACATAACCGGCTCACGGATAGTCCTGTCCTGCCAAGATTGGTGTATTGCATTGCGCGCTCCTCATGGGTGGGTTGTTTGGATAATTTCAAAAGCTAGTATAAAGTATCTTTACAAGTTAATTCATTTATCGTATTTTGTGTGATTATATCCTATGATATTCCGCATGAAGCTGAGTGCATATGCCGCCAAAGTGGGCGTCAAAGACCAGACCGCCTGGAAAC
>JAGVCA010000033.1 GCA_020059485.1 Anaerolineales bacterium
CATTCCCCACAAGAATCTTGCGCCTATATTTCGGACACCAGACGAAATGAGTTTTGAGCGAAAACAGATTGCCAGCGTTTGTTTTGGTTCGAGTACCCACCATAGAACAATTGTACTAAAATTTCATCGAAACGACATTTTTCAACCACAATCAGGGAGTGGCTCCCGCCACTTCCAAATTCCCCTGTCGCCTAAAGACGACAGTCCCCTTTGGAGATTTTTATGGTAAGTCAAGAACTGCTCGAGATCCTGCGCTGCCCGGCTTGCGTGCGCGAGACGGAAGGCCTGCTGGAACACTACAAAGAGACCTGGCTGATCTGCCAGGACTGCGGGCGGAAATATCCCATTCGTGAGGATATCCCGGTGATGCTGATCGACGAGGGCAGCAAATGGCAGGAGACCGCCAAAGACGCCTTGCCCGTCCCCCCGCCCGATAAATAACCAATGACCGACCTGGAAGACCTGCTGGCCGATCTGACCAGCGGCGACGAAGCGCTTGCCGAAGGGGCGGCGCTTCGCTTTACGTCGCTCGGCAGCCGCGGCTTCTATGTGCTGGCTGCGCTCTCCGCCAGCACCGACCCCGACGAGCGTTGGTGGGCGCTGCGAGCGCTGAGCGAGTTTCAGGAGGCGCGGGTCAGCAAGCTGCTGCGGTTGGGGCTGGAGGACGCCGATCCGGGCGTGCGGGCGTGCGCCGCGCTCGGCCTGCGCAAACACCCGGACGAAAAAGCGATCCCGAAACTGCTCGGGCTGCTGCGGGGTGAGGATCAGCTGCTGGCGCGCCTGGGGCGGGATGCGCTGACCGCGCTGGGCAAGGCCGCCACCCCGCACCTGACCGCGCTGATCGAAGCGGAAGATGCGCCGCACACCGCCCGGCTGGAAGCCGTCCGGGCGCTGGCCGGGATCGAGGACCCGGCAGCAATCGGGACGCTGTTCAAAGTCTATCAGGACGGCAGCGGCCTGATGCAGCACTGGGCGGAGGAAGGTCTGACCCGGTTGGGGATCGGGATGATGTTCTTCAACCCGGAATGAGCGATCTTGAAATTAGGGGGCTTGCAATTTCTGGAATTAATCTATAATTAATCTGAGGGAGAACCAAACTGGCGTGAACTTCGTTTTAATCGGTGGAACACCTTCACCGGTTTCGTCGATTTTTTTTTGAACACGCGCCTTAGAAGCGCAAGGAGACTCAAAATGAAACACAAACGCCTTCATTTATTGCTGGCCCTGGCTACCATCAGCGCAGCGATCCTGGCGTGCACGGCCCCGTTGATCGGGGGCGGCCCGCAGGCCGATCCGGCCGGGACGAACACCGCCGTGGCCGAGACCGTCTCTGCCCGGCTGACCGAAGTGTGGCAGGCTTCGACCGCCACCAGCCAGCCGACCGCGACGAGCGCGCCCACCAATACGCCCTTCCCGACGTTCACACCACTGCCGACCAATACGCCGGTCCCGACGAACACGAAAGCGCCAGCCGCCACGGCCACGCCGGCCCTGTGCAATGCCGCCCAGTTCGTGCGCGACCTGACCGTGATCGATGACAGCGAGATCCCGGCCAACACCAACTTTGTCAAAGTGTGGATGGTGCGAAACGTCGGCACCTGCACCTGGACCAAGGACTACGAGGTGATCTTTGACAGCGGCGACAAGATGGGCGGCGCGGCGATCACCTTCCCGAAGAAGGTCGCACCGGGCGAAACGGTTGAGCTCGCCATCGCGATGAAAGCCCCGGCTGACAAGGGCAAGTACAAAGGCAACTGGATACTGAAGAGCGACAAGGGCAAAGAGTTTGGGATCGGCGCGGGTGCGAACTCCCCGATCTTCGTCCAGATCAAGGTCACCAAGCTGTCCCATACTGGCGAGTACGACTTTGCCATCAACCTGTGCAAGGCCAACTGGAAGAGCGACGCCGGTTCACTGTTCTGCATCGGGAACCCGGCTGCATTCAAGGACAACGTACGCTACAGCTCCAACTTCCAGCTGGAGGACAACCGCACCGAGGACGAATCGGCGATCCTGATGCAGGTCAACTCTGATGAGCGGGTGCGGGGCACCTACCCGTACTACACCGTGCAAGCCGGCGATCACTTTATCAGTGAGATCGGCTGCCTGAAAAGCGCCACCACCTGCAATGTGCGCTTCCATCTGACGTACAAGATCAAGAGCAGCGGTGTGACCGGATCCCTCGGCGAGTGGACCCAGAAGCAGGACGGCTCGACCGAAGTGATCGATGTGGACCTGGCGGCGTTTGTCGGCGAGGAAGTCCAGTTCACGCTGGATGTCGAGTCCAAGGCTGCCAGCGGGATCAACCAGGTGTTCTGGTTCGTACCGCAGATCCGCAACCCGTGACCGGGAAGACTGACTGAAACGCGAAGAGAGGGACGATGAGTCCCTCTCTTTTGTTTAACAACAAGGGAGTGCCCCGGGATCCGGCCGCTTACCCGCCCCCCAGCGCCCACCACAGATACAGCCCGATCACCAGCATCCCGAGCGCAAAGCGGATCACGAAAGCCCAGCCCCAGCCGATCAGCAAGCCGCTGGTGATCTCCCAGGCGCGGCGGCGGTCGCCTTTCAGGCGGGCCAGCTCGGCCAGGAACAGGGCCAAGGGCGCGGCCAGCAGACCGGCGATGGGCGTGAGGAGCAGTGAGACCACAAAAGCCGCCAGCAGGGTGATCCCCAGGCTGGACCAGGCGGCCCCGGCTTGCTTGGCCTTGGCACCCATCAGGAGATTGTCCACACTGACCGCCACCAAAGTGAGCAGGGCGATCGGAACAAAGAACACCCAGGCGCGGCTGTCGAACCCGTCGATCAGACCGAAAACCAGCACGCCAGCGAAAATAACGACATTGCCTGGGAAGATCGGGATGATCAGCCCGAACAGACCGATCAGCATCCCGGCCAGCAGCAGCCACGGCAGAGCCAGGCCAAAGAATTCTGTGAGCCCCTCGATCATGGCTTCTCGATCACCTCGATACTGCCCATCCACGGCCGCAGCGCTTCCGGCACGACCACACTGCCGTCCGGCTGCTGGTTGTTCTCCAGAATGGCGATCAGCGTGCGCGGCAGGCCAAGGCCCGACCCGTTCAGCGAGTGGACCGGGCGCGGCGGCGCGCCGCTCTCCGGGCGGTAGCGGATCATGGCGCGGCGGGCCTGGAACTCACCGACATTGGAGATCGAGGAGACTTCCAGCCATTCCTGGCAGCCAGCCGCCCAGGCTTCGAGATCGTAGGAGATGTGAGCGGTCTCGCTGGTGTCCCCGGCACATTTGAGGATCACCCGGTAGGGGATGCCGAGCAGTTTGCAGGTTTCCTCGGCATCGGCGACCATTTTCTCGAGTTCGGCATCCGAATCTTTTGGCAGGCAGAATTTGTACATCTCGACCTTGTCGAACTGGTGGCCGCGTTTGATGCCACGCACGTCGCGGCCGGCGCTCATCTTCTCCCGGCGGAAGCAGGGCGAATAGGCGGTGTAATACTTGGGCAGGTCGGCTTCTTCGAAGATCTCGTCCATGTGCAGGCCGGTGATCGAGACCTCGGATGTCGGAAGCAGATACAGGTCTTCCTCATGGTCCTTGTACAGGTTTTCCTTGAACTTGGGCAGCTGCCCGGCCCCGTAGAGGATTTCGCCGCGGACGATGAAAGGCCCATACATTTCGCGGTAACCCTGACGGGCGTGCAGGTCGAGCATGAAGTGGATCAGGGCGCGCTGCAGACGGGCGCCTGCGCCAGTGAGCACGTAAAAGCGCGAGCCGGCCAGCTTGACGCCGCGCTCAAAATCGAGCAGGCCAAGTTCAGGCCCGAGGTCCCAGTGGGGTTTGAAGTACTTACCCTGGGGGAGGTCACCCCAGCGGCGGATCTCGACGTTATCGTCCTCGGTGAAACCGTCCGGGACGCGTTCGTACGGGTAGTTGGGAATGATCGCCATGACGGTCTGCAGGCCGGCTTCCAGGCTGGCAACTTCTTCGTCCAGGACCTTGATGCGATCATTGACCAGGCGCATGGCGGCGATCTTTTCCTCGCGTTCGGCCTGGTCTTTCATCCTGCCGATCTCCCTGGAGACTGTATTGCGTTCGGCCTTCAGGCTTTCGACTTCCTGCAGGATCTCGCGCCAGCGGCTGTCCAGGCGAAAGGCTTCGTCCACCGGGGACGGATCCATGCCGCGTTTGCGCATTCCGGCTCTGACCAGTTCGGGGTTTTCCCGGATCAGGTTGATATCTAACATGCTGCACCTCCGGTTGCCGGGTTGGGTGGGGTTCAGGCAGAGCCTGTCCAGCCGGCTGAATAGCAACGCTCCCCTGCCCGCAGGACGAGGGGAGCGCTCGTGGTGCCACCTGCATTCGCCGGCGTGCCCGTTGGGGGAGTTGCCAGCCTTTGTCCGCAGTAACGGGCGGGCCCGGCCTGATTGGGGTTCCTTACCCTGTCAGGCAGCTGCCGGGGAATTCTCCGGCTGTGAAGTGGATCTCCCGCGGGTACCTCCTGCCTCGCAGCATCCGGCAGGTCTCTGGAAGGTACGTGTACGGAACTTGGCTTCACACTATTACAGTTATTCAAATTATGGCATGATTATACAAAATAGGCGCGAAGTGTGTCAAGCATCCGATATAATAGATAAACTAGCAATTGTGCGCCTGGCTCGTTGCCCGTTGTAAGGGTGAACTGGAGAGAAAGAGGCCGGCTTGCAAATCGACCAGTATTCCCTGTTTTTCCTGATCGCGATGATCGCCACGATCTTATCGATCTATCTGGCTGTCAGCGTCTACAGGTTGAAACCCTCGCGCGGAGCGGTGCCTTTTGCCTGGATGATGATGTTCGTGGCTCTGTGGACCGGGGCGATCGCCGGAGGGATGCTGGCTGCAACTGAAGCCACAGCCGATACCTGGATGTTCTTCCGGATGACCGGGATGGTCCTCACCCCGGTCTCGTGGCTGTTCCTGATTTTGCGGTACACAGATAAAGAACACCTGGTGACGACCGAAAACATTCTCCTGGTTAGCCTGCTGCCGGCCCTCTCGATCTTATTGTTCGCCACCAACGACATCCACCATTATTTTGTCACCGAGATCAACTATTTCCGCAGCGGGTATTTCCTGATCGATGACACCTGGAGCCTGGGCCCTTACGCTCTAGTGCACCTGGCGTATTCTTATACTCTGGTGCTGATCGGGGTCTACTTCCTGCTGAGGGAAGCGATCCGCCTGGTTTCCAGATACCGCCAGCAAGCCATCGCGCTGATCGGCGCGACCTTGATCCCCCTGGTCGTGAATATCTCCCATACCTTTCATCTGATCCCGCAGATCCGGGTCAATTATGATCCTCTCGGGTTCGTAATTGCCGGGATCATCCTAGCCTGGGGGGTCTTTTTCAACCAATTGTTCGACCTCAGCCCGATCGCCCGGAGCATCCTGGTGGAGAATATGATCGAGAGCATGATCGTGGTCAACCAGCATCACCAGATCGTGGATCTCAACCCAGCCGCCCAGAGGTTGTTTGGGATCGACCGCGCAAAGCTCGGAACACCGGTGGAAGATATCTTCCTGGCAAAGAATATTCCCCCACCGCGGCTGGAGGAACAAGAACAACGCTATCACACAGAAGTGCATGACAGCCAGGGAGAACTGCACAATTACGAGATCCAGTCGTATACCATCCAAGGTCAGCGGGCGATCCGAGGAAAATTGATCACCGCCCGCGATATCAGCGAACAAAAGCGGATCCAGGAACAGTTGCAATACCTGGCGATCACAGATGCGCTGACCGGGCTTTCCAACCACCGCCATTTCTATGAGCTGCTGGATTCCGAGTTGGAACGTTCCAGACGCAGCCAGATGCCGTTTTCGGTGATCATGTTCGATATTGACCTGTTCAAACAGATCAATGATACCCATGGACACCTGATCGGCGATCAGGTTCTGCGTGAGATCGCGATGACCGGAAAGGCCGGGCTGCGGGAATATGATATCCTGTGCCGATACGGCGGCGAGGAGTTTGCCGTGATCCTGCCCGATACGCCGCTATCCGCTGCGATCCTGACCGCTGAGCGGCTGCGGATGATCGTGGACCAGCACGAGTTCCACATCGAGGAGATCGACGTCCATATCACCATCAGCCTGGGCGTATCCACGTATGACCCCAAACAACCGGTGACAATCAAGGATCTGATCGAATCAGCGGACAAAGCGCTGTATCAATCCAAATCCAACGGACGCAACCTGGTGACACCCTGGAACAAGAACGGCACAGGAGCGGTGAACGGTTGAGCCGGGAAAGTCCCCGGAGGCTGCCAAAACCCTATAAATGAGGAGTAACAATGATCGAATTCTTTGACCCCAATTATGCCGGCGAGCCTTTCCAACTGTTTGGCCCGCGCCACCTGCTGGTGCTGGGGATCTTTGCGGCCATCCTGCTGTGGTTGTTCCTGGGATGGAAGCAGCCAAGCGAGGCTGGCAAACGCCGGATGCGCTACCTGCTGGCGGCGGTGCTGGTCATCTGGGAAGGTGCCTGGCATGTGTGGAGCCTGTGGACGGGTACCTGGGATCTTACCTATCACCTGCCATTGCATATCTGCTCGATTATGGTGTGGCTGAGCGTCATCATGCTGCTGACCCGCAATTACCGGATCTACGAGTTTGCCTATTTTATCGGGATCGCAGGGGCGCTGCAGCCGCTGCTGACACCGGAAGCCGGGCAGTACGGCCTTTGGCACTTCCGAGCGCTGCAGACGCTGATCGTGCATGGGACGTTGATCCTGACGCCAGTGTACCTGACCCTGAAAGAGGGCTTCCGCCCGACCTGGAAATCTTTCCTGCGGGTGGCGGTAGGTGTGAACCTGTACATGGTCGTCGTGTATTTCATCAACCTGATGATCGGGGCCAATTATCTGTTCGTGATCGAGAAACCACCCACCGCCAGCCTACTGGATGTGCTCGGTCCGTGGCCGTGGTATATCCTATCAATGGAAGCACTCGGTTTCGTGCTCTTCCTGCTGCTATACCTGCCGTTCATCATCAAGGATTGGCGGGCAAAACCGCTGGCAGTCCCGGCATAGGCAGAACAGATCGGCTGTCCTGTGGTCAAGTGGTAAGTCCCAGCTGGGTGGGGAGTATCTATACAAGTTAATTGATTTATCGTATTTTGTGTGATTATATCCTATGATATTCCGCATGAAGCTGAGTGCATATGCCGCCAAAGTGGGCGTCAAAGACCAGACCGCCTGGAAAC